>DLLB01000083.1 GCA_002477905.1 Clostridiales bacterium UBA7573 | reverse complement strand
GTGTCGATGATATTGATTTTGGTACCCTTGTAATGGACGGCAGTATTTTTGGCAAGAATGGTGATGCCGCGTTCGCGTTCAATGTCATTGCTGTCCATGACGCGTTCTTCGGTCGTTTGGTTTTCGTGATAAACGCCGCCCTGCTTGAGCATTTCGTCCACGAGCGTAGTTTTGCCGTGGTCAACGTGTGCGATGATGGCGATGTTTCTTAAATCTGTACGAATCACTGTTTTTCGCTCCTGTTTTGTAAATTGCGTCGGAATGTCCGACGGTTTCAGACCAAATTTTCAGAATACTCTTTATTATAGCACACCCATCGGGAAGATGCAAGATAAAATTTGAAAAAATGCGATTTTTGTGAAAAAAACGGATTTTTACGGGTTTATCCGAGGATCCGCAGTAAGATCATATAAAAAGCGGTGCCGCCGAATACGGAAAGCATGGTGTTATGCCGCCATTTGTGAAGCAGAATCACGGCAAGGACGGCGGCGATCTCCGGAATGCCGTGCGTTTGCGCAGTAAAAGAAAGATCTTTCAGACAATATACCACCAGCATGCCCATAATGGCATAGGGCAATACTTTTTCCAGATACAGAATGGCGCGGGGGGTGTGCCGGCGGAAAATCAGAAACGGAAGAAACCGCAGGACCAGTTGTACGGCGACGATCACCCCGATGATGGCAAGGGAGTGTGCAGCGTCAGGCATGCGCGTCATCTCCTTTCAGAAACGGATGCAATCCGAACAGAATCAGCGTCATGGCAATCATTGCCGGAATCAAAAAGTTTGAAGTGCCGAAAATCAGCCGGCAGATGACGGTAACGAAAATCCCGATGCAGGCGGGGAGATGGTTTTTCTGCTTTTCCCATTGCTCCACAAAGATCACGATGAACAGCGCGGTCATGGCAAAATCGACGCCGGTCGTGTCAAACGGTAAAATACTGCCGAGGACGGCGCCGAGGGTACTGCCGAACAGCCAGTAAGCGTGATCCAGCAAGGAAACGAACAGGACATATTTGCGCCGGTCAATAAAATCCGGCAGCTTCGGCTGATAGACTAAGGAAAAGGTTTCGTCGGTGAGGGCAAAGATCAGATAAGGCTTGGCTTTGCCGATGCCTTTATATTCCTCCAACATGATGATGCTGTAAAACAAATAGCGCAAATTGACCATAAAGGTCATCAGCGCCGCCGTAAGTAAAGAGGCGCCGCCCGCGAGCAGATCGACGGCAAGATACTGCATGGAACCGGTGAACATGGTGAGACTCATCAAGGTTGCCCACCACCATGCAAAGCCTTTGCTTTGCAGAAGGATGCCGAATCCCATGCCGAGCGCAAGATAGCCGGCGAATACCGGAAGCGACGCGCGAAACGCGTAGCGAAAGGTGACATGCGTGTTTGATTTCATGGTTTTCGTGCCTCTTGCCCAAATGAGAAATTACTTATGGGGGATGCCTGCCGCATCCATCATTTCCTTTGCGGTATCTGCAAGAATCTTTACGCCGCGCACAATCTGTTCTTCGGTCGGCGTGGAATAGGTGATCCGGAACGAGTGGGAACTGCCGTTCGGATCGCATAGAAACGCCGTGCCCGGCACGACCGCGACTTTTTTCGCAAGCGTCGCCTGCACAAATGCCGAAAGATCAACCGCTTCCGGCAACGTCAGCCATACGAACAGACCGCCGTCCGGACGGGTGAAGGATACGCATTTTGGCATCTGTCGGTCAAGCTCCGACAGCATCAGCGCACATTTTCTGCGATACAGATCTTTGATCTTTGCAAGGTGCGCGTCAAAATCATACTGTGCAAGGAATGCGGAGCAGAGCATCTGTGCAAATTGATTGGTGTGTACATCCTCTACTTGCTTTGCCACGACCATCTTACTGATGACCGGCGCGGGACCGCACACAAATCCGACGCGCATGCCGGCAGAGAATACTTTGGAAAAAGAACCGCAATAGAGCACGATCCCGTCCGTATCCATGCTTTTGATCGTCGGGATTTCCTCTCCGGAAAACCGCAGTTCGCCATAGGGATTGTCCTCTAAGATCATGACGTGGTAGCGTTTGGCAAGCGCGTAGATTTCGCGCCGTTTGGCAAGGGAAGTCGTGATGCCGGCAGGATTGTGAAAGGTGGGAATGGTGTAGATCATTTTTGCGCGCGGATTTTCGCGCAAGGCGGTTTCCAAAGCCGCAAGATTCATGCCGTCTGCCTCCAGCGGCACGCCCACCAGACGTGCGCCAATGGTGCGGAATGCGTTGAGCGCGCCGATAAAGCTGGGTTCTTCCGCGATCACGACGTCCTGCTCATCGCACAGAACCTTGCAGGCAAGCTCCAGCCCTTGCTGACCGCCGGAAACGAGAATGGTTTCATTTGCCGCCGTATCAATGGCGAATTTGGAGGATAACCGCGCCTTTACCTGCTCCCGCAGGGGCGTGTACCCTTCCGTCGTTCCGTATTGCAGAGCGGCAGTGGCTTGATTTTCCCAAATATCCGCCGAGATCTTGGCAATGGCTTGCGCCGGAAAGGATGCGGCGGCGGGATTGCCCGCGGCAAACGCGATGATCTGCGGATCTACAAGCGATTTGAAGATTTCCCGAATGGCGGACGGTTTCAGATGTTTGAATTTTTCGGAAATACGGTAATCCATTTTGCTTCCTTCCTCATATTCTTGATATTCTTATATAAAAATTATGTATCAGCGCTATTTTAACACAAAATTTTCCCGATTGCAATAGGATTCCCTTGAATCTTTTGAAAAAATGTGCTATACTGTATCTATCCTGCCGCTTTGCGGCATCCAGAACGGAGGAATCGCCATGGCTGAAGATTATTACCCGGAGGAAGAAGAACGTCCCGGCAAAGTGCGTCGTGTATTGCGGATCATCGCGATTTTGCTTGTCGTCGGCGTGTATCTGATCCTGTTTTTCCGGATGTGCACGGATGGCGCAACGCGGACGACCAAAGCATTTCTGTATAATCAAACCACGCTGGACGCCTATGCGGCTTGTACCGACAAATCTACTTTCTGCGCTTATACGCAGAAGATCCCGGAGGATCTGGACGAGATCACCACCAAAGCCGGCAATCGCTTTGCGTTTTTCTGCGGCTATGTCAACTATCTGCCTGCGGCAAAGCAGTTTCAGCTCACCGTGCGTTATAACCGCAGTATCACCCGCTCCATCGCGGCAGAATACGGTGTTGCCGAACCGGATAACCATGCGGAACTGTTTATGTTTGCCCTGCGCGATCAGGCGGGCAATCTGTACAGACAATATGATTCTGTGATGGACTCCCGCAATGTCAACCGCTTTCAGCGGCTGTTGTTTGGGGAGGTACCGTTTGACACGGTGACGGAGCTGACGCTGTGTATTTTCTGCAAGAGCGCGCCGTCACAAGCGGAGCCCCTGTTCACCATGGAAGTATTCAGCACCGCGCGCCCTGCGCAATCCGTCAAACTGGACGTGCCGGCTGCGCCGACCGCGGGACTGATCTCCCACAAGGAGCAGGCGTAAGCTTGATTTCTGATTCTACGCCCGAATTTTTCACCGGAATTTCTCACCGAAAGGAACTGTTTATGATACCGAATCTGAAAGACATCACTGTGGCATACCGTTGCCCGCATTGCGGCAAACATATCTTAAGCCTGGTCGGCGTATTTGCACTGTCCGGCGATCTGATGAAACTCAAATGTGACTGCGGACAAAGCGAACTGACCATGGAACGGGAAAACGGGGACAAAATCCGCTTTTCTCTCCCTTGCTATCTTTGTCCCAAGCCCCATATTTATACGCTCCCCCTGTCCATGATTCTCGGCAGAACATTGTACGCATTCCCTTGTAAATACGCCGATCTGCCCATCGGATTTGTCGGGCAGAAAGAAGCGGTGATCGCGGCGGCAAAACAGGCGGACGAGCAGCTTTTGAAAATCATGGAGGAGCATCAGATCCCGGACTTTTCCGCGTTTGCCGCGCAGTACCGTGAAGAACCGGACGCGCGCGACGCACAGATCGAAGATCTGGTGCGGTTTACGGTGCGCGACCTTGCGGATGAAAAGAAAGTGTACTGTAATTGCCCTGCGCATGACGGAGATTATGCGGTGGAATTTATGGTGGACAGCGTGCTGATCTACTGCCGCAAATGCGGCGCGACGCGGATGCTGCCGGTGACCAATGACCTCACCGCGCAGGTGTTTTTATCTACGGACGCTTTGGACCTGCGGGATACGCAGGCACAAGGGTGAACCGTAGAGCAAAAGAAAAATGAAGCGGAAACGGCGGGGATGCTCCTGCACGGAGCCGCTTTCTTTGTTCTATCTGTTAAAAATACACAATCAGATTTGTGAAAACTGCTGAAAAGCGATAAATACGCATAAAACCAAGCAAAGACTACTTGACAAATCCACAAAAAAAGTTTACAATTAGAGCAAAGGAACTGGCGGCGCTCTGCCGCAGTTAATTCAAAATGGAGGGAAACCTATGAAAAAAACACATCGTATTTTTTCCGCGCTCCTGGCGATCCTGATGGTGTTGGCAGTTTGCCCGATCATCGCTTTGCCGGCGCTTGCCGAAACGACGCCTGACATCTGGGACGGCACGGCGGCAACCGCATTTGCGGGCGGTTCGGGTACGGAGGCAGATCCGTATCAGATCGCGAATGCAGAACAGCTCGCGTATCTTGCAAATTCCGTCAACAACGGAACCAGTTATCAAGGTCAATATCTCAAGCTCACCGCGGATATTTGGCTCAACGATATCACCAAAGCCGACTGGCAAACGAACAGCCCGAAAGATTGGTCGCCGATCGGCTTGCACAGCGGTGTGAAGTTTGAAGGCAAATTCAATGGCGACGGTTATGCAGTATATGGCTTGTGCATCAACGAAGCACTGAAACCGACGCTTTTGGAAGCAGAAGCGCAAAAAATGGTGGACGGCAGCGGCGATTTTGCATACTACGTCAAGACCGGAGAAAAAACCGCAGACGGCAAAGAAATTGTAAACGCATATTATGGCGTGCATCGGGAATCGTTTTTGATCTACTGCGCAGGTCTGTTTGGCGCAACCTCGGATAAAACTTCCATTTCCAATGTCGCATTGGTGGATTGCTATGTCAATGTGAATGTCGGCTCCAAAGACGCCGATGGCGGCATCCGGATTGCAAAGACTTCGGGCACTTCGCTTGATCCGGATTTAAGCACCAAATTTACCGGCAAGTATAGTGCAAAAGCGGACGGATGCGATCCGTTTGCATCGGAAGTTTCCCTTGGCGGCACGACCTATGCCGTCGGCAAAATGTACTTAAAACAGATTAAAGGTGCAGACGGCGGCAAGATCGGCGACGGAACCGAATATTTTGCTATGAAAAATGCAAACAGCGGTAACGCAACCTTGAATGCATGGACAAAGGCAACCGCAGACACTACGATCGGCTACACCGATCCGAACGGAAACGTGAAGTATACCAATATCGCGGCACTTGCCGGCGCAGATGGACACTTCAGCAAAATTTATGTCAAAGGTACTGTAACGAGATCCGGTGCCCAAAGCGACGGCGGACTGGTGCTCAGCTATGTAAACGGCGGTAGCATTACCGATGTCGCGGCGAACGGTACTTGCGGCATGGCTTCCTTTATCAGCGGCGCAGGCGGTGTGACAGTTACCCGCGGCTATGCGACCGGTACCAACGCCTTGACCGGATGGGTTGCCGGTGCCAGCACTTGGGGAGGCGTTTATGCGCCGAATATCGGTAGTATCAGCGGAACGAAAGCAGGCGCTTATCCGAACGCAACGGTGACTGTGGATAAAATGAAAGGCGAAGCCGCAAAGACCAATATGCCGGCATTGTTTGGTTCCGAGGACATTTGGACGGTCTATGCAGATACATTGCCGATTCAGAAAATTTTCACCGCAAAACACACGGAAGCGGAGATCAAAGAGTTGTTCTTCGGCATATCCGCAACGCCGGTGGAGGAACTGTTGGAGATCGCCACTGCGGCGGATCTTGTGAAATTCTCCGAGGCAGTCAATGGCGGCAATGATTACAGCGGAAAAACAGTAAAACTGACCGCGGACATTGATATGAGCGGCGTGGAAAACTTCAAACCGATCGGTGTGAATCAGTTAAAACCGTTTGCCGGTACGTTTGACGGTCAGGGACACGTGATTAAAGGCTTGCGGATTTCCGGCACTATTACAAGTGGCGATAATGATAAGTATGGCTTCTTTGGTCTGTTGGCAAATGCTACGCTTAAGAATTTCTTGATTTATGATTATGAAATTACCGTCACACGGAATATTTCGGAAGATAAAACAGGAAATGACCGGAAGGCATATGCCGGCGCACTGTGCGCAGGCGGTGCTGCGACCATTGAGAATGTGGGGATGTTCAATACCAAACTCACACAGATCAACGCAACGAAAAATGCCGATGGTACACCGAGAAATGAAGAATTCCGTTGCGGCGCATTCGGTGGCTATACGGGTGGCAATGTGAAGATCAAGAATTCGTTCTTTGTCGGCTTGTTGGAAAAAGGCGGCGATTCTAAGACATGGGGCGGTATGGCGGACTGCGCGTTCTTTGCCGGTGTAGGCGGAAATTCTTCTGTGGAAAACTCTTATGTGATCTCTAACCGGATTAATGCATTTGAGTGGACGCACAACAACAAGAATTTGTTTACCAATTCCTATACCATCAAGAACGGCGCCGGCAGATTGCATACTTCTACCGGAACGGAATACAAGACCTCGGATGTTTCTCTTGCGGATATGCAGAAGAGTCTGTTGGATACCAATGCATTTGTTGCGGTAGAGGGTTATGTGGTTCCGACCGTATTGAAGGACAGCTTCTATAATGCGCTTACTTCTTATACCGGTGCAGGTACTGCGGAAAATCCGTACCTCATCTCCACGGCAATGCAGTTTGAAAAGTTCTTGAAAGACAGCGCAGCAGGCAATACTTTCAGCGGCAAATATATCAAACTTGCAAATGATATTTATCTGAACCCGAATGACAATCCGACCGCGAAATCCTATCCGAACGGCGCACAGTTTGCCGGTACTTTCGATGGCGCGGGACACAACCTGTACAATCTGTACATGGAAAGCGACGGTAAGGGCGATGCCATGCTCGGATTGTTTGCATCCGCAACAGGCACAGCCGTCATCAAAAACTTCGGCTTGATCAATGCGAAGATCGTTTCCAAGGGCGCTTCCGACTGGGTAGGTGTGATTACCTGCATGCCGGGCGGCACATTGATTGAAAACATCTATATCAAGGCTGATATTGAAAGAACGGTTGCAGGAAGTGGCGGAAAGCCGACCGGCGGCGTGGTAGGTTGGTCGAACGGCGTCACCATCAAAAATGTGATGTTGGAAGGCTCGATCAAACTGCATGAAAACTATGGCGGACACGCAGGCGCGTTCATCTCCGGTTGCGGCGGAAAAAATGTCATGGAAAACTGCCTGTCTATGATGACGATCACAGCAGGTAAGAGCGGCGCGATTGGTTTGGTTGCCGGCAACGGTGTGGGGAATATCACGGCAACGAACGTATATGTAGTCGCAGAAGGCTCCACTTATCTGAAGGACGGCGTTGCTGTTCCGATGACAGCTGGACTTCCTACCGGCGCGAAGGTTGTAACCAAAGATCAGTTGCGCGGCTTTGTGGCAGAGTATACGCTGGATGGCTTCGACTTTGAGAACACCTGGACAGTTGCGGCAGGCAAATATCCGGTTCTTGCACTGGCGAAGATCGCACAGAAAGACGCAGAAGCATTCAAGGACATCACCGCAGGAACGGAGCTGGAACTGATCGGTGCTTCCATCCGTTATACGGGTAGCCAGGGCTTGCGTTTCAAAGCACAGCTCAGCAAATCCTTGTTGTATCAGAATTTTGTCCGCAAAGGAAGCAACTATACTTATGCGGAAGACGGCGACTTTATCTTTGGTATTCTGATCGTTCCGACTTCCTTCCTTGGCGACAATGAGAAGTTGACCATCGCGAATAAAGACGCGTTCAATATCGTTGCAGATAAGATCTACAACCAGGATGATGACACGCTGTGCTTCACCGGTGCGGTGATCAACATTCCGACTTCCACGATGATGCTCGTAGATGGCGACATTCAGGAAGTAAACGGCTATGACATTTCTTACACGGCAGTGGCATATTGTGCATATCGCGAAGCCGGCGCAACGGAGTACACCTATCTCTATTCCGACGCAATGGTCAGAAGCTGCAAAGATGTAGCGCTTGCTTGCTACGAAGCACAGACCGCGGAAGTGAAAGAAGCACTGAAGAAACTTTATCCGGATTTTGAATTCTGATTCCCCGGGAGGTCGTGTCCCTCTCCATGCACGACCTCCAAAGCAATGGCATCCGCAGATCGAAAGATTTGCGGATGCTTTTTTATAGCCATATATTGTGCAAAATAACCAATCAAACTTCAAATAATTTTACATGTGATGTACAAAAACATCAGAAATTTGCTTGCATTTTCCATGGGAATCCGCTATAATAAAAATAGAGTTATGCGTTCATAGCTTGAATACAAAATGGAAAAGGAGAACCCATCATGGAAAAAGTGTCAACCAAGAATATCCGCAGTTTGTGCTTACTCGGGCATAGCGGCGGCGGAAAAACGTCGCTTGCCGAAGCAATGCTTTACATCGCAAACGAAACCGACCGTTTGGGAAAGGTTTCTGAGGGAAACACGGTTTGCGATTATGACGGGGAGGAGATCCGGCGCGGATTTTCTCTGTCAGCGTCCCTTGCCTCTTTGACTTGGCGGGAGATCCGTTTTCATATTCTGGATGTACCGGGGTATCTGGATTTTGAAGGAGAGCTATCGCAGTGTGTGCGGGTTGCAGACGCCGCGGTCATTGTGGTGGATGGCAAAGCAGGGGTAGAAGTCGGTACGGAGATTGCGTGGGATGCCGCGACCAAGGCGGGCATTCCGAAAGCCTTTTTTATCAACCGTTTTGATGATGGGGAATGCCGGTTCCGGCGCGCCTTTGGCGCTTTGCGCGAACGCTTTGGCGTGACGGTTTGCCCGATTCAGATTCCGCTTATTGACGGGGATAAAGTCATCGGGTTTGTCAATCTGATTGATCAGGTGGTATATACGTTTGATTCTGCGACGGGATCGTATCTGCAAAGTGAGATTCCCAGCGTATTCACCGAGGTTTGCGACGAATATCACAATCTGCTTTTGGAGTCGATTGCACAAACCGGAGAAGCCTTGATGGAAAAATTCTTTGCCGGAGAAGAAATCACGCACGAAGAAGCAGTGGAAGCCATTCATGAGGGGATCATTCATGGCGATATCATTCCGGTATTCTGCGGGGCGGCGACAAAAATGTGGGGCATCAAGACGTTCATGGATACGATCGCGGATTCATTCCCGCGTCCGACCGCGCGGAAAACGGAGCGGATCCTTTTGCCGGACGGCACCATCGGAGAGCTTCCGATTGAAAAGGAAAGCGCGGATCCCTCGTTGTTTATCTTCAAAACCGTTGCCGATCCGTTTGTCGGGAAAATGTCGTTTTTCAAAGTGATGAGCGGTACGGTGCGCGAGGGTATGACGCTACGCAATACCACCAAAGACGCGGAGGAGAAAATCGGAAAGCTGTATCTGATGCGTGGGAAGAAACAGGTTCCGGTGGCGGAGCTCACCTGCGGCGATCTCGGCATGACCGCAAAACTCAGCGTCACCAATACCAATGATACCTTGACGACACGATCGGATGCGTTGCGCTATCTGCCGATTGCTTATCCGACGCCGTATGTCTGTCGTGCGGTGAAACCCTTGTCGCGTGGAGATGAAGATAAAATTTCTGCCGGCATTGCACGGCTTTTGGAAGAAGACTACACCATTCGTTTTGAAAATGATGCGCAGACCAAACAACTTTTGCTGTATGGTTTGGGCGATACCCATTTGGATGTGCTGACAGCTAAACTGAAAAATCGCTTTGGCACTGCGGTAGAGCTCATCGAACCGCGCATTGCCTATCGGGAGACAATCCGTTCGAAGGTGGATGCGGAAGGAAAGCATAAGAAACAATCCGGCGGGGCAGGGCAATACGGGCATGTTAAAATTCATTTTGCACCGGGAGAAGCGGAGGGGCTGACTTTTACGGAATCCGTGTTCGGCGGTGCCGTGCCGAAAAATTTCTTCCCCGCGGTGGAAAAAGGACTTCTGGATGCCATGGCGGAAGGCGGCGTATTGGCGGGCTATCCGATGGTACATCTTGCAGCGGATCTATACGACGGTTCTTATCATGATGTGGATTCCAATGAGATCTCCTTCAAGCTCGCGGCGCGGCTTGCTTATCGGGAGGGCTTACTGCGTGCGGATCCGGTACTTTTGGAGCCGGTGGTTTCCTTAAATGTCAGCGTGCCGGATGCGTATGTGGGGGATGTATTGGGCGATCTGCCGCATCGACGCGGACGTGTCAGCGGAATTGAAGCGGATGAAACGCGTAGCGGTTGCCAGACCGTGAGTGCCATTGTCCCGCTTGCCGAGATGGGAGATTATGTGACGGGACTGCGTGCGATGACGCAGGGGCGCGGACGTTTTGCCTATACGGTGACCGGTTATGAAGAAGTGCCGGATGGCATCGCGCAAAAACTGATCGCGCAGGCAAAAGCCGCGCGTACCGGAACTTGACCGAACCGGAGAATCGGATCTTACAAAATGGCAACCTGACGTCGGAAAATACGGCGGCAGGTTGTTTTTGAAATTCGGAATTTGGGAGATTTCTTTTGAAACGAAGCGATGCAAAGAGCGCTTGTCCCCTTTTTTCGCTTGACAATGCGCGGAGTTTATGATATACTGAATTTATCTGTAAAAATCAGAAGAAAGCGGGGAAAACGCACGATGCAAAATGAAAATACCGATGCCGCGATCCAACGGCGCGAGTGGTGGAGCTTTTTGCGGAAAACCCTGAGCGCGACGGTGGCGCTGGTCGGAATTTTGCTTGCAGGATATTATATTTTCGGACCGTCACGGGTGGAATTTCATGCCGATTGCACCGATACGATTTTGTGGGCGCAAACTACGCGGGAAAGCGGAAGATGGCTCGATCCCGATTTTCAGTACGCGTGTTTCCTGCCGTTTGGCGGACAACTGTTGATGGGGATTTTTCTGCCGATTTTCGGACTTTCTATGAAAAGTCAGGCATGCGGGATGCTACTGTTCACGCTTCTTTTCTGTGCGGCGCTGGTGTGGTGCTGTTTCAGCGTCGGCTTTTCGTGGGAGCAGAGTGCGCGCACGCTTGGACTGATGTTATTGGTTCTGCTTTGCAGCGGCAAACTGCGGGAGATCTTTTTCGGACATATCATTTATTACAGTCTCGGCGTACTGATGCTTTTGACTGCTTTTTCGCTTTCTATGAAGCTCCTTGCACAGCTTGCGCAACCGCAACCGCTCCGCACCGCGCGATTTTGGATCTTCAGTGCGATTTTGGGTGTTTTTTTAACGCTTTGTGCATTGAATGGAATTCAGGCGCTGGCATTGTGTGCTTTCCCGCTTTTGTGTGCATGGCTGGGAAATTGGTTCTTACGCAAAGAACCGCTGTTTTCCGGGCAGAAGCAATGGCTTTTCCTTGCGATCAGCGGCGGAATCGCGCTGTGCTCCCTTGTGGGACTGGGATTCCGTGCTTTGCTGATCGGAGCGCAGAGTGCGGGCTATGCCAATGCGTACAGTCGCTTTTCAGCCCCTACGGAATGGATGAACAACCTGCGCGCCTTGCCTGGAAACTGGTTTACCCTGCTCGGTATTGAGGTATCTTTCGCAACGGAAATTGCGTCTGTGGAAGGGATTGTGGCGATCATACAGATTGCCGGCGCGGGATTGCTACTGCTGTTACCGTTTGTGGCTTTGCGGTTTTACCGCCGTTTTTCCCAAAAAGAGCAGATGCTGTTGCTTGCCTGCGCGGGAATGAGCGTGTTTGTATTGTTCGGATGGGTATGCGGGATGCTTTCCAGCGCAAACTGGCGGCTGACGCCATTGCTTTGTGCGTCGATTTTGTCTTGTGCCGTGCTGCTTCGCCGGATCGCGCACAGTTTGCCCTGTCGCAGAGCGTTGTGCTGTGTGTTGGCGGTGCTGATGTTGTTCTGCACGCAAAGTGCCGTGCGTGTTCTGCGGCTTTCCAACCATCCTGCCGATCATCCGCTGTATCGTATCACGGAGACTTTGCGGGAAAAGGGATTGACCTATGGTTACGCAACCTTCTGGAACGCCAACGCAATCACCTTGCTTTCCGACGATACGGTGCGCGTCCGCATGGTGCTGGCAACCAAAGAACAAGGACTGACCACGGATTATTATCAGTCCGCGCATCGTTGGTATGAAGATCAGCCGGGGGTTACGCAGTACTTTCTTTTGCTCACGGAGGCAGAGTATGAGAGTTTTAAATGGTCAAATTGGTACGAAGCGCATCCTGCCAAAACCAAGGAACCGATTGGAGACGGATATATTCTGCTGTTATATGAAACCAACCCCATGACGCTGACCGCACGGAATCCGTAAGAAAAGAGGATGAAATATGGAACAGAAAACTGCGATTATCATTGGCGCTGGTCCTGCGGGACTGACCGCCGCCTATCAGCTTTTGAAGGAGACGGACTATCATCCCATTGTATTGGAAGCAAGCCCGTATATCGGAGGCATTTCCCGCACAGCGGAGTATCACGGCAATCGAATTGATCTTGGCGGGCATCGCTTTTTCTCCAAAAGCAAGGAGGTTTGCGATCTGTGGCAGACGCTGATGCCCATGCAGGGAAGCGGCGCTTCGGATGATCTGTTGCTTGCAAGGCAAAAAGACTATGCGCCGGGCGGACCGGATCCGGAGCAAACCGAACGAGTCATGCTTTTACGCGACCGCGTTTCCCGCATTTACTATCTGAAAAAATTCTTTGATTATCCCATCAGTCTCAAGTTCCGCACGTTTGCGAATATGGGCGTGGGGCGCACGCTGAAAGCGGGGTTCGGATACCTTGGCGCCTGTATCCACAAACGTCCGGAGGATAGCCTTGCCAACTTCTATATCAATCGTTTCGGCAAACCGCTGTACGAGATGTTTTTCGAGGACTATACCGAGAAGCTGTGGGGTGTGAATCCGCGGGATATTTCCGCGGAATGGGGCGCACAGCGCGTAAAAGGGCTGTCGCTTCGGAAAACCGTGGCAAATGCACTGACAAAGCCTTTCCGCAAGAAAAACGGCAAGGTGGAGACTTCTTTGATCGAGCAGTTCTGGTATCCGAAAAAAGGACCGGGACAGCTTTGGGAAGTGCTGTGCGATGAGGTAATACGGCTGGGCGGAGAAGTATATCGGAATACGGAGGTTACCGGCATTACGCTGGAAAACGGACGTGTGACGGCGGTACAGGCAAACACTCCGGATGGGGAAAAACGTTTTACCGCAGATGCCTTTTTCTCCACGATGCCGGTCAAGGATCTTGTGTGCGGCATGGGGGAAGAAGTGCCGCAAGATGTGCGGCAGATCGCCGAAGCATTGCCGTATCGGGATTATATGACGGTGGGATTGTTGGTGGATCGGCTGAAGCTGAAGAATCAGACCAAGATCAAGACCGTCGGGAATATCGTACCGGATTGTTGGATTTATATTCAGGAACGGGGAGTAAAGCTCGGCAGATTGCAGATTTTCAACAACTGGTCGCCCTATATGGTAAAAGATCCCCAAAACACCGTGTGGATCGGACTGGAATATTTCTGCGCGGAGGGCGATACGTACTGGGAAATGCCGGATGACGCATTTATCGCCTTTGCAACGGAAGAACTGGCAAAAATCGGCGTCATCGACGCAGACGCGGTGAAAGACGCGGTACGGATCAAGGTGAAAAAGGCATACCCTGCGTATTTCGGCAGTTATGCGCAGTTTGATACGGTGAAGCAATATCTGGATGCGATCCCGAATCTGTATTTGATCGGGCGCAACGGACAGCATCGGTACAATAACATGGATCACTCCATGCTGACTGCAATGGAAGCGGTCAGGGCTCTGCGAGACGGCACGGATAAGGCTGCTGTCTGGAATGTCAATACGGAGCAGGAGTATCATGAAAGCAAGCAGAACTAAGCAGGACAAATTCCGGATCGGACTTTGCATGGCTGGCGGTGTGGTTTGTATGAGTGTGGCAATTCTGTTGCAGGCTCTGCGCAAAACCGCTTTGACCGCTTCTGCAGTCGGATATGCCGCGCTGACGTTTGTCTGCCTGTATGGCTTGTTTCTTGCGATTGTATTTTTTGGCAGAACCGTCTATCAACGGGAGAACCGCAGACACCGGCTGTGCGTATGTTGCGCAGTCGGTCTGTCTGTTCTTTGCATGAGCGGCATATTTGCCGACCTTGCGCAGGAAATGCCGCTTGCGGTATCCTATCCCTGTACTAGAGGAACGCTGGATTCCGGCATTTATCTGCAAATGTTTGACGCGGTGAAGCACGGCAGACTCACTTTGGATGTTTCGTTTGATCGGGAAGGATTTGCGGCGCTGGAAAACCCCTATGATTACAATGAGCGGGAGGGGACCGTCGGTAACAGTACGATGCCGTTTTGGGATCATGCGTATTATCAGGGCGAAATGTATTCGTACTTTGGGATTGCGCCGGTGTTTTTGTTTTATTTCCCGTTTTACTTTCTCAGCGGCGGAACGGCGCTGCCAACCGACGTCACTGCCTGTTTCTTTTTCGGATTGCTTGCGCTGTTGGCACAGACGTGGCTGTTATGGACCATTTTGCGGGAGCTTTCTATACAAATCCCGCTGTTGTTGCTTTGTATGGGCATTCCCGCGATGCATGCGGCGTCGCTGTTGTTCTTTCTGCAAAGCAGTTCTGCATTTTACTATACGCCCATTCTGTGTGCAATTACCTGCCTGTGCGCATTTTTTTCGTTGTTGTTGCATGGCTTTTCCGCAAAAACACGCGCAAAACGCATCGGATTTTGTGCCGCCGCGGGCGTATGTTTCGTACTGTGTGTAGCAAGCCGCCCGACATTCGGTTTGTATGCGTTGGTCGCGGTGCCGCTGTTTTTCCGGAATCTGCTTTACAAGCAGACCGGATGGCGGGAAAAAACGGAGCAGTTCGCTTCGTTTTTTGTGCCGTGTCTTGTCGGCGGCGCTTTGTTGATGGCTTACAATGCCGCACGCTTTGGCAATGTGTTGGAATTCGGTAGCCGCTATCAGTTGACCGTTTCCGACATCCGACAGAATCATCTGCGCTTGCCGTGGTTCGGGTATGCCCTGCGGCACTATCTGTTTGCCCCTTTGGAAATCAATGCGGTATTTCCCTATGTGCATCTGCAATTTCTTGCCATGAAAAACTATCATGCCAAGATTTATCTGTATCTTGCGGCGGGAAGCATCCATTTACCGCTGACATGGGGCGCATATCTGCCGTCTCTTTGGAATACCCGCAGACGTACGGCGAATGTATGTTTCGCCTGTACAATCGGATGCGCGATAGCTTTGATGTGGGTAAATCTTTGCCTTGGAGGCGTTCATTTGCGGTATGCGGCGGACTTCTTTCCTGCCCTTGCCTTGATCGGATTGCTTGGTTTTTTGCTGTTCTGTGAAAATGGGCAAAACCGCGCATGGGACAGTGCCAAATGTGTGCTCTGCATCGGCTTGTGTATGGTGACGTTTTATTTGGGACTGACGTTTGCTTTGGAAAGTGAAATGAATCTGCTTGCCGAATATCAAAACACGTTTTACCGTTTCTTTGCCGGTTTCTGATTTTGTGCAGTTTGCGATGGCTCGGACTTTTTTCGGGGGAAAAGCCGGCTGATTCCCAGTATACACAAAAAAATACCGAAGCCTTTTCGGAGCCACACCGTCGGCAGATGCCGTGCGACAAAGGTACCGACTATGGAACCGAGGACCACCCAGCCGGCAGTGCGGAAAACCGTCCGGAAATCCGGACGCAGAGCGTGGGATTTTCGGAGCTTGTCATAGATTGCGCCGCACAGGACAGAGCCCGTAACCGATACCGGAAATAACAGCAGATTGATGCCCTGTGCTTGTAATTGCGGCATTTTCAAAACAAACAAAAACCACAGCATCAGCAGTCCCCCGCCGCCTACTCCCATGCCGCCGAGCATACAGGTGAGCAATGTGACTGCCCATGTGAGAATCGTCATGGTATTTTCCGCTCCTTTTTCAAAGTCAAGCGCGCAAAAACAGCAGAATGCCCGCAAACGCGGTCAGAATGCCGAACAGCTTGTCCAAAAAGGAAAGCCGGATTTTCCCAAGCCAGATCGCGCCAAGCGCCCCGCCAAAGAAAGCGGGAAGCAGATAAAACGTCGCTTCTTTGCAGATGGACGGTTCTTTTTTCAGAAAAAATCCGGCACTGACTGCCGCCGCGATCGCCATAATGACCGGCGCGGTGCGGTAATTGCAAATCCCCTTGCCGCGCAGTGTCAGAATCAACAGAATTCCCCCGCCGCAGCCGAATAACCCGTTTATGAATCCGGCGGCTGGCGAAAAAGCGACACTTTGAAAAAAACTGCACATATTTCTCCGTTTTGACTTGTAATTTTCAAAAAAATTTGGTATGATAATAGGTACCGGGATTTTTTCCGGATTAACAACAGTATAACACACAGGACAGCGGCTATACATCGGGAAAAAACGGAATCCCCGATCAGCCGTCCCGTTTTCACGACAGAAGAAAAGGAGGATTTTCCACAATGGCAAGTCGCACAGACCCTTTGCAGAAAAAAAAGAATTCGGCGCCGTCGAAAACGCCGGAACAATCCGCGCAAGCCGAACAGACAGCGGCGTCCCGTAAAGCCCGTCGCCGTGATCCGGAGCGTATTTTAAATCAAGTCATGCCTTATTTACTCGGACTTGCGGCAATTTTTATGATCTTGTGCTACTTGTTCCGAAGCCGTACAGGACCGGTGGGCGATGCGATCGTGGGAAATCTCTGTGGGATTTTCGGCATTGCCGCAGTCGCCATTCCGTTCTTTTTGCTGAATCTTGCTGTATTCTGGCGCAGAGATCGCGCGGCAGGGATTATGAAGTGGAAATGCATTTCCACGCTCCTTTGCCTGATTCTTGTTTCCGTTTTGCTGTATTTGCCGTTTTCCGCACAATTTCCGGATTCGCTCACCGTGAAGGAAATCTATACGCAGAGCCGCGCTTTTCAGGATGGCGGCGGCGGTGTGGTCGGGGACGTCATCGGCAGATTTGCCGTGCGAAATGTCGGAAAGCTCGGCACGGTCTTTCTCAGTGTGGCACTGCTTCTGATCTTTTTCCCCTATCTTTTGGGAACGACGCCGCGCAGAGCGGCAGTGGCTCTTTGGAGCGCCGCATTCGGACGGAAAAAGCATCCCGCACCGGAGGAAGAAAGTCCAATGGTGTATGAAAAGCCGCGGCAGACTGCGTTTTCGCAACCCAATCCGACTTATCTGCAAAGCACGCCGACTGCGTATGACCGCACAGGATATCGCGATCAGCCGGATGTGATGCCGTTTAATCCGGATATTCCCTTGCCCCCGCGCAAGGAAAGTCAGCCGGCTACCGCGGGTGCGGAAAAGCCGCAAAGCCCTGCGCCTGCCGCACAGCGGACGCCGCAGGCAAGTGTGCAGACCGAAAAGCCGGTCACCCGTCCCTCCCGTTTCGGCACTTCTGACAATACAAAATCGCAGGCGCCGCGGAAAAGCGCTCATGAGCGTTTAATGGAGCGGGAAAATACGACCATGGTGATCCGACGCAGTTATGTGGATAGTCAGACGCCGCAAAATCTGGACGCCACCCAAACGGCGGCGCAGTTTTTCGGCGGATACAATCCGCAACTGGATCCGAAATCCCCGCAGTATATCGGCAATCCGGCAAATAAAACCGGACAATCTGCGCGCGCCACGTCGATTGCACAGGATCGGAATCTGCAAAATCCACAGGAAGCGGCAGCGCTTTACTTTGGCGGATACAATCCGCAGTTGGATCCGAAATCTCCGCAGTATATCAAGCCAAATCCGAAACCGAATCCGCCTACGTCGATTGCGCAGGATCGGAATCTGCAGAATCCACAGGAAGCGGCGGCGCTTTACTTTGGCGGGTACAATCCGCAGTTGGATCCGAAATCTCCGGATTATATCAAACCCAAGCCGCCGACGCCCGCCGAACCGATCACCGTAACCTCTCCGATGGCATCTATGTCCCCAAAAGCCGAAGAACCGGATGAGGAGGAGATCGCTCCGGTTCTTGCGCAAAATACAGATCAACCGGAGCATACTGCCCCGTCTGCTTCGCAACCGACCTATACCGATTCCGTTTCAGAGCCGAAAGCCGATGTTGAAAAAGTCGGAATGGAGGAAACCGAGGAAGTGGAAGCAGAGCCGGAGGATCCGATCGAGCCGCCGTTTACACCGTCCTTTCCCCCTGCACCGCAGGAACCTGTGCGTTTGACGCAGGAAACGGTCATGGCAGAGCAAGTTCCCACACCGCTGGACGGAGCGGCATTGTTTGCACAGCCGCCGCGGCAGGATACGTCCTATGCGATGTCTCCGGTTACCTCTGAGGCGCCTCCGGCACCGCCGCGCGTACCGTATGATTTTCCGCCGATCTCCTGCTTGAGCAGCGGATCCGAACAACCGACAGAGGACATCAGTGCCGAATTGCAGCAACGGGCGCAGACATTGATGGAAACGCTGGAGAGCTTCCATGTCAGCGCCCAGATCACGCATGTTTCCCGCGGACCTACGGTCACGCGGTATGAGCTGGTGCCGGATCGCGGCGTGCGCGTGAACCAGATTCTGAATCTGGAAAATGATATTGCCATGAATCTTGCCGCTTCGGGCAAGATCCGGATTGAAGCGCCGATTGTCGGGAAGTGTGCGATCGGAATTGAAGTTCCGAACCAAGTGCGTTCGGTGGTGTATATGCGGAAGCTGATTGAAACGGAAGCTTTCCAAAATTCTTCCGCACCGCTTCTTTGCGCACTGGGGGAGGACGTTGCCGGCGCACCGGTCTTTATGAATCTGGAAAAAATGCCGCACCTGTTGGTTGCGGGTGCTACCGGCATGGGAAAATCCGTATGCATCAACTGTATATTAGCAAGTATTCTGTACCGTTGCGCACCGGAAGATGTCAACCTGATTTTAATTGATCCGAAAAAAGTGGAATTTACACTGTATGACGGGTTGCCGCATCTGCGCGTTCCTGTGGTGACGGATGCAAAGAAAGCCGCCGGAGCCTTGGAATGGGCAGTCGGAGAAATGACACGCAGATACAGCATCTTGGAACGTGCTAAGATCCGCAATATCGGCAAGTATAACCAAATGGCGGCGAAAAATCCGGATTGGGAGCTTTTGCCGCGTGTAGTGATTGTCATTGATGAGCTTGCGTCTCTGATGATGGTCGCACGGGATGCGGTGGAGGATTCCATCTGCCGTCTGCTCGCGGAAGCGCGTGCCGCCGGTATCCATGTAATTTTGGGTACACAGCGTCCGTCTGTCGATGTCATTACCGGACTTTTAAAATCCAACATTCCGTCCCGTATTGCGTTTGCCTGCGCGGCACAACAGGACTCCAGAACGATTCTCGGTACTGCCGGCGCGGAAAAATTACTCGGAAAAGGCGATATGTTGTATGCGCCGGTGGATGTCAATGAACCGGTGCGTTTGCAGGGCGCATTTATCAGCGAAGAAGAAACGGAAGCCATTGTGCGGTATATTTGCTCGCATAACGGCAAGGGCAGTTATGACGATGAAGTCATCAGCGCGATGGAGCGTACCGCCGCGGCGTTGGATAAAGACAGCGAGGGCGATTCCGGTCACAGGAACGATCTGACCGGCGACAATCGGGGCAGAATTCCGGATGATGAAGTCGGACTGCTCAAACAGGCAGTGGAGATGGCGGTAAACGAAGGCTCGGTTTCCGCCTCCAACCTGCAAATTTATCTGCGGATCGGATTCCAAAAGGCAAAACGACTTTTGGTATATATGGAACGCAAAGGCATGATCGCGCCGGCAGAGGGACAAAAACCGCGGGAAACCAAGATCACGCGGGAAGAATATCAGGAACTGTTGCTTCAGGACGATGTCTGGATGTATTATTGAACGAGGAGAGGAAAACACATGGGAAAGCTGATTGCCATTGACGGTTTAGACGGTTCCGGAAAGGAAACGCAGACCAAACTGTTGTATGCGTCTCTCACCGCGCGGGGAATCCGTGCGCGGATGCTGTCCTTTCCCATGTACGGAACGCCGGGGTGCGATCTTGTCGAGCGGTATCTGCGCGGCGAATTCGGAGACGATCCGGCGGCTACCAATGCCTATGCGGCATCCTCTTTCTTTGCCATGGATCGTTATTATAGTTACCGTACGGACTGGGGTGCCTTTTATGCGCAACCGGATACGGTGATCTTGGCGAATCGTTACACCTCCGCAAATGCGGTGCATCAGTTGTCCAAACTCCCCCATGCGCAGTGGGATTCTTTTCTGACATGGCTTTGGACCTATGAATTTTCACAGTTACAGTTGCCAAAGCCCGATCAGGTGATCTATTTGGAACTGGCGCCGGCAGTTTCGCTTGCGCTTGTGGCAAAGCGAAGCGCCGAGACTGGACGCGCACAGGATATTCATGAACGCAACCCCGCCTACATGGAGCAAAGCTATCAGGCGGCGCTGTATGCGGCGCAAAAACTTGGTTTTACAACGATTGCCTGCGCCCCGCAAGGGCAAATGCGTACCATCCAAGAGATTCATGCGGAAATTTTGCAAAAACTGAAGCTGTAACGCTATGAAAAATCGTTTTTCCGGATTGTTTTTGCCGATGTTGGGATTGTATCTGCTTCTGTTTGGATTTTCCATGGCAGATACGCGGGTATTTTTACGTTTTGAAAACTTTTACGCGGCAATTGCGCTGGCACAGATCCCGATTTATCTCTTTCCTTATGCGGTCTATCTGTATTTTCACAGAGATCTTGTGCCGACGTCGTTTGGTTTTTCTGCTCTTTTTGCCGCGAAGCGAAATAAACGCCCTTTTTTCCGGTTATGGCTGTGTCTGTTGCTTCTGCTCTTAACGTTTTCTGCATTTCTTCAGCTTTGCCTGTATCGTGCGGGATTTATCAGTCTCAGCACGGAGCCGGTACTGGTGGATGAATCGGTGCGAAAAATCCTGCATCCGGCACTGACGGTGTTGGTGATGGGCGTGTTGCCTGCCATTTTAGAGGAACTGGTTTTCCGCGGACTGTTTTATCGGGATCTGCGTAAGCACGGATGCAGACCGATACTTGCCGCGGTGGTGAGCGCGCTGTTTTTTGCAATGATGCATTTTGATCTTGCGTTTTTCTCCGTCTATTTTCTTGGCGGATTGGTATTTTGCACGGTGGCGCAACTCGGAAACTCTCTGTTTTCCGCGATTCTGCTACACATTGCATATAATCTCGGCAGTCTGCTCGGTACCAACGTCCTGCAAATGCTTTCCCGCAAGGCATCCGCGACGATATTGACTTATCTGTTGCTTGGTCTTTTGTTCTTTTTGTGTCTGTTTTTCGCGCTTGGTTATGCGTCAAAACAGCTCCGGATCTACAAAACCGGCGAAAAGCAGGTTCCCATCCCGTCCGGCATCCCGTTGTATCGGGAAATCCTTACATTGACAGGCAATCTGCCGTTTTGGTTTTGCATCACTGTATTCGTGCTTGCGTGCATTCTGTTGTAACTTTCCAAAATGTCACAGGAATAAAAAAACAAAAATCTCCCATGCTAAGAAGGAAAGTAGCGTGGGATTTTTTATTTTCGAATCACCAGGACAGGAGGAACAGAGATGACGGTCAAACGAAGCTGGTGGATCTTATTCCTGATTACGCTTTGTGCGGGGCTTTGCGCGGCAATTTTTCTGTTGGTCGCAAATGACGTGCTGTCTGTGACCGATGAGGCGGTGGTAAAAACCGTTACACTTACGGAAGAAGATCCTGCCGCCGCGGCAAAGGCACTGAAAGCGGCGGGGGTGATCCGGTATCCGGTTCTGTTTTCTGTTTATTGCCGTCTGACGCGCGACGAGGGAAATTTGAAAACGGGGAATTATACGCTTTCCTGCGCGGATTCTTATGCGGCGCTTGCCACTACGCTGCGGGGGAATGCGCCTGTGCGAAATGTGGATGTCAAGATCACTTTTCCGGAGGGAAGTACCGTTGCGCAAATGATTGACCGTCTGACTGCGGCAGGAATCGGAAGCGCCGAACGGTATACCGAGGTCATCAACACCGCGGATTTTCCGTATGACTATCTGCCTCCGAAAGAGACGGAGCGGGTGTATCGGTTGGAAGGATATTTATATCCGGACACCTATTGGTTTTCTACGCGGGAAACGGAGGAGGCTGTGATTGACAAGATGCTTGCCAATTTTGATGCCAAATTCACGCAGAAATATCGGGATCGTTGTGAAAAACTCGGCAAAACGCCGGATGAAATTGTGACGCTTGCTTCGATGATTTCCGCGGAAGCGCGCTATGCGGAAGAATATACAAAAGTCAGTGCGGTATTCTGGAATCGTCTGCGCAGTCCGCGCTTTTCCTTCTTGGAAAGCGACGCGACGGTGCGCTATGCCCTGTATTGCAAAGAGGGAATTTTGCGTCCGGTGACGGCAGATGATCTTGCTTTGCAAAGTCCGTATAATACGTATCACCATGCAGGACTTCCGCCGGGCGCGATCGCAAACCCCGGACTTTGCGCGATCAACGCCGCATTATTTCCCGCAAAGACCAAAGATTATTACTTTGTTGCCGCCGCAGACGGACATACCCGTTTTGCCAGAACTTATGCGGAGCATTGTAAGAATATTGCGGAAAATCAAAAGAAAAAAGGCAACTGAAAAGACGCAGCCCGAAAAAGAAAAGGATCAGCAAAAAAGCAAACAGCGTTTCTGCCAGAATGGCGGAAACGCTGTTTTTTCGGGGGATAAATCTTTGGAATTTCACTTTACATATAGCTTGGTTTCCCTTTTCTCTCGGCGAAAGCCGATGATACGATTCTGTATCTTTGGAAACTCCCTTTTTTCTTTTGGCATAAATTCCGGACTTTTCCCATACATTATAGCAACACAGGAAATGCAAAACAAGAATTCTGAGATCATGCGGAGGGGAAAAATATGACGGACAAAAAGGAATATCTGCCGGAAGGAACGCGTATCACGACGCCGGAGAATCGGGCGTTGACCGGTTCTTATGCCGGATTGGCACAGGCGATGGCAAACAAAACGATTTTGGAAGCCATGGCGGTGCTTTGCGAAAATGATTATAGCCTGCATGTAGACTTGGGTGAGGTGCACGGAATTATCCCACGCAATGAAATTGCGTATTCCAAAATCGGAGAACCGGTGAAAGACATTGCGGTGATTACACGGGTGGGAAAAGCCGTTTGCTTTGTAGTGCAGCAGTTGCTTGCGGATGCGGATGGCGGTTATACGGCAATCTTATCCCGTAAAGAAGCACAGAAGCAGTGTATGGAAGCCTATCTGACGCAGTTGTCCTGCGGGGACATTATTCCGGCAAAAGTAACGCATATGGAGCAGTTCGGCGCATTTGTGGATGTTGGATGCGGGGTGGTATCGCTTTTGTCGATTGACTGTATTTCCGTGTCCCGTATTTTACATCCGCACGACCGTTTTGACATTGGAATGCCGCTGAAAGTTGCTGTGAAAAGCATAGATCGGGAAAGCGGCAGAATGTATGTGACTTATAAAGAACTGCTTGGCACCTGGGAGGAAAATGCCGCATATTTTCACATTGGGCAAACCGTGGCGGGCATTGTGCGTTCGATTGAGGAATACGGTATCTTTGTGGAGCTTTTGCCGAATCTGGCTGGGCTTGCCGAATACCGGCCGGATATTACCGTCGGGCAGATCTGTGCGGTGTACATTAAGAATATTGTGCCGGAACGGATGAAGATCAAGCTGGTGCTGATTGATTCGTATAAAGGGGAATTGTCACCGAAAAAGCTCACCGTGCCGGATGTGGGACTTTTACATCAGGACGTGACGCATTTGGAGGATTGGCAATACTCTCCGCTCGGCTGTAAAAAAATCATTCGTACCCAGTTCGCGTAACGGGCAGGATCGCCTGTGCGTATACGAAAAAGGAGTGTCCATTTGGCACTCCTTTTTCTGTGTGCCCAAAATTTCTGAAAATCCATAGGATTGGAAAAGCGAAAGCCGTTGACAACCGTTATTTCCTATGATAAAATCAAATGAGATCCGAACAACTTTTGGAGGAAAAAGAGATGAACTTACAAAAAACTTCTGCATGGATGGAAAGCGAATGGCAAAACGGCCGGTTTGATTCCTACGCCGTATTGGTGTGCAAAAATGGAGAAAAACAATTTTTATTTTCGCCGGATTGCAATGCAGAAACCTATTTTGATGTCGCGAGTATGGGAAAGGTGCTTGTGACAAGCACACTTGTGCTGAAAGCGGTGTCCCTTGGCAAGGTGCGTTTAACGGATCGTTTGGATGTGTGGTTTGACGACGTGCCGGAGGAGAAGCGTGCCATCACGGTACAGCAACTGCTTACGCATACGTCCGGCATCGTTCGGATGCAGTTTTCTGACCGCATTGCCGATTCCGGCAGAGACGCGGTGGCGGAATTCATTTTGCGAACACCGCTTGCTTTTCAACCGGGAACGAATTATCAATATTCCTGTAACGGATATGTTCTGCTCGGATATATTGTGGAAAAGGCATATGGAAAACCGTTGGACTGTGTCTATTTTGAGCAGTTGGCAAAGCCGCTTGGTTTGCAGAGGGTGGCGTTTCATATTGCGGCAGAGGAGCCGAATGCCGCCGTTTGCTATCGTTGGGAACACATGGGCGCCAGACGTGCGGATGACGAGATCATTTACACGCTCCACGAGGTAGCGGGAAACGGAGGAGAGCAGATGTCCTTGTCTGCCATTGCACAATTCTGCGAGGCGGTTCTGCGGCGGGATGAACGGTTGTATGCTAAAGAACTATTTGATCTGGCAGAGCGGGATTACACGCCGGACTTCACGGAGGGCAGAGGACTTGGCTATCTGATGGTGGATGCACGATACCGGCAAACCGGCAGTCTGTTTCCAAGCGGTAGCTTTGGGCATTGCGGACACTCCGGACAATGTTTCTATCTCAATCGCGCGCAAGGACTATACGTCATTGTGTTGACCAATGCAACGCGGTGTCTCAACCGGAAAAATCATTTTCGTGGGTATGATTATCGTGTGATCTGTGAGATGCGAAGAACCATCCATAATCTGATCGCAAAAGATTTCGGGATCGAATAAAGAAACGGTTGCAGATCGGGATTCCAACTCCATCTGCAACCGTTTTTTTTTGTGGTCGAAGTTCCTCCATAGCAAAGCTTTGCCATGATGGAGATCGGCAAAAAAATACGGCAGTACTGACAGCAATCAAAGCTGTCGGCACTGCCGACTGGTCGGAGTGAGGTGACTCGAACACCCGACCTCTTGGTCCCGAACCAAGCGCTCTACCAAACTGAGCCACACCCCGTAATTGCGAATGCTTTCGCAACGCAATTTATTATAGCACGTTCTTTGCCGATTGTCAAGAGCAATCTGTGAAAAAAACAGGAATATTTCTGCTTTTTTTTCAAGTTTTACAGCTTCGTCAGGAGGAAACCGATGTGGTGTGCGCCGCGCGTGTGAGAACGGCAAAGAAAAAACCGTCGTTTCCGCGCATCGTGGGGAAAATGGTTTGCATTTCACATAGGGAGAAATCCGGATTTTGCTGTAAAAAGGCATGTACCACATCTTCGTTTTCTGCCTGATGCAGGGTGCAGGTCGAATAGACCAATTTGCCGCCGTCTTTAAGGTACCCTGCCGCATTTTGCAGGATTGCTGCTTGAATTTTCGGTAAACGTGCGATTTCTGCTTCCGTTTTATACCGTAGATCCGGTTTTTTCGCCATCACGCCCAATCCGGAACAGGGAACATCACACAATACCCGGTCTGCGATTTTGTGGAAAGCCGGATGGGAAACGCATCCGTCCTGCGTTTGTGTTTGGATACAGGTGATGCCGAGCCGCTCGGCGCCGGACCGGATCAAAGACAGCTTGTTTGCATGCAGATCCATGCTGTACAGCGTTCCTTGGTTCTGCATTTGTAAAGCGATCGCAAAGCTCTTTCCACCCGGACATGCACAGGTGTCAATCACGGTATCGCCGGCGTGCGCGTCCACTGCCTGCGCGGCAAGCTGTGACGAAAGATCCTGCACAAAGCAAAGTCCCTCCGCAAGCGGAGAAAGATCCGGAATGGCGACCGGCACACACAACCGAATTGCCTCCGGCGCTTCCGCACAGGCTTCTGCCGAAATTCCTTCTGCCGCTAACCGTGCAAGGAGCGCAACACGAGAGGTCTTCAGCGTGTTGACGTGAAGCGTAAGATAGGGATGTTCGTTTTGCGCCCGCAGGATTTCTTCGGCACGGGAAAAGCCGTATTGCCGGCAAAACAGCGCGCAGATCCAAGCGGGAAAGCTGTAAGTGAACTGCAAATAGCCAATGGGATCGGCGTCGCGATTTGGCATGAGAAAGGCGTCTTTTTTTCGGAGAAATGCGCGAAGAACCGCGTTGACAAACGGCGCGGCTTTGGCAAAGCCGTGCTTTTTGCAGAGCTTGACGCATTCATCCACGGCGGCGTGCGATGGAATGCGGTCAAGATACCATAGCTGGTACGCACCGAGCCGCAGGACACACCGCACACGGGGATCCATTGTGGCAAGCGCACGGTCACAGACTTGGGAAAGCAACGCATCCAAAGTTAAGGTTCGTTCTGTCACGCCATAAGTCAAAATGGTATACAGTGCGCGTTCCGCCCCCTCCAAAGGATAGGTGCGTAACGCGCTGTCCAACTCCAGATTTGCATACCGTCCGTTCTGCTCACATCGCAAAAGAGAAAAATACGCAACGCTTCTTGCGCTGACGGCAGGTTTTTGCACGCTCATCTGCGACGGCGTCCCACCAGTGCGAACAGCCGTAGAAATTGTAACAGAGACATGGCGAATGCCGCGATATAGGTGGTGGCGGCGGCGCGCAGGACTTTTCCCGCGGCTCTGACTTCATTCTGATTGAGGATCCCCACGCCGGAGAGGGCACGGAGCGCACGGCGGCTGGCGTCAAATTCTACGGGCAACGTGACAAACTGAAACAGCGTTGTCAGTCCGAAAAACGCACATCCGAGATAACTGAGCAGCGGGAAAGAGAATACCAGTCCGAGCAGGATGAGAATCATGCAGGCATTGGAGCCAAACTGCACGGCGGGGAGGATCGCAGTCCGGATTTTGACTGGCAGATAATGCCGTGCATACTGTACTGCGTGTCCTGCTTCATGCGCGGCAACGCCGATGGCAGATACGGAGGTACTGCCGTAAACCGGTGAGGACAGCCGGATGGTGTTGGAACGGGGATCGTAGTGGTCGGTCAGATTCCCGGAGATCTGCTCAATGGAAACCCCCGTCACGCCGTTTGCGGTGAGAATTGCCTGCGCGGCGTCTGCGGCGCTGATCCCGCGACTGCAAAGCAGACGGCTGTATTTCTGGAACGTTGCGTTTACACGATACTGCGCATAGAGCGATGCCAGAAATACGACCAATAATGCCAAAAACAAATAATCGGTCACATACATGAAAAATCAATCCTTTCTTTTGGATAAATTCCGAAATTTTTTCAGCCAAGCACTTCTCCGCACAGCCCCTGCCTGCCGCGCAGGAAATCCGCTACGGACATCCGGCTTTTTCCTTCCGGTAAAACGCCGTCGATTGCAAGGATGCCTTTGCCGCAGGCGACGTGCAATTGTCCGTTTTCCGCAAGCAGGATTGTGCCGGGAATCGCATTTGCACAGGCGGTTTCGTCTGCCACATGGGCGGCGGTGATCTTTAAGAGCTTTCCTTTTAGGTGCGTAAAGGTCAAAGGAATGGGGGAGAGGGCACGGATCCGGTTATGCAGGGAAACGGCGTCGTCGGAGAAATGCAGTTCGCAGTCCTCTTTTTCGATTTTTGCGGCATAAGTTGCAAACGCCTCGTCCTGTTTTTGCGGGGAAAGGGTGTCAAGCTGTTCCAGTGTTTGGATCAAAGTTGTGGCGCCGAGCGCGGATAATTTGTCGTGTACGGTTTCGAAATTGTCATCCGGCAAAATCGGAAGCTCAGCACGGAGCAACATATCGCCGGTGTCCAACCCCTGTGCCATCTGCATCGTGGTGATGCCGGTCTTTTTTTGCCCCTCCAAGATCGCGCGTTGCATGGGTGCCGCACCGCGGTATGCCGGAAGCAGGGAACCATGCACATTGATACAGCCGTACCGTGGCAATTCCAACACTGCCTGCGGCAGAATCTTGCCATAGGCAACGACTACGATCACATCCGGACATAGCGTGCGCAGATCTTGCAGAACCGATTCCTCTTTTAAGGTCTTTGGCTGAAATACCGGAATCTGTTCCTTCTGCGCAAATGTTTTGACCGGCGGCGGAAGAAGCTGATACCCTCTGCCTTTGGGCTTGTCCGGTTGCGTGAATACGGCAACGACGGTGTAGCCGTCATGTGTACAGAGTGCCTGTAACGTCGGAATTGCAAAATCCGGCGTTCCCATAAATACAATGCGAAGCGGTTTCGTCATACTTCCTCCATTTCTTTGAGTTCCTCCGGCTTGAGCATCCGCAGGGCGTGATCGGTGTACAGAATTCCGTCCAGATGATCGAGTTCATGGCAGAAAGCGCGGGCTTTCAGATCCTTGCCGGTATAAGTGCAAATTTCGCCTTTGCGATTCATCGCACGCACCGTAACGGTTTGCGGACGGCGTGTGATTCCCCATGCGCCGGGGATGGAAAGACACCCCTCCAGTTCCTCCTGCGTTCCTTCCGATGCGATGATTTCCGGATTGATCAGTTCGATCAGATCCCCTTCGTCCACTTCCACGAGGACAACCCGACGCAACACGCCGATCTGCGGCGCGGCAAGTCCGCACCCGCCGGCTTTATGCAGGGTGTCTTTCATATCATCCAGCAGTTGCAGGATGCGGGGCGTGATTTCGGTGACAGGATGGCAGACCTTGCGCAGGGTGGGATCTTCTTTGGTTAAAATCTGTAAAATAGCCATGATAATTCGATTTCCTTTCGGGTAAGATCAGGGGAAAAACGGGATCAGAGCGCGGTGGGATTGACGTCGATTGCCAGCGTCACCTTCCGTGCAAATTTGTCGCTGAACTCTGCGTACATCGTGCGCAGAAGCGCGCGGGTACGGGCGTTGAAGCGGCATTTCAGCAGAAGCCGCATCCGGTATTTTTCGTTGACTTTGTAGACCGGTGCTTCCATAGGACCGAATGCCAGTAACTGCACGTCGGAAAAATCGCCGGCAAGCTGTGCGCGAAGCGCTTGGTAAAAAGCCGTGGTCGCATGAAGCAACGCGCTTTCCTCCCGTGCGGTAAATAGGATGGCGCACAAATCGCAGAACGGAGGAAATACCAGCGATCGCCGCAGTGCGATCTCATTTTCGTAGAAAGCGGTATAATCCTGCGTTTTTGCCATTTGTAAAACCGGATTTTCCGGATCATAAGTCTGAATCAGTGCATAGCCGGCGTCTTTTGCGCGTCCGGCACGACCGATCACCTGGGTGAGCAGGGAAAAGGTGCGTTCTGCCGCGCGGAAATCATCCACATACAGGGATAATTCCGCAAGCAATACGCCGACCAAAGTTACTTTAGGAAAGTCATGCCCTTTTGCGACCATTTGTGTGCCGAGCAGAATGTCTGCGTCCGCGCGGCGGAATTGCTCCAGCATGGCGTCATAAGCGAATTTATTTGCGGTTGTATCCGCGTCCATGCGCAGGATCTTTGCGTCCGGCAACGCTTTTTGCAGGGCTTCTTCCGCATATTGCGTACCGAATCCCAAAAAAGCGAGGGCGTGTTTTCCGCAGGCGGGGCAAGTCAGGGGAACGGTTTGCTGATAACCGCAATAGTGACAGAGCAGTTTTCCTTCCTGTGCGCCACGGCGCTTGTGAAAGGTTAAGGAGACGCTACAATGCGGGCAGGTGACAGCGGTACCGCAGGAGGTGCAGGTGAGCACGCTGTGATACCCGCGGCGATTTACAAACAAGACCGCTTGTTGTCCGGCTTGCTTGACTTCCCGCAGGCGTTGACATAACCTGTTTCCAAGCGGTGAGGCTTTTTCCTTGTCATTGTCCTGCCGCAGATCCGCAAATTCCACAGTCGGGAGCTTGGCGTCGCCGAACCGTTCGGTTAAAGAAACCAAGGTATAGACGCCGGTTTGTGCTTTATAATAACTTTCCAAGGACGGAGTTGCGGATGCGAGCAACAGCATCGCGCCTTCGTTCGCACAACGGAAGCGCGCAACGTCTCGCGCATGATAACGCGGGGAGTTGTCAGATTTGTAGGTGGCTTCCTGTTCCTCATCCATGACGATCAGACCTAAATGCGGAAACGGTGCGAATACCGCGGAGCGGGTACCGATACAGAGCTTCACCTCCCCGTTTTTGATCCTCCGCCATGCGTCATAGCGCTCCCCATCGGAAAGCACAGAATGCAGAACCGCGATCTGATCTCCGTAATAGGCGGAAAAGATCTGGACCGTCTGCGGTGTCAGTGAGATTTCCGGTACCAACAGGATCACCTGCCGCCCGCTTGCCAGCACATGGTCGATCATCGCGCGGATGACCTGTGTTTTTCCGCTTCCCGTTACCCCGTAAAGCAAGGCGCAATGCGGGGAAGCAGGATCATACAGCGCACGGAGCGCGGAGAATGCCGCTGTTTGTGCCGTGCTGAGCGGAGGCGGTGAAAGCGGTGTCTGGGGGGGTGTTGCTGCGTAGGGATTGCGGTACCGGTCGGTTTGTTCCTTTCTTAAAAAGCCCTTTTGCGCAAGCGACTCTAACGTGTCTGTGACGCGCTCTCCGAACCGTTGGATAAACGCTTGTGTGGTCTGTCCGTCCATATCCGGAAACGCAGATAAAACTGCGGTTTGCTTTTTGGCACGGGTGAGAGAGGAAAGCGCGTCCGGCAACTGGTCTTTGGAAATCTGTAAATGCCAAGTGACGGTATACAGAACCCGATGCTCCTTGCAGTCGGTTTCTTTTTTTAGAAATCCGTCTGCTTCCATCTGTGTAAGGAGCTTGTTGACATTGACGCCGAACGCACTGCGTAAAGATAACAGCGTAGCGTGTTTTTGTTCTTCAATAAAGCGAAAAACGCGCAGAGCCTTCGGTTTGAGCGAGGAGATCGCCCCTTTTGCCAAAGAATCCTGCACGGAATAGACTTCATTCAAGCGGGAAAACGCCGCGGCGGGAAGCATTGCGCGAACGGCTTCCCCAACCGAGCAGAAAGTTTGTTCTTTTAAGAAAAAGCAGAGTTTTTCAAAGGATTGCGGAAGTGTAAGCGCGGCGTGCAGACAGGAGAGCACCGGTTTCAGATCTGTGCGAATGGGACCGTCTTGGGCGTTTACGCCTGCCACATAGCCCAACATCTTTCGGTTGCCGCCGCCGAACGGAACCACGACGAACCTTCCGCGGCAAACGCTTTCGCGTAGGTGAGGGGGTACGAAGTAGTCGAACGGACGGTCAATGGCGTACGGAACGTCCAGCAAATAAATCTGTGCGATCCGGACACCGGCGGCTTGCGTCCCCTGGGCGGAAGCCGAAAGGGGCGGCAATGTCTCAGCCATTGTTCTGCGGCGCGTCTGTCACAGCAGGCGCGGTTTCCTCAGAAGGCGTATCCGTCTCCAAAAGCTGTCCGTTATCATTGAGCGGTGGCTCGACGATCCGGTATTCCTTGTTATAGATCCGGTTGACGGCAATGCGAACCGCTTTCTGATCGCAGATATCGCGACGGATCATGGACATCAGGCTCTTGTCGGTTGCTTTGGTTTCAATCTGCCGTTCTGCGTATTCTCTTTGCTCGACATATTCGGATGTGACGATGCGGGCACATTTCGCGGTAGCCGCCACCAAAGTGTAGCGGTTGTAAAAATGGTCTTTGGTTAATTCTTCAATAGACGGGGTAATCATAGCGTTTCCTCCTGTGCTTATGACGTTTGGTCGGTTTCAAAAAAATCTGCGAACAGATCGGGATAACGGATGGGGCGATGCGCAGAGGCATGGACAATCTCTAAGATCTGCTGTGCCGCACGCTGAACCCCGTCGTCGTGATTGATAATCAGATAGTCGTATTGATCGGCTTCCAAAAGCTCTTTCTTGGCGGTTTCCATGCGGGCGCGGATCTGTTCTTCCGATTCGGTATGCCGCCCGCTTAAGCGGCGGTTGAGCGTTGCAAAATCCGGCGGCAGTATCAGAAGCAACACTGCGTCCGGATAATGTTTGCGGATGTTCTTTGCGCCAAGCGTTTCCACTTCCACGATCATATCTTTGCCTTCTGCAAGCTGTTGTTCAATCTCGGAGAAAAGCGTACCGTAGTAATTGCCGCAAAAAACCGTCCATTCCACAAAGCGTCCTGCTTCAATGGCGGCTTCAAACTGTTCTCTGGATAAAAAATGATAGTGTACGCCGTCCGTTTCTCCTTCCCGCATTTTACGGGAGGTGCAGGAAACCGAAAATCCGAAGTGATTGTCGTATTTCAGTAATTCGGCACGCACCGTTCCTTTGCCGCTGCCGGAAGGACCGGAAAGTACATACAAATTACCGCGTGTGGTGGGTTTGATCATGTTTCTTCCTCCTCGCCTTCGTCCTCGTCGTCCTCCGTATAGCCATTGAGACGGTTGACGATTGCTTCCGTGCGGATGGCGGACAGAATGACATGGTCGCTGTCGGTGACGATCACCGCACGGGTACGTCTGCCGCAGGTGACGTCAATGGCGCGACCGGATTTTTTGGCATCCGCGATCAACCGTTTGATGGGGGCGGATTCCGGACTTGCCAAAGTGACGACGCGGGTATCCGCAACCATGTTGCCGTAACCGATATTGATAAATCGCATATTTGATCACTCCAGATTCTGAACCTGTTCCCGGATTTTCTCCAGTTCGTTCTTCATTTCAATGACGCATTTGGTGATGGTCAGATCGTTTGCTTTGGAGCCGGTCGTATTGACCTCCCGGTTCATTTCCTGCAAGAGAAAATCCAACTTTCTGCCGACCGGTTCGTCTGCGGCAAGCATGGTGTCAAAGGCTTCAAAGTGACTGTTCAAGCGTACCAGTTCTTCGTCTACGGCAATTCGGTCTGCAAAAATGGCACATTCTGTCAAAACTCGTGCTTCCTCATATTGCAATCCTTTTTCCGCAAGCACTTGATTCAGTTTTTCTTCCAGACGCGCGCGGTATTGGCTGACGCCTATCTCCGCACGTGCCGCAATCTGATTTGCAAGCGTGACCAATCGCGCCTTTTTTTCGGCAAGATCAGCACACAGCCGTTTGCCCTCTGCACGACGCGTCGCGAGAAATGCGGTGAGCGCGTCAGAGAGAACCGGCTGCAACTGTGCCCAAAGCGTGTCCGGATCTTCTTCCACGGTAATTTCCGTAAACAGATCTCGGTTTTGTGCGATGCGCATGACGCTGATATCGTCCTGCAAGCCAAGTGCGTCGCGTAAGGAACACAACGCCTGATAATAGCTTTTTGCAAGCGGCAGATTGACTTCCACTGCGGCAGACGGTGCTTCCGTCTGTTCTACGACGAGAGAGACATCCACTTTTCCGCGGTTGATCCCGCCGTTTTGTAAAAATGCTTTGACCTTTTCTTCTAAAAATCCGTAGGCACGGGGTAAGCGGATGGAAAGATCCAAATACCTGCCGTTGACGGAGCGGATTTCACAGGTGATGCGTTTGCCGGCAACCGTGCTTTGCGCACGCCCAAACGCGGTCATACTGATTGCCATAATGTCCTTTCCGATGGATTCCGATGACATCTATAAAATAATGAAAGAACTTCATATCCTGATTTCTTTTTCATTTTACCCTTTTTTTCTTGGCTTGTCAACGGATTTTCCGATATTTTTTGATTTTTTCAGCAAAAACGGGCTTTTTTCGTATGAATGGTGTTACGGATCGCTTTTGGGGATGGCTTTTGCGCGTGCTTTGCGAAATTTGATCTGTAAAATATAGCACAAAATGACGACGATCTGCGCAGGGATCCCCAACAAAAACAACTGCCAGTTGTTTCCGGCACCGGTTACGCGCAACGTCAGGTAAATGGTTAACAAAATGCTCCAGACAAGCAGGGAAATCAACGGAATGTTATATCGTCCCCCCTGCCATACGGAACCGAGCACGATCAGAACAATGATCGCAACCGGTAATGTGTAAACAAAAATCATAAACACCGGCTTATATAAAATCCATGTGACAACGAATATCAGCATGGCAAGCGCAAGTACCCCCGCGACCGCGATGGCGGTGATGATGGACTTGCGGGAGCGACGCTCCTTTGCCGGTTCTGTTTCCGGCGGAAGCTCCTCCCCCACATGTGGGGTGAGCAGATAGTCCACGCTGACATGAAAAATCTCGCTGATCTGTTTTAGGACGTAAACATCGGGAAGTGCTTCCGCACGTTCCCATTTGGAAATGGATTTGTCAGAATAATTCAGTTTTTCGCCAAGATCCGATTGCGTCATTCCCGCGGCTGTGCGCAGAGTAATCAGATTGTCTGCTACCATGCGACGAAATGCCTGCATAAAAAGCCTCCTTTATCTAAAAACTGAAACGGGAGACGGAACCCGACTACCCGGTGAAATCAAGCCATACAAAATTTATTTGGAACGTGTGAAAGAAAAACAAAATGACAGAATCCTGCCTTTTGGAATTCTTGCACGCTTATTTTATTATATCATCCCGCCAGACGCTTGTCAAGGGAGAAATCTGCGTCGATTTGTAAAAAAATCGAAGTTTTTTGAAAATAGTCTTGCAATTTTCAAAAAAGTATGCTATAATATCCGTTGTACTGGCTATGAAACGGTCTGTCATACCCCAAAAAGCAGATGCACGGGGCGTTTCGACGGATGTCATTCGTTCATACAGAACAGAACGATATTGTGAAAATTGGAGGTGTCCAAGATGGCAAAGTGTGAAGTATGCGGAAAAAGCGTTGTATTCGGTTTGAACGTTTCTCACTCAAACCGTAAGACCAACAGAGTCTGGAAGCCGAACGTAAAGAAAGTGAAAGCAGTTGTAAACGGTACGCATAAATCTGTTTATGTCTGCTCCCGTTGCCTGCGTTCCAACAAGATTCAGAGAGCAAACTGAGATTTTACGAAAAAGAAAATCCATCAGGAGTAGCGGATGCTACTCCTTTTGCTTTGCTGATTTGCGTGTGGTGGACAGGAGCAAAAAAACAGAACCGTAGACCGGATTAAGGGTGGTCTACGGTTCCGTCTTTTTGAGGAAAGGGATTGCAAAACTTGCATGCGGCAGTACAGGGGCGCGGTCGTTGTCGTCCGCTTTGGCAAAGTAGGAGCCAAAGTCCGGCAAGCAGAAGCCCCATCGACAGGGTGGAAAGGGAAAAATGCCTGCCGCAGACAGCATAGCAGAAGCAGGAAACGGAGCAGGCAAGCAGATTTTGATAAAAAAGCAGGAAACGGAAAGTTGCGCGGTCGGCACATTCTTTTGCCATGGCGCTGATGGCGGCAAAACATGGCGGGCAGAATAACTGGAACAGCAGAAAAGACATGCCGCAGGATAAAGTTGGGAGCCATGCGCAAAGCGCTTGGGAAACGGATTGCCCGTCCGCCGCGGCAAATGCGAGTAACACGGTGACGATTCCCTCTTTTGCAAAGGTTCCGAAAAGGGTAGCGCAGATTGTCTGCGGATTTCCGAATCCGAGCGGTGCGAACCATGCGCGCAGGGAACTTGCGGCGAAAAACAGCAGGGAAGCGTTACCCGGTTCCGTATAACAGAGCCGGGCATTCTGTATGCCGATATGCGTAAGCAAAAACAGGAGCACGGATGCCGGAAGTAAAACGGTCAGCGCTTTTTTGCAGAAGTCCGCGAGTCTGCCGCCGACACTGCGCAAAAGAACCCGCAAACGCGGGAAATGATAGTCCGGTAGTTCTAAGAAAAACGGCAGACCATCGGTTTGAAAGCGCGGAAAACGGGAGAGAAAAGCCGCACTGCCGAATGCGGCGATGAGACACAAGGGAATGGCACAGAGTGCCGGTGGTCCGTACACTTCGTAAAATAAGGCAAGCACCGGCAGTTTCGCACTGCAAGGAAGCAGCGGAACGGTTGCACATAGGAGCTTTCTGCGGTTGCCGTCCTCCGCGCTTCGACAGGCGAGGATTCCGCAGACGCTGCATCCGCAGCCAAGCAGATAACAAACCAGCGCCTTTCCGGATAATCCGATTTTGGAGAACGGACGGTCCAGCAGAAAGGCAACCCGCGCAAGATAACCGCATTCCTCCAAAAAAGCAAGGCAGAAAAACAAAAGCGTCAATTGTACCAGAAAACTTTTAATCATCTGAATCGGCGCGCCGATCCCTTGCAGGAAAAAGGCTTTCCAAAATGGGGAAAGCGCAGAGACAGCAATGGCGTCCTGCAAGCGTAACAAAGGGGAAAACGCAGCCGGAATCAGCGAAAGGAGCTTTGGCGGAAGTACGATACATCCGAAGTAAACCGCACTGAGCAACAAAAAGAAAAGCGGTAATCCAAAAAACTTGTGCAACAGTAACCGATCGGCACGGGAAAAGCCGGTTTTTGTCGCTTCAGTGTTTTGCCACGCTGCCGTCTGCAGGTGTTCTACGGCGGCAAATCGGGCGGCAGTCAACGCTTTTCGCAACGTTTCTTTCTCGAAATTTGCAAAACGGTGCGCAAACTTTTGGGGAAGCGATTCGTCGGCAAGAAACCGATCCAACGCCGTCAGTGCAGGGGAAAGCATTGGAGTAGAAAGACCGGCAAAACAGGTGCGTAAGCAGGGTTGGGTGTCGATGTTCGGTAAAATATAATTTTGGGGGGCGGCGAGCGCGTGACGGACTGCCGCAAGGAACGTTTGTGGGGAGAGGGAATCTGCACGCAGACACGGAACGCCGCTTACGCGGGCGAAAGCAGAGTCTGAAAATTGTAACCCCTTTGGGGCAAGCAGATCGGTCATGGTGAACACCGCGAGTATCGGAAAACCAAGCGGCGTAAGCTGTAACAACAGTGCAAGGCTTTTTTCCGGATGCGTCGCGTCCAGGACGGTAACGATCCCATCCGGTTTTTGTGTTTGCAGGTAGTTGCGTGTAACGCGTTCCTCCAAAGACAATGTGGCAAGCGCATAGATTCCGGGCAGATCCACCAGAGTGACGGAGGGATCCGTACAGAGCTTACCATAGGCTGGCGCGACCGTGATGCCCGCGAAATTCCCTGTCTTTTCGTGCCGTTTGCACAGCGCGTTGAATACGGTGGTTTTTCCTGTATTCGGCGCCCCGATCAATGCAAGTTCCATGGCTTTCACCGCCTTTTTCTCATTTTATGCGTGTATGGCAGAGAAAAGCACGGCTTGGGGCAGGAAAATACGGAAGTGCAGGATGCAACTGTTTATCGGTGCATGGCGCGCAGACGAAACCACATGAAAATGGTGATCTGACAGGGAATGCCGATTAAAAAAATCAACCAAATATTATAATGGAGAAAATAAATATAAACGGAGGCAAGCAAGGTCCAGATGAATCCGCTGAAAAAGATCATGGCATAACGTTGCAAACCGAACCGCCGCGCCAAAAGCAAAAGCGATAAAAAAGAAACCGGCACGGCGTAGACAAAAATCTGCCACAGAATGACCTGATTGAACAGATTGTTGTAGACAAACAGACAGGTTGCGATCATCCAGACAATGGACAGAATGAGTGCGCAGAGAATGATTTTGCTGGCAAGCAGACTGTCTTTTTCCGGTTCCTTTGGCGAAACAGTGCCTCCTTCATGCACAAGATCGTCCAAGGTGATGCCGTAGAAAGTGCAAAGCTCCGCCAACACGTCAATTTCCGGAAGCGTGTCACCGCGCTCCCAACGGGAAATCGCTTTATCGGAGTAGTTGAATCGCTCGGCAAGCTCCGCTTGTGTCAGACCTTTGCTTTTTCGGAGCGTGACAAGATTGGTGGCAATAATTGGCTTCAAGTTGTTCATAAGAACAGTATACACCGAAAAAACGGTTTTTGCAAGCAGAATTTTCAGAAAAATCTCAGATTCTACAATCCGTAGAATTCAACTCCACCTTTGGTAGAGCCCTGAGAAAAAGGTGTATATGCGTCTCTTATTCTCTTTCCTTTACTTTTTGTGAAGTTGTGGTATACTATCGGCAGACGGTTCGTCTGCCGAATCCGAAGCCTTGCGGCAGGGAGCCAAATCCTAAAATAACAAGAAAGAGAGGATTGCAAAATGGAATTGGTTTCCGTTTTGATTCCCTGCTATAACAATGCGCCGACGTTGGCGCGGTGCTTGGACAGCGTGCTTGCCCAGACGTATCCCTGTTTAGAAGTGATTGTAGTGGATGACGGCTCGACGGACGGCAGTGCGGGTGTGGTGCGGGATTATATGCAAAAAGATGCGCGCGTGAAGCTGATCTGCCAGCAAAATGCGGGGGTGTCTGCCGCACGCAATCGCGCCATGCGGGAAGCGCATGGTGATTATCTGCAATTTTTGGACGCCGACGACGAGATTTTGCCGCAAATGACGCAAACTTTGCTGACTGCGCTTCAAAAGGAACATGCAGATGCGGCAGCATGCAATTATTTCGGGAATCCGATGTTTTTATCCGACCTTGGGGATCGGGTGTATGATCTGCGAAAAACAGAGGATCTGACGCACTATACGCAGGAGACATTCGGCTTTTTAATGACTTGGAATAAATTGTTCCGTGCCGACGTCCTACAAAAGGTGCGCTTTGAGGAATCTGTGCATTTTGCGGAAGACGAGCTGTTCAATCTTGCCACTTTGCCGCATCTTACACGGGTGGTGACCGTTTCGCAGGCACTGCATCACTATCACTGTGCGGCGGCGGAGAATGGAATGTCCTGCATGCAGAAGTTGGCAAGCGACGCAAATTTCGCGAAAGAGAAGTCCAGTATCTGGTATCGCGGAAAAGATCTGCTTCCGTATCGCAGAAAAATTCTTGCAAATGGCAGACAGACAGGACTTTCGGCGCTGAAAGATCCGGAGGTACTGCTGTACGCGCGGGTGTTTGATTTTATGATTTGGGAATTTTCTGCTTACGCGTTTTTACAGGTGCCGCTTGCGGTACTCGCGGAAGAAATGGGAAATGTGTTTGCAGAAAAAGAGTTTCTGCACAGTTATCGTATTTTCGAGAAATACGGATTGCGTTTCCGCCGCTATCCGGTGGCGCAATGGAAGCACGCGGGGGCGGATTACGCGGCACAGTGCCTTGCCTGTTATCATGCGGCCAAAGGAACTGCACTGCGGCACAGCGAACTGTTTTATCTGCTGTTTTTGAAGAATTTTGCGTATGCCGCAAAAGAACCGTTGTCCGATCTTTATGCGCTGACGCGCAGAATGGAACAACTGCGCACGTCTTCTACGCCGGAGGCACGGTATGTCAATGCTTTCTACCGCAGGCATCGGGCGGCACGGACGCAAGCGGGATATGCCGCTTCTCGGCAGAGCGCGGCTTTCGCACAGGAGGGCGTATGCGTGGTTTGAAGATCCGGCGGGATCTGCGGCTGTATCTTGCCGTGATGGCGCTGGTCCCCCTCTGCTACGGCGTAATCAATACCGTGATCGCCAAGCGAACGGGGACGTTTCCCGTTTGGTACGGATGGGCGGTTGCCTATGGCACGGTCGCGGTGCTGTTTTGCGTAGACGCATTTTGGTCGCTTGTCGTGCGCTATGGCTTTCCTGCCCGTTGGTTGGATCCGCAAAAGCCGTGTTACCGGGTGCCGCATAGAGAAACCCGGGGATACCGGCGGTTGAAGATCCGTCGCTGGCAAGGATATATTCCGGAGATGGGGCAGCTGGTGCATTTTAAAAAGGATCATCTGCATTCTTCCGATCCGGCTTATTTATACCGTTTTGCCAAAGAAACGGTCTATGCGGAATGGATGCATGCCCTCAGCATTTTGGGAACGCTCCCCGTCCCGCTTTTGTGCGGCGCGCAGATGCTGTACTGCACCATTCCCATTTGCGTGGTGAATGTGCTGTTTCAGATCCCGCCGATCCTGATTCAACGATATAATCGCCCGATGCTGTTGCGTTGTTATGCGAGAAAACAGCGGGAAGAAAGAGAGGAAACCTATGACGGAACGTCGCAGACAAATGGAACAAGCGATTGCGGAGTGTGAAGCGAAAGGAACTTTTGACGCGCACACCGATCCGCCGGAACTGGACTTGGCACTTCCGGTAGACGGTTCTTATGATTATTTGCAAGAGCGTCTGTCCACCAAGCTGAAAGCCAAGCTGGCGCACTTTATTTCCGTTCCGCAAGAGAAAAAGATTCTGCGGAATTTATTTCAGTTACAGGTGGAGGGGCGGGAACATCTTGCCGGGGTACAGAATGCGGTGGTCGTCTGCAACCATGTGCATCGGTTTGATTGCGTCGCTGTCCGGAGTGTATTTGGTTTTAGGGATCTGTACATTACAGCGGCGGAATTCAACAATCGCAAGGATCGGCTGGGATTTCTGATGCGTTATAACGGACTGTTGCCGTTTTCCTCCGATCATGCCGCAAGACGGAATCTGGAACGTGCCATCGACAAGATCCTGCACCGTAAGCGCGGATTTGTTCTGTTCTTTCCGGAAGCGTCCGAGTGGCAATATTACAAAAAGCCGCGCCCCTGCAAGATCGGCGCGTTTCATTATGCGGCAAAGCACGGTGTGCCGGTGTTGCCGATGTTCCTTACCTTTGCGGATACCGGACGTACCGATGAAGCGGGCGATCCCGCACCGGATGCAACGTTGCATATTTTGCCGCCTTTGTATCCGGATTCATCGCTTACGCGGCGGGACGCCGCGCAGAAGTTGCGCGATGCGGCGGAAGCCGCTTGGCGGGCACAATACTGCGAGACTTACGAAGAAGCATAACAAAGCAGGGATTTTTTCAGAAGTCGGACTCAGAACCGAAAATCGATCGTGCCGATACTCTAAAATTTCGTGTGATCGGTGGATACAGGTATAAAGGAACAAAGAAAGCAAAAGCACGCGCTTCCCTTCTCTTGGGAAAGCGCGTGCTTTTGCGGTTTTCTGCTCTTTTCGGTCGGAGCTTCTGCTAAAAAATTCCGACGGCAATCATCGCGGCAATGCCGATGAGGAACCCGATCCATTGCCGACGACGCATCCGTTCTCCGAATAAAAATCGAGCGCAAAGCGCGGTGCAGAGAATAATACTGCCGTTTAAGATAGGGAAGAAGATGGCGCTGGGTAAAATGCCGGAAAGATAGGTGTTGTTCAGATTCTGCACGGCAAATATACCGCCGAGCAGGATACAGAGCAGATAGAACCGCTTGTGATGCGGAACAGAATAAGATGCTTTGGGTGGAGTGCTTTGCATCCGTTTCTTTTGCAGATGGATATGCAGAATGAAGAACAGTCCGGCAGAGCAGACCACATTGATACAGAATACAAACGTCAGCATGGCGGGAAGCGCGGCTTTATCCGCACCGTTCTGGTGATATTTCTGTAAAAATCCAACCAGTCCGCTGCAAAGAAAGGCACCGAATGCAAATGCGAACCATTTGGGCGGGCAGGATGCCTGTTCCCCACGTTTCGGTGCAAGGCAAAGATACATGGCGAATACCAGTATGACAATGCCGATCAGTTGTCCCGCCCGCACCGGTTCGCTGTAATACCACATTCCGAGCATGGTAGACGGAATGAATCCGCAGGAGAAAACCAATGAGGAAAATGCCACGCTACCGCATCCCATGGCGAGAAGCAATAAAATCTGCGAGAGCAGGGACAACAGTGCATAAAGGAGCGCAAATCGGAGCGTGTAGCCGGTCGCGTATGCAAAATTGCCGGTTGCCGCGGCGTAAATGCCAAGTCCCACGGCGGCAAAAGCCATGCTGAACAGATTGATGTAAGAAATGTGCTCCGGCAAAGCGCTGTAGGAGCTGAGTTGTTTGGATACAGTGTTTTTCAGTGTGCCGAACGCAACGGAAAGCATACATAGAAGAACGGGGATCATTGGACAGTTCCCTCCCCAAGCAACCGATAACTGTGTGCGTCTACTATCGTGTCGGTTTTGTCGTCGGCAAGCGGCAGATCGGTATAGTTGCCGAGTACCCGCGCATGGTTCTCATAGCAGATTTCCCGCAGACCGTTTGCGAGAACGCGATAGGAATGCATATAAACCTTTTGCAATCGGGCGAATGGTTCATATGCGTCCTGCGCGCGTTTGATGGCGGCAACGCCGTTTGCCAGTTCTTCCGGCGTGTCGCAGGTGAGATCCGTTTCCCCCATCCAGTTTCGGGCATTCTGCCCTGTGCAGAATCGGGAATAGTAATAAAACGTCGGTCTGCCGCCGTAAAGCGCGACGGTCACCGCGTCATCCGGCGTTTTCAATCCATAGTTGACCGTGGTACTGCTGGGATTGTACAGCACAATCCCGTGATAGGTCAATTCCCACAAAGGGAAATACCGATCCGCAAAACCGCAAGGCGGCGTCTGATAGGCGGCGAACGTCTGGTACAGGGAAAAATCCAGTTCGGAAAGCGAAAAATCCATGCCGCCCTCCGAGGAAAAGCCGCCGAACAGCGTATGAGATAACTGCATGATGGTGCGCATGGAAGCAATTGCTTCCCGCAACGTGCAGGGATGCGCTTGCGCAAAACAGACATCCGGTAAAATGGTGGACAAGACGTCGATATAATGTAGGCCTTGGAATCCGAGTGTCGCGACATGCGGCAGATCCCGTTTTGCCTGCGTGATTTGCATCTTCGGGCAGGCGCGGTAAGCCGCGCCGCCACTCCATTTTCCATTCTGCAAAAGGGAGCCGTCTTTTTTGCGCACGAGCGCATCCGGATCAAAGTTTTCCGCAATTTCATAATGGTCAAGGCAATTTGTGTGGCAGGTGATGGTATATCCGAGCGACCGGACATGGGCAATCGTTTTGCACAGCTCTGTTTCTCCGCCCAGTGCTTCTTCCACCGGAAAGATCTGTGGCCATCTTCCGTCGTGTCCCTTCTGGTTCCATCCGACCAGCGAGATCTCTGCGCCGTTCACCCCTGCCGCTTTCAAGGCGTCAGCGATCTTCCGTACCTGTGCGAATGTGCAGGCGACATGCATGGGCGGTTCGTTTTCCGGCGTCTGATGCAGAATTTCCGGCGGCGCGGGTTTCCAACCCATCCGGATGCGGATGAGCGGGTGTTGACAGTTGTAGTCTAAAATTTTTCGCTCTGCGCATTTTTCGGCAAGCGGCGCAATTTCTTTGCGGGCAAGCCGCAAATCCCGTTCCGCTTTTGCAACTCCGTTTTCATCCGCGTCGGCAAGATCAAATAAAGTCAGTACAAAGTCGTCTTTGACCGGCTGATCGGTAAGATCAACGGAAAGCGTCAGTTGATAAAGTCCGTTCCGACAGCTTCCTGACAGCAGATAGCGGTAGTTGCGGGCAATTTCCACAAGATAAGTCCGTCCGCCGACGCGTGCGGCAAACAGTGCCATCATGGATTCGGAAACGGTCAGGGCGCAGTCTGCGCGCGGAGTGAAAAAGGTCAGAACACTGCCGCTCATGTTCCGGTTTTGCGGAAGCAGAAACCAGCCGTCCTCCCCCGCATGTGCGTGAAGATCGGGTGAAAAAATCCGGATCTTAGAAAGCGAAGAAAGCGTTTTTTGGCAAAGCGTATATCGTGTGGCGACTTTTCCACCGTCGCAAACAGCCGAGGAAGAAAAAACAAACCGATTTCCGTCCTCTGTTTCCGCGTAAAAGGAAAGATTCATCATACACCTCCGAAATTTCTTTGGAATTCGGATTGATTTTATCACAGGATCGTGCTAAAATAAAGGAACGATCCAAACTTATCTGTTTGAAAAACAAACTTCCGGAGGCGTATATGGAATTTTCCGAACTCAATCCGTTCTTACGTGACGCAGAACTCCAGTTGTCAGTGTTTATCCGGCAAACCTACGGTGCGGCGTATGATTTCCGTATTTTTTATGTGATGCGCGGGACGGGACGGTTTCTGTATCACGGTGGAGAAATCGCACTTGCGGCAGGAAGTCTGGTGTGCTTTCCGCCGCCGATGCCGTATTGTTTTCGGGGGGATTTACAGGTGATCGTGCTGAATTTTGATCTGACGCGGGAATACGATCATATTCGACAACCTATGCCGCCGGATGATCTGGATCGATATGAAAGCAATCGTCTGTGTCGGACGGAGATTCCCACGCAACTGCAAAAATTATTGTATTTTCCGCACGGTCCGGCGTTTGGAGAACGTGTGACGGAATTGCTCGGACTTTACAGTCATCCGAATCCGGTTTCCGACGCGCGATCTTCCGCACTTCTGAAAGCTTTACTGTGTGATCTTGTCGCGCCGCCGCAAGACGCGAATACCAAGCAGTCGCTTGCCGCACGCGCTTCCTTATATATCCGTCTGCATGCCTGCGAACGGCTTTCCAACGAAAAAATTGCCGGCGCGCTGGGCTACCATCCGTATTATCTGAATCGGGTGTTTCTTGCCTGTACGGGAAAAACATTGCACCAAGCGGTGGTGGAGGAGCGGATCCGTGTCGCAAAGCAACTGCTTTTGTGTACCTCCCTTAGTACAGAGCAGATTGCAATCCAGTGCGGCTTTGCGGACCGCGCCCATTTTTCCGCCGTATGGAAACGTGTGACGGGAAAATCTCCGGCGCAGATCCGTGCGGGGAACGCGGATAAACATAACTGAAAACGAGTGGTGACAAAGAACCGGCAATGCAACTGGTTGCATTGCCGGTTCTTTTATAATGGTATATTGGAACGTTTGCCAAAGGTTATTTTTTGTAAAGCGGACCGTAGTTTGCACAGGCGCGATAATCTTTTCCCTCGCTGTCCATGCCGAACGCATTCCATGCGGCAGGACGGAAGATTTCTTTTTCCGGAAGATTGTGCATGGAAACCGGAATGCGCAGCATCGAGCAGAGTGTGAGCAGATCTGCGCCGATGTGTCCATAGGAGATCGCGCCATGATTGGCACCCCAATGGTTCATCACCTCGTAAGCGTTCTGGAAAGCGCTCCCCTCTTTACCGTCGCAACGCGGGGTAAACCAGGTGCAGGGCCAAGTGGGATTGGTGCGCTCCATCAGCAGATCGGAAACCTCATCGGGGAGCTTTACGGACCATCCTTCCGCAATTTGCATGACAGGTCCGAGCCCTTTTACAAGATTCAGACGGATCATGGTCATGGGCATTTCCGCTCTGGTCGTATAGTGCGAGGAGAACCCGCCGCCGCGGAAGTTGTCAAAGCCCGCTTCGCACCATACCGTTGCATCTGTCATTTTCTGAATGTCCTGTTCTGTCACTTCCCACCATTTTTTCATGATGGCATTGCCGTTTTCATCCCTGCATTCTCCGCAGGCATCCAAGCAAGCCGCACCGGAGTTCAACAAGTGAATCACGCCGCCGTTTTCTTTTGCTTTGCCGGTGAATTCATATCCTGCCACTCTCTTTGCGGCATCCGGTGACCAGTAAGTTCTGACATCGGCAAAGATTTGTGCGCGGTTGGTCAACAGCCGCATAAAGAGCATGCTGATGCCGTTTAAGATGTCGTTTTCCGTGGCAAACGTCATCGGTTCGCGCGCCCCTTCAAAGTCAAAAGACGAGTTGAGCAATGCTTCCGGATAGTCACAGTTCGGCCAATGATCGGTCCATTGCCGCTGTCCCTGGAATCCTGCGCAGATCGCGTTATGACCGACTTTTTCTTCCTCAAACGCATCAGGCAACGTCGGATTTCCGCGAATCAGATCACGGATGATTAAATACATTTTAACTGTGAATTCCCACTGCTTGTCTTTCTGTTCGCGTGAGAAACGGACGAAATCGGGGTTGTCGTCGCGTCCTTCCTTGCAATGGGCTTTTGTCCATGCGAGTGCGCGCGCATATTCCTCCTGGTTGTAGATGCCTTCTTCCATGCGCCGGAGGATTTCTACCTCATCTACGGATTCTACCCGCATCCCAAGGTATTCTTCTATAAAATCCTGATCCATGATGGAGCCGCCGATGCCCATGCACATCGAGCCGATCTGAAGGTAGCTTTTATTGCGCATCATGGCGACGGCAAGTCCCGCGCGCCCAAAGCGCAGGAGTTTTTCCTTGACGTCCTCCGGAATTTTTGCGACATCGCAAACATCCTGTACCTCATGTCCGTAAATTCCGAATGCGGGAAGTCCCTTCTGCGCGTGTGTTGCGAGGACGGATGCAAGATAAACTGCGCCGGGGCGTTCCGTTCCGTTGAAGCCCCAAATGCCTTTGATCGTGGTGGGATCCATATCCATCGTCTCCGCGCCATAGCACCAGCAAGGCGTGACGGAAAGGGTGACGGCGACGGCTTCGCGTTTGAATTTTTCCGCACAGGCGACAGTTTCCGGAACACGCCCGATGGTGGTGTCTGCAAGCACCACCCTGACCGGTGTTCCGTCAGAGTAGCAAAGATTTTCTTCAAAGAGCTTTTTGGCGGCTTTCGCCATCGCCCAAACCTGCGGTTCCAGACTCTCCCGCAGTTTCATAGGTCCGCGACGACCGTCTACGATCGGGCGGATTCCAATTGCCGGATAAGACATCATTTCTACCTCCGAAAAAGAAAATTGTACGGCAACAGCCGTTTGGATAGTATGATTTTAACAAAGCGTACAAGTCAATCTGTTTTGGCATGTTGCAGAAAAATATTCGTAGGGAAACCGGCAAAGTCTCCGTTATACTTCAAATTGACTGTTATAGAGTTCCGCGTAAAAGCCGCCTTTTGCGAGCAATTCCGCGTGGGTACCGTGTTCGATGATATTGCCGTCCCGCATAACCAGAATTTTGTCTGCGTTCTGAATGGTGGAGAGCCGGTGTGCAACGATAAAACTGGTGCGCCCATACATCAAACGGTCAAAGGCAGACTGGATTTTCTGCTCGGTGCGTGTGTCGATGGAAGAAGTCGCTTCGTCCAAGATCAGAATCGGCGGCAGGCAGAGCAGGATCCGCGCAATACAGATCAACTGTTTCTGTCCTTGCGAAAGCTGTCCGCCGTCCTCCCCAATACGGGTATCATAGCCGTTGGGAAGTTGAAGAATGAAGCTGTGGGCGTGTGCGGCTTTGGCGGCTTGCTCGGTTTCTTCTTGCGTAGCCTCCGGCTTACCAAGGGTGATATTGTCCCGGATCGTGCCGGATTTCAACCAGGTTTCCTGGAGTACCATGCCGTAATTTTTTCGCAGGGCATGGCGATGCAGCGTGCGGATATCCGTCTGATCCACAAGAATCGCACCTGCGTCTACATCGTAGAAGCGCATCAGCAGATTGATTAAGGTCGTTTTGCCGCATCCGGTCGGACCGACAATGGCAACATGCTGTCCTGGGGTGACTGTAAGCGAAATATCCTGAATCAAAGGACGGTCTTTGACATAAGCAAACGAGATGTTGTCAAACGTTACGGCGCCTTTGGCATCAAATTTCTGGTCTGCGCTTCCCGCCTCCGGCAAAAGCGCAGGTTCTTCCAGTAAATCAAACAGTCTGGACGCGCAGGCAATGGCATTTTGCAGTTCTGTAATGACGCCGGTGATTTCATTGAACGGCTTCATATACTGATTGGCATAACTGAGCAGGCAACTCAGATTGCCGATCGTCAGCGGGATGGCGGTCTGTAACCATCCGGCGCCGGAGGAACTCAGCATGCAAAGTGCACCGGTCAACGCAACCAACGCATAAACCAAGTTGTTGATAAAGCGGGTGCTGGGGTTGGTCAAAGACGAAAAGAACACCGCTTTGCGGGAACAGATCTCCAGTTCCCGATTCATTTTTGCGAATGTTTCGGAATTTTCATCTTCATGCGCAAAGGCGCGGACTGTGCGCTGACCTGCGATCATTTCATCGGAAAATGCCGTTTGTTTGCCGCGCAGAACGCTTTGCTGTTTGAACAGATGATAGGTGGAGGAAGCAATGAATTTTGCCAAAAGCAAGGACAACGGAGTGAGTACCACAACGAACAACGCGATCTTCCAGTTGATTTTCAGCATGCAGAGCAGGGTGCCGAGAATGGTGGCAATGCCGGTGAATAACTGGGTAAAGCCGAGCAACAGTCCGTCGGAAAGCTGTTCCGCATCTGCAATGACCGCACTGAGCATATCGCCCGCCGCGTGGGTGTCAAAGTAACTGACGGGAAGACGGTGGAGTTTCTGAAAAGCGTCGCGCCGCAGATCATGCACGACGTCATAGCTCATGCGTTGATTGATGAGATTCAATAACCATTGGATCAGCGCGCCGCTTGCGATCAGAATGACGATACGCAGAAGGATCGGCGCGATTTCGGAAAAGCGAACCGCGTCTTTGCCGATCATGAGGTCGATCACATCCCCGATCCAGAATGGGATCAGCAGGGAAATGACGACAAACGCCGCAGACAGCAGAATGGACAGAAGAAAGAAAACGCGATAGGCGCCAAGATAACGAAAGACTTTTTTCAGCGTTTGCAGGGACTTGCCGTTTCCGGCTTTTTGGGAAGATTGTTTCATTTCACTTTCTCCTCTCCGACGCGTTGCGCGTTCTTTTCCTGCGATTGACAAATTTCTGCATAAACCGGACAATTTTCCAACAGTTGCGCGTGTGTGCCAAGTCCTACCGCATGTCCGTTATCCAAAACCAGAATCTGATCGGCATGACGGATGGAGGCGACGCGCTGGGAAATCAAAATGACGGTCGGATTTCCGGGCAGATGCTGTAAAGCATGACGCAGATGGGCGTCCGTTGCGTAGTCCAGTGCGGAGGAGCTGTCGTCCAAAATCAGAATTTCCGGATGCTTGACCAGTGCGCGCGCAATGGAGATACGTTGCCGCTGTCCGCCGGACAACGCGCGTCCGCCTTGCCCGATGTCGGTATCCAAACCGGCTTCTTTCTTTGTAAGAATGTCGGAAGCCTGCGCCGCGTCCATTGCCGCAAGCAAGGTCGCGTCGTCTGCGTCCGGATTCGAAAATTTCAGATTGTCCCGGATTGTGCCGGCAAACAGTTCGGTCTTTTGCAAAACGACGCCGATTTTGTCCGCAAGCTGCTGTTGCGTATAGCATTGTACCGGTTTCCCGTCGAGCAGGACTGTACCGGAGGTTGCGTCATAAAAATGCGGGATCAGATGCACCAAAGTGGATTTTCCGGAGCCGGTCCCGCCGATGATGCCGAACGTTTGTCCACGGGGGATCCGGAAGCTGATATGCGATAGGGAATCCGCGCCTGCGCCGGGATAAGCAAAGGAAACGTCGGAAAAAACGATCTGTGCGTCTGCGTCTGCCGATGCCGGCAATTCTTTTGCAGGAGCTTCGGTTTGCAGTGTGGATACGGCGTCCAGCACCTCTCCGACACGTCCGGCGCTGGTGACAGCTTTGGAAACGGAGATGGTCAGATTTGCCAACTTGATTAACTCCACCAGAATCTGCGTCAGATAGTTATACAACGCGATCATCTGTCCTTGCGTCAGAGAACCGGTGTTGACGCGGATCGCGCCAAAATGCAACAGCAATACTGCGGCAAGATTCAGAAGGAAAAAGGTGACGGGATTGAGCAGGGCGAGGATTCTGCCGCAAACGCGCTGTACATGATTGAAACGGTCATTGCGCTTGGAAAATTCTTCGGTTTCGGCATTTTCTCTGCAAAAAGCGCGGATCACGCGCACACCGGTCAGATTTTCCCGCGTTAAGGAAGTCAGCGAATCCAAGCCGCTTCGGACGTGTTTCTGCTTTGCCATGCTCCAGAATAGAATCCCGTAAACGACTAAGAATAAAGCAACAATTGTGACAGCGAACAAAACGCCCGCAAAGGGACGGATGGTAAATGCCATCACCATGGCGCCGAATACGATGAACGGCGAACGCAAAAACAATCGCAGCGCGAGATTCACGCCGGATTGCACCTGATTTAAGTCGCTGGTCATGCGGGTAATCAGCGTGGAAGTGCCAAACCGATCCAGATCGGCAAACGACAGACTTTGGATTTTGTCGAACAGAACCTGCCGCAGACGCGTGGTAGAACCGACCGCGGCTTTGGCGGCGAAGTACTGGGCTGTGACGGTCGATGCCAGTCCTGCCAATGCGCAAAGCGCGAGCAACAGACAGCAGATCAACACATAATGGGTGTTTTTTGCTTCGATTCCGTTGTCGATCATCGCCGCGATGACCAGCGGTACCAACAGATCAAACATGGCTTCAATGAGCTTGAACAGCGGTCCTAACACGGTTTCTTTCCGATAATAGCGCAATTGCTGTAACAGGTATTTCATAATGATCCTTTCCGACGATTTTTCTTTGCAAAACATCTGTTTTTCAGTATAGCACATTCTTTTTCGGTTTGCAAGTCTTTTTCCGGTAAAAGTATCGTGTAAGGAGCGCCGTTTCTGTGATTTTCTTATTTCCTCTTTACAAATGGGTTCGGCTCTGCTATACTGTACGCGAAAGAGGGGGATTTTCCGATGGACTACCGGATTGTGCGCACCGCCCGTACCACCTTATGTATCCGGATTACGCAGGATGCGCAGGTAGAGGTGCGGGTACCATATCGTACCACTGACGCGCAGGTTGCGGCGTTTGTACAAAGCAAGCAAACATGGGTGGAGGCGCATCTTGCGCAAATGCGTGCCCGCAAAGAGAACCGCCGGATCCTGACGCCGGCACAGGCAGCGCTTCTGCGCCAGTGTGCAAAAACAGAAATTCCGGCGCGGGTAAGGTTTTATGCCGAGAAAATGCGCGTCGCGCCGCGCTCGATTTCCTTTCGCCCGCTGAAAAGCCGCTATGGATATTGTACTTCGGACAAACGCATTGTTTTTTATGATCTTCTGCTTGCGTATCCGCCGGAAGCGGTGGATTATGTGATCGTGCATGAACTTGCGCATCTGTTGCAGATGAATCACAGTAAAAAGTTTTACGCGGTGCTTGCCCGGATTTTGCCGGATCATGCCGCCCGCCGCACATTGCTTGTGAAAACGTTGATGCCTTTGGTAAAAGAAGACGCAGATCAGCCCTGAAATTCGCCGCTTTTTGTAAAAACAGGCTGATTTTTGCACACGCCGTTCTCGGAAATGCGAAGAACGGCGATTTTTCTTGCAAAAAAACGGGAAAATCCCGAAAAAAATTGCAAAAAGATATTTACTTTTTGCCCGCAAGGTGGTACAATATAATTGTATGCGATTTGGTGAGATCAAAAAGCATAAATAATAACAGGAGGAATTAAACTACATGGCAATCGAAAGAAAAAAACTGTCCATGGACGGTAACACTGCCGCCGCACACGTATCGTATGCGTTTACGGAAGTTGCCGCAATCTATCCGATTACCCCGTCAAGCCCAATGGCGGAAGTCACGGATACCTGGTCAGCAAACGGCTTGAAGAACATTTTCGGCGAACGCGTGAAAGTCGTGGAAATGCAGTCGGAAGCCGGTGCTGCCGGAACCGTTCATGGATCCCTTGCCGCAGGTGCGTTGACCACAACGTATACCGCATCGCAAGGACTTTTGCTGATGATCCCGAACATGTATAAAATCGCGGGTGAGTTGCTTCCCTGCGTCATTCATGTTTCCGCGAGATGCGTTGCGTCTCACGCATTGAACATTTTCGGCGATCATTCCGACGTGTACGCCTGCCGTCAGACCGGTTTCGCAATGCTGGCTGAGTCCAACCAGCAGGAGATCATGGATCTCGGTGCGGTCGCACACCTCGCAACCATCAAGGGCAGAGTCCCGGTTCTGAACTTCTTCGACGGATTCCGTACTTCGCACGAGATCCAGAAGATCGAAGTCTGGGATTACAAAGACCTTGAGGATATGATGGATAAGGACGCGGTTGCGGCATTCCGCAAGCACGCACTCAATCCGGATCATCCCGCTCTGCGCGGATCCGCCGAAAACGGCGACATCTTCTTCCAGCACAGAGAGGCTTGCAATACTTATTATGAGAAATTCCCCGCAATCGTGGAAGAATACATGGCGAAAGTCAACGAGAAACTCGGCACAAACTATGGTTTGTTCAACTACTATGGTGCGCCGGACGCGGATCGTGTCATCATCGCAATGGGCTCTGTCTGCGATGTGGCAGAGGAAGTCATTGATTACATGAACGCACACGGCGAGAAGGTCGGTCTTGTGAAAGTCCGTCTGTACAGACCGTTCTGTGCGGACAAGCTCATTGCCGCAATTCCGGCAACCGCGAAGAAGATCGCAGTGCTGGATCGTACCAAGGAACCCGGCTCGCTCGGTGAACCGCTTTACTTAGACGTTGTAACCGCTCTCGCCCAGAACGGTGTGAACGCGAAGATTGTCGGTGGCAGATACGGTCTTGGTTCCAAAGATACCACGCCGGCATCCATTTTCGCAGTTTATGCAAATCTTGCACAGGACAAGCCGAAGAACAACTTCACCATCGGCATCGTGGACGATGTGACCGGTCACTCTCTGCCGGAAACCGTTGCTCCCGATACCGCACCGGAAGATGCAATTTCGTGCAAGTTCTGGGGACTTGGCGGCGACGGTACCGTCGGCGCAAACAAGAACTCCATCAAGATTATCGGCGACCATACGGATAAATTCATCCAGGCATACTTCCAGTATGACTCCAAGAAGACCGGCGGTATCACCATTTCTCACCTGAGATTCGGCGATCAGCGCATCAAGTCTCCTTATTATATCACGAAGGCAAACTTCGTTGCCTGCCACAATGTGGCTTATATCTTAAAAGGATATAAGATCGTACAGGATGTGAAGCCCGGCGGCACGTTCCTTTTGGACTGCCAGTGGACGCCGGATGAACTGGATGTTCATCTGCCCGCTTCCGTCAAGTCTTACATTGCGAAGAATGATGTGAAATTCTACATCATCAACGCAACCAAACAGGCAAAAGAAGTCGGCAACCCGAAAGTCAAAAATACCATCTTACAGTCTGCGTTCTTCGCGCTTGCAAACATTATGCCGATCGACAAAGCGATCGAATACATGAAGTACATGGCGAAGAAGTCGTACTCCAAATTCGGCGACGACGTGGTAGAGCAGAACTATCGTGCAATCGATTCCGGTAAGGACGCGCTTGTGAAAGTGGATGTGCCTGCCGCATGGGCGAATGCCGGCGAAACGCCTGCGGAAGCTCCGGCAACCGGAACGCGGGAAGATCTGGTTGAGTTTGTCAACAAGATCGTGGTCCCGGTCAGCAAGATGGACGGCGACAGCCTGCCTGTTTCCGCATTTATGAAGTCCGTAGACGGTCAGTTGCCGCAAGGTGCCGCCGCTTATGAGAAGCGCGGCGTTGCCGTGATGGTACCGACCTGGTACGCGGAAAACTGCATTCAGTGTAACAATTGCGCATTTGTTTGCCCGCATGCATGCATCCGTCCGTTCGCCCTGACGGCTGATGAAGCGGCAAAGGCACCCGCGCAGACCAAGTACACCGCGAAACCGGTCATCAAGACCGATTATAAATTTACCATGGCAATCAGCCCGCTGGACTGCATGGGATGCACACTCTGCGTCAAGGCTTGCCCTGTGACCGTGAAAGCGATCAAGGACGGCACGCCGGAGAAAGCAGCCATCGCAATGGTTCCGCAGGAGAAAGAATTGGATCAGCAGCCCGTATTCGACTATATGGTTGCAAACGTATCGGAGAAGAAGGAACTGATCAACGGCACCGTCAAGGGAAGCCAGTTCAAGCAGCCTCTGCTTGAGTTCTCCGGATCCTGCGCAGGTTGCGCGGAAACCTCTTACGCACGTCTGATCACCCAGCTGTTCGGTGAGAGAATGTATATTTCCAACGCAACCGGATGCTCGTCCATTTGGGGCGGTTCCGCTCCGTCTACCCCCTATACGGTTAATAAAGAAACCGGTAAGGGACCGGCATGGGCAAACTCCCTCTTTGAGGATAACGCCGAGCATGGTTACGGTATGGCGATCGCTGCCAAGACCATTCGGGAAAAGCTCAAGGGTTATGTCACGGAGATCGGCGCAAGCGACAAGGCTTCCGCAGAAGTGAAAGCGGCTTGCGAAGCTTACCTTGCAACTTATGACGACGGAAAAGCCAACGGCGAAGCAACGGATAAGCTGATTGCGGCGCTGAGCGGAATCGACTGTGACCTCTGCAAGAAGGTTCTGGATGAGAAGGAATACCTTGCAAAGAAGTCCGTGTGGATCTTCGGCGGCGACGGTTGGGCTTACGACATCGGCTTCGGCGGATTGGATCATGTGCTGGCTTCCGGTGAGGATGTCAACGTCATGGTGTTTGATACCGAAGTTTATTCCAACACCGGCGGACAGGC
>DLLB01000043.1 GCA_002477905.1 Clostridiales bacterium UBA7573 | reverse complement strand
CCGTTTTTTACGGACTTGTGCATTCGGAACGACGCCCTGTTGCTATTTGTATTTTTCACAATAAATTTCTTATTCCAGCGACGCAAGATATACGGCTGTCTGAATGCCGTTATCAAAGCCGTCTTCTTTTGCCAAGATCGCGATCCGGATGCATGCGGACGGCGTTTCGGGTGCATCAAACAGAACACGATAAGAAGCATCCAGTGCCGGTGCGACATCCTCCGCGATGCAAACCCCGTCTACAAAGATCCGGATCTGTGCGGCATGCAGGCGCGCAATCTGTAACGCCAGTTTTTTCGCTTTCGGCAAGGTCGCCCTTGTTTCATACAACCGCCAACCTTTTTGAAACTGCGGCTGGTAGTAGATATTGAATTTGACTGCTTCCATGGTATTCATATCATGATCCGCAAGCACGGTATCCTCGCAAGGCGGCGTGGGTAACGGCTGTATGGTCATTTTCCATCCGCCAAGCGTTGTATCCTCTGCCGCCGGCAGATCTGCCGGCGCATCCGTGCACGGAGCCGTCAAAGAAAACGTCACCGTGGCAGGCACAAGCCCCTCCGCCTCTGCACGGATGCTGAGTGCTTTTGCCCCCGGCAACGCCTGTACCAACGCTTGCAGACAACCGTGGAACGCGCTGCGCGCCATGGCATGATCGCTTTCATGAGAGTTCGGATCTCCGTTTCCGACTCCTAAAACCACACCGTCGCCTTCTATCATAAACTGTACCTTCTGTGCCGCGTCCGGTACGACCACCCCTGCCGCGTCTGTCACAAATACATCCACCGGTACCGTGTCTCTGCCGTCCGCATGAAGCGATGTGCGATCTGCGACCAACTGTAATTTTGCCGGTTCGCCGGCAGTTTTCTTGCTATCCTGCGCAAGGCAGATTCCGTCCCGGAAGGCTTTGGCACGCAGTTCCCCCGGCGCATAACACACTTCCCAAGTCGGCGCATTTCCACGCTCCACCGGCTTTCTTCCCTGCGATACGCCATTGACAAACAGCTCCACTTCCTCACAATTGCTGTATGCCTTCACCTTGACCGTCTCCCCTGCCTTGTGATTCCAATGCGGAAACACATGCACCATGGGGGCGCCGGTGAACGCCGCTTTCTGCGCATAATATGCATCCTTTGGGAAACCGCAGGTATCCATCAACCCAAACTGGGAACCGATGGACGGCCAGGTAAACGGCGTCGGCTCGCCGCGGTAATCAAATCCCGTCCAGATCATGATCCCGCCGAAATACGGATGTTCTTTCCAGAATTTTTGCGTCTGGTGCGCGGTCTGCCCCCACGGTACGGTTTCTTCATCATAATCGGCAAGTACATGCGCCTCCCGATCGGTGCGATAGCATCCGCGGGTTGCAACGGCGGAATTGCTCTCCGCACCGAAGATCAGCTTCTCCGGATACATCGTATGCAAAGGCTCCACCGCGTGCAGATTGTAATTTACCCCGATCACATCTTCTTCCGCCGCAACGCCGTCCCAAGCGAGGAATCCGCCGCTGAGTGCGCCGGTAATCAATCGGGTAGCGTCAAGTTTGCGCACCCGCGCCGCCATCCGACGGTAAATGCGGGCTCCCTCTGCACACCCCTGTAAAGGTTCCTCGTTCATAATGGAATAGATCACAACACACGGATGATTGCGATCCCGCAACACCAAAGTTTCCAACTGCCGCATCACATCCTCGGACGTTTCAAACCGTCGGTTTTCATCCATCACCAGCATACCGTGACGGTCACAGGCATCCAAAAGCTCCCGCGCCGGCATATGGTGGGCGCAGCGGTAACAGTTTGCCCCCATTTCCTTGAGCTTCCGGATCCGGAAATCCTGCACGGCATCCGGCACAGCACATCCCACGCCCGCATGATCCTGATGATTACAGGTACCTTTCAGATAGAGCGGTCTGCCGTTGAGCAAAAAACCGCGTTTCGGATCGGCAGTGAACGTGCGGCATCCGAAATTCTGCGTTTCTTCGTCCGTCGCCCCGTCCTGCGCCGTCACGCTCACACGCATCTGGTACAGGTACGGATCTTCCACATCCCACAGATGCGCCCCCGGAATGTGCAGTTTCTGTGTATAGACTGCACGCCCGTCCGCTTGACACTGTACGGGAATCGTAGCCTGTACCACACATCCTGTCCCGTCCAAAATCTCCGCTTTCAACGTGCCGCACCCCTCGGTATAAGCGCTGTTTTCCAACGTGGTTTCCAAAGTCACGGTATAGGAGCCGTCCTCCTCCGGCGTGGGACAGATCCAGAGTCCGTTATGCGCGATATGGAGCGGCTCTTTTATAAACATCCGCACATGACGGTAGATCCCGGTCCCCTCATACCACCATCCTTCGGTAGCAAGTCCGTTGACATGTACGGCGATTGTATTGCACGCGTCGCCGAATACCGCGCGGTCCGTCAGATCGACCACCGTTTCGCAGTAAGCGGAAAAAGACCGTGCGGCAAGCGAACCGTTACAGTAAATCTGCGCCTCCACGGCAGTGCCGTCAAAACACAGCGTGATCTGTTTCCCCGCAAACTGTTGCGGCAGATTGAATTTCCGGCGATACCAATAGGAATCCCGTTTTTTATATCCGTGGGAAACCAGCGCGTCCTCCGAAAATTCCGTTTCACTCATCGCATCGTGCGGCAGGTGTTTGACCTGCCAGTCCGCGTCGTCATAATCCGGAGAAGCCGGTCCCGGCGCACCGCCGGCTTTGGAAAAGTTATAGGCTTCCCCGTGCCCTCTCGCACCTTGTAAAGCGATTTCCCGTCCGGAAAATTTCCAATTCCGGTCACAATAGAATACTGTTCGCATAATGATAGTAACCCTTTCTTGATTGAAATTACAACGTGTCCCCGGAAAGTTCGGTCACATCTTTCCCATTTGCCACGGCAAGTACCATAGAAAGCGCGCGTAGCACCGCAAGATGGCGGATATGCGCACGATCCCCCGCAAAGCGGCATTCCACTGCGCCGTTTTTCTGCGCGGTCGAAATCCCGATAAAAACGAGCCCTACGGGCTTGGTCGGCGTCGCGCCGCCGGGACCGGCAAGTCCGGTCGTGGAGATCCCGATATCCGCCCCCACAAGACGCCGGACACCATCTGCCATCTCCCGTGCCGTCTGTGCCGAAACCGCACCATCGGTCTGTAACGTCTTTGCCGACACGCCGATCATCCGTTCCTTCATGGCATTCGCATAGGTCACCACGCCGCCGTCGAATACCGCCGACGCGCCGGCAATATCCGTGATGCTTTTGGCAAGCAGTCCGCCCGTACAGGATTCAGCCGTGGCAACATGCAAATGCCGCTTCTGCAAAGCCGTTACCGTAGCAGTAGCAAGATCGGTATTTTCCCCGTAAACATAAGCACCGACCGCAGTTTGCAGAATCTGATCCCGCATCGCGTTGCAGAGCGCCTCCCCTTCCGCTTCGTCCCTGCATGCGGCGGTGATGCGCAAACGCACTTCCCCCTCTTTGCAATATGGCGCAAGCGTCGGATTCTGACTCTGCTCCATCACGGGACGCAGGATACTTTCCACCAAGGACTCTCCCATACCGTAAATATTCAGATTTTTGCTGTACAGCAATTTTGTACAGAATTGCCGGATATACGGTTTGACATACTGCGCAAACATGGGAATCAGTTCCCGCGGCGGTCCCGGGAGCAGTACTGCCAGTTTTTTCTGTTTGGCATCCCACACCCCAACGCCCGGCGCCGTGCCCTGATCGTTTTGGAAGACTACACCGCCCGCCGGAACCATTGCCTGCTTACGGTTGGATTCCGGCATCGGCTTGTTGCGGGAAGTAAAATAAGACACAATCCGCGCATAAGACGCTTCGTCAAACGTCAGTTCTGCCCCCATCACGCGGCAAACGGTTTCTTTGGTCAGATCGTCATACGTCGGACCGAGCCCACCGCTGAGCAGAACCAGATCTGCGCGGGAAAGCGCGGTTTGCACCGCTTCCGCCAGCCGCGCGGGATTGTCCCCCACCACACTCTGATGATACTGTGAAATCCCCAGTTGCGCAAGTTCCCGCGATAAATATGCCGCGTTGGTATTGACAATATCTCCAATCAGAATCTCTGTTCCGACACATACAATCTCCGCTGTCCGGATTTCCATCCTTCGCTTCCCCCTCATTTTTCCAAAGTGTTCTTCCCGTATTTTATCACAGCTTTTTCAAAAAATCAAGAGGAGAATCCGCTTCCCTATCAAAAACACAAAGCGGCGCCGCCTTTTGGCAAACGCCGCTTCGCTTTGCACAGTCACCGGACAGATCGCGTTTGAAACAAGTGCAAAAGTTACTCAGATTTGGGCAGATCGCCCGTAGCCGGTCCGTCCAGCCATTTCCCCGTCTCGGAAAATCGGGAGCCATGGCAAGGGCAGTCCCAAGAATGCTCCGCTGCATTCCAATGCAACGCGCATCCGAGATGCGGGCACCGTTTCCGCCACGGCGTAAGCAGTCCGAGCGTGGAAGCACCGAGATTTGCAAACAACTGCGGATGCAGCATCCTGCGGGCAGGAGAAAACAACGCGCTGTACGGAGTATCCCTGCCCAAAATCTGATCGGTCAGAAGCGTCGCCGCCACCATCGCGCCGGTCATGCCCCATTTGTGAAATCCCGTTGCCACATAGAATCCCGGTGTGCGGGGACTGTATGCCCCGATATAAGGCAAATGATCCAGCGTCATACAATCCTGCGCCGCATAACGGCACACTTCCTTTGCGGCAGGACAATATCTGTGCAAAAACGTTTCCGCCATTTCCCATGCCGCAGAGCGGCTCCCTGTGCGATGCGCGC
>DLLB01000055.1 GCA_002477905.1 Clostridiales bacterium UBA7573 | reverse complement strand
ACAAATCGCATACATGCTTCTGCACAGAAGCATGTATGCGATTTGTTTTGAAAAAGACGCTTTGAAAGGATTTCAAAAATCACGATTCTGCTTGCGGTACTGCAACGGCGTTTTGTCGTAAAGCTTCCGAAAGGCACGCAAAAAATGGGACAGATTCCGATAGCCGCAAGCATAACAGATCTCCGTCACGGAAAAGGTGGTGTCCGTCAGCATTTGCGCCGCAAGGGAAAGCCGCAAATTACACAAATAGGAGACAAACGATATCCCGACCGTCTCGGCAAACACCATGGAAAGGTATTGTTCGCTGGTACCCAATCGTATGGCGGTATCCCGTAAGGTCAGATTCGTGCGGAATTCCGCATGCAGATACCGCAGTGCTTCCAAAGCCAGCCGCTGCGTTTTTGGGGGATTGCGCAATCGCAGGGGCTCGGAAAACAGCTGCATCTGAAACAGAATCAGTCCAAGCAGTCTGGCACGATACAGATGATCGGTTGTCTCTGCAAGCGTTTCTATCAGCTTTCCCGTCAAGGATGCCGCCTCTACCCCGCGCCATATGCGGGGAGCGTCGGGCACTCTGGTCCCTTCCGACAAAGCGGAAGCGTCAAACAGAACCTTCCAAAACCGTGCCGGCATCTTATCGGGACAGACGCGGATCCGGTGATAGTCTGCGGGCGTCAGTAAAATAACGCATGGCGTATCGATTGTGACCGGCGCGGTATTCACCGTGATCTGCCCGTCAAACGGCTCGTACCAGGTCATTTCATAATAAGTATGTCCATGCGCGGGAAAAGAAAATACATTTCCGCATTCCACACAGATTTCTCCCGGTGCAGGTTTGGACAGCAGTGTTAACGCAGACGTTTTCATAGGTTCCCTCTTTTTTTGGAAAAAATGCAAGGAATATCTGAAAAAAGTGCAATTTTTATCCGGATATTCCGGTTATAATTGTAGCAGAAAACTGAAAAAAAGTCAAGGAGGCTTTTATGGAATCTTTTCTTCCAACCGCATTTTTCACCGGCATCAATTATTGGGAATCCGTATCTGCGACGCAGATGTGGGAGCATTTTTCCAAAGAACAGATTGACGCAGATTTCGCGCGTCTGAAAACCGCGGGCATTACCCATCTGCGGGTATTCCCTCTCTGGCATGTTTTCCAACCATTGACCGGACTTTACAGTTATCACGGCGTTTATGAGTACAGCTTCGGAGAGGCGTCCCTACCGGATACGGAAGCCGGACAGGCAGGCGTTTCCGAGGAAGCGTGCGCGCATTTTGAAATTCTGTGCGCCCTTGCCGAAAAGCATGATTTGAAACTGATCGTCGGGCTGATTACCGGGCACATGTCGTTTCGGATGTTCTTACCGCCGGCTTTCTACGGCAAAGATCTACTTAACGATCCCACCGTGTACAAATGGCAACTTCGGTTTGTCCGGTATTTTGTCAAACGGTTTGCCAAGATGTCCTGCATCGTCGGTTGGGATCTTGGCAATGAAATTGGGGATCTGGCGCATGAAAAGCCGTGCCACGCGGACGTTTTTTACCGCTTTTGTGCAGGCGTTGCCGCCACCATCCGTGCGACAGATCCAACGCGGCCGGTCATCTCCGGCTATCCCACCGAGCATATCGAAAACGGATTTCCGAATCTGAAAGATACCGGTGAACTTTGCGATGCAAACACCGCGCATCCATACTCGATTTTCAACACTCCGCAGAAGCCCCTTTGCAGTATGGTACCGGTCACCGATCCCGCGTTTTTTTGCAATCTGAGTGAAGACGTCAGCCATATCCCGACATTTTTACAGGAATTCGGCGGCATCGGTTATCACAACTGCTCCTATGCCTCCGAGGCGCGCTTTTACCGCGGCGCACTTTTATCCGCGCTTGCGCATGGTTGCCACGGCGCGATGTGGTGGTGCGCATTTGACCAAGGGCATTTGAAATTTGCTCCCTACAACTGGAACAACATCGGCAGCGACTACGGATTTTTCGACCGCAACGGAAACCCCAAGCCGGTGGTAACGGAAAATCTGCGGTTTCAAAAATTACTTTCCGAATTGCCGGATCAAAATCTGCCAGCCTGTCAAAAGGACGGCGTGATTCTGATTCCGCGGGAAGATGGGGACGCGGATCTTGCCGTTTTGCGCGCCACATGGTTACTCGGCAAGCAGGCAAATCTCGATCTGTCTTTCTCCTATGCGCTGGATCCGATTCCGGACGCGCCGTTGTACCTCTTTCCGAGTCTGAAACAATCCAAATCCATTTTGCATACGCGCTTGGAAGAAGTTCTGGAACGGGTGAAAGCCGGCAGCATTTTATACCTGTCGCTTGACACGGCGTTGTTCCGCAGAATTCCGGAGCTGACCGGCGTGCAGTTTGAAAGCCGCCAATGTGTCGGCGCGGATCTTTCGCTCCTCTATCAATCCCATACGCTCCCCATCCATGCGAATACACTCTATTCCATTGAATCCTGCGACGCGGAAATTCTGGCGCGGGATACAGCGGGAACGCCGTGGTTTTTCTGTCATCCATACGGAAAAGGCAAAATCTTTTTCCTGCCGCTTCCGCTGGAGCGGGAAGCCGCGCGGCGTACAGAAATGTTCGTCGAAAAAGACGCGCCGCGTTATGATCTGATCTATCGCACCCTTGCCAACGCCGCGCATACCGTTCGATATGCGGACACCGATTCTCCTTATGTGCGCCTGACCGAGCATCCGCTTCCGGATGGCAGGCGGTATCTGTTTGCCATCCATTACGCGGACCGGGAAACTGCCTGTACCGTTTCCCTGCCGCAAGGCGGCAGGCTGACGCCCGTACACGGAGCGTTGCCGGATCAGAATGGACTTGTACATTTCGATGCTTTGGATGGTGCGATCTGGCTTTGGGAGCCGTAAAATCTGCCGCTGTTCCCGCACTTTATTATTTTTTCTGACAAAATTCCCTTCCGATTTTCTGTTCACAGCAAAAAATCCGGAAAGCGTGAAAACGCTTTCCGGATTTTTTACAAGAGGCAATTTATTCGTACAGTTTACCGAGCTTGAGAAGCCGCTCATACTTCGCTTTTGCATTCTCCTCTGCTTTTGCGAACAATTCGTGCGCTCTTTCAGGGAAGGATTGCTCCAGACGTGCATACCGTGCTTCGTTCTTGATAAAGGTCTGATAATCGCCTGTCGGCGCCTTGGAATCAATGGTGAGTTTATTGGATTCCAAAGTCGGGTTATAACGGAACATATGCCAGTAGCCTGCTTCCACTGCCTTCTTCATTTCTGCCTGGCAGTTCTGCATGCCGCCCTTCTTGATGCCGTGCATTTCGCAAGGAGCGTAACCGATGATCAGAGAGGGACCATGGTATGCTTCTGCTTCCTGCATTGCCTTCAAGGTCTGGTTCATATCCGCACCCATCGCGATCTGCGCCACGTAAACGTAGCCATAAGACATCGCGATCTCTGCGAGGTTCTTCTTGCCGATCGACTTACCAGCTGCCGCGAACTGCGCAACCTGTCCAATATTGGACGCTTTGGAAGCCTGTCCGCCGGTGTTGGA
>DLLB01000052.1 GCA_002477905.1 Clostridiales bacterium UBA7573 | reverse complement strand
AACAATACAGTCACCTGTCGCGATCTGTTTGATACAAAACTTATGGGGATACTTACCCCGTCGCCGTCTGTCGTGATCGGCAATTTCCGTCATTTTGAGATCGAAGAAAATTCTCCCGAAAAAGCGACGGATTATTTTTATTCTTTGGCAAAGGCGTCTGACTACATCAGGACCTACCGCGTAAGCCGCGACGTAAGGTTTATTCATAAGAGCGAATACGGAGACATAGATATAACGATCAATCTGTCAAAGCCGGAGAAAACGCCCGAGGAAATCGCAGCCGCACGCAATGCGCCGAAAAGCGGATATCCCTTGTGCCTGCTTTGCCGCGAAAATGAGGGATATGCCGGAAACGCATCGCATCCCGCGCGTCAGAATCACCGTCTGATACCTCTTTGCCTTGACGGAAAGCAATGGTATCTGCAATACTCACCGTATGTTTATTATAACGAGCATTGCATTGTACTTTCAGCCGAGCATTCACCCATGAAAATTGACAGGTCAACATTTAAAAGAGAGCTTGACTTTATTGAACTTCTTCCGCATTACTTTATCGGTTCAAACGCCGATCTGCCCATCGTCGGCGGTTCGATTCTGAGCCACGACCATTTTCAGGGCGGACACTATACGTTTGCCATGGAACGTGCGGAAATCGAGGCGCCGATCACATTCTCTGGATATGAGGATGTCACGGCAGGCATTGTACATTGGCCGATGTCCGTCCTCCGTATCCGATCGGAAAAGCCGGAGCGGTTGGTAGCGCTTGCAGACAAGGTCCTGCTTGCATGGCGTGGATATACCGATGAAGCGGCGTTTATCTACGCCGAAACGGACGGAGAACCCCACAACACGATTACCCCGATCGCGCGGCGGCGCGGTGCGGATTACGAACTGGATCTGGTACTGCGTAACAATATCACCACAGCGGAGCATCCGCTTGGCGTATATCATCCGCATGAAGCTTTGCATCATATCAAGAAGGAAAACATCGGCTTGATCGAAGTCATGGGACTTGCCGTGCTTCCGGCACGCTTAAAGAGCGAGATGGAACAGCTTGCCGACTGCCTGGTGAACGGGACGCCGGTGGCAGAGCATCCGGAATTGGTCAAACACGCGGCTTGGGCAGAGCAGATCGCAAAACAGTATTCCATTACACGGGAAAATGTGGAGGAGATTCTGCGCGCGGAGATCGGAAAAGTGTTCACCCAAGTGCTGGAGGACGCCGGGGTGTACAAATGTACGCCGCAGGGACGTGCGGCAATGCGTCGCTTTCTTGCAAGTGTCGGCGGCGTCTGAAGTCGCAAATACCCGCAAAACGATTTTTGAAATTCAGAAGCATCCAGACAGCGGAGAATGCGTTTGCATTTTCCGCTGTTGATTTCGTTTTGGCGTGTCTTGTTTTTACGAAAAATCAGCATTTCCCCACACTTTCCTGTTTTGAAAACTTTACATTTGCCCGTTGACACAGCACGCAAAATGCGGTATACTAACCGTAGATGAAAAAGAAGGAGAACAACCATGAAAAATTGTCTGCGCATTTGCGCGTTGCTTTTGGGAGTCTTGCTGGCACTGGGGCTTTGTGCCTGCGGAAAGGAAGATTTACTCGCACCGGACGGTTATCAGCTTGCGTCCAATCTGGATGTGGTGGAATATAAACTCTATGTGCCGAACAGTTGGACTGTGGATGAGCGCACCGGTTTTACGTCTGCTTATTGCAATGCGGTGGATCGCTCCAACATTTCCGTGATGGCGGTGGAACTGTCCCAGGTGGTGACGCCCGCAGAATATTTTGCCACCTATCGGGCAGATTTTGAATCGCAATTCGGCGCCATGGATATGGTTTCTGAAAATACGGAACTGTTGATCGCGCAAAGTGCCGCCGCACAGTATGTGTATAAGATTGCAAAACTCGGCACGGAATATCAGATTATGCAGGTGGTGTGTATCCACGGCGCGCGCGCTTATCTCATCACGTTCACTGCCACGACCGAGCGCTATGAGGAACATACCGCGGACTTGGAAGATATTCTGAAATTTTTCTCCTTTACAAAATAAACCGGAAGTACGGATATGATCTATTTTGACAACAGCGCCACGACGCAACCCTGTGAAGCGGCAATCGTGAAAATGCGGGAAGCCGCTGAAAGTATTTGGGGCAATCCTTCCTCGCTCCATCAGGCGGGACTTCGCGCGCATCATTTGGTGGAGGATGCCCGCGCACAAATTCTGACTGCGCTGGGGGGACGCGGCAGCGCGAGCGGAACGCTATTTTTCTGCGGAAGCGGAACAGAAGCGGACAATCTTGCGGTGTTCGGAACGGCTTATGCCAAAAAGTCCGGCAGAGTCAAGCGGATTGTCACCACGGACAGCGAACATCCCGCCATTTTAGAACCATGCAAACAACTGGAAGCGCGCGGTGATTTTGAAATTGTGCGCCTTTCCACGCGCGGCGGAAAACTGGATCTTGCTGAATTGGAAGAAGCCATTACGCCGGATACCATACTGTTGTCCGTGATGACGGTCAATAATGAAACCGGCGCATGTTATGACGTAAAAAGTGCGTTTTCCATCGCCAAACAGAAACAGCCGCAGATTGTAACGCACACCGACGCGGTGCAGGCGTTTCGCAAGATTCCGTTCTCTGCAACGTCGCTTGGTGCGGATCTTGTAACCATCAGCGGACATAAGATCCACGGACCGAAAGGAATCGGCGCCCTATATGTCGCAAATGCCGTTCTGAAAGCAAAAAAACTGGTACCGCTGATCTATGGCGGCGGGCAGGAAAACGGCATGCGCTCCGGTACAGAAAATACCATTGGAATTGCAGGGTTCGGCGCGGCGGCGGCGCAGCCGGTGTCCATGGAACAAGCGGCGCAGGTACGCGCATATCTTCTGGCGCATCTGCCCCAAGGGGTGCAGGCAAATCTGCCCGCGGTTGCCGCACCGCATATTCTTAATCTGACCATTCCGGGGTTAAAAAGCGAAACCTTGCTGAATGATCTTTCGCAGAATGGAATCTGTATTTCTGCCGGCTCTGCCTGCGCGTCGCACGGTAAGCACGTCAGCCATGTGTTGCTTGCGTTCGGACTTTCGGCAAAGGAGGCGGATTGTTCCGTGCGCGTCAGTTTGCAGGAAACCTCCACGATCGCCGAAGCAGACGCATTTCTTGCGGCGCTGCAAACCTCCCTTGCCACGCGTGCGCGTATTCGGTGAAGTTTTCAATTTTCAAAACAAAACAAGACGGAAAATCCGAAGAAAATTTCAAAAAAACAAACCCGCGTTCCATTCCGAATTGGAAATGGAACACGGGTTTTTCTGCGTTTGATTCGAACGGATTGTTCCGTTCTTTACGATGATTACCGTTCAGATTTGATCTTGCGGGCTTCCATGTAATAACGCTTGCTTGCGGCTTCTCCCATAGAGAAAGTTTTACGCGGCAGTGCGCCGTCCAGCGAAACGGTGGGGAATAATTCTTCTTTTTGCATCCCGCCGAACAAAAATCCAACGGTACCGGGAGCGCGGCAAAGCTCCTTTACCGCGTCTATCCCGTGAATGTAATCTATGCTGACTTCTTTATGTGCGGCAAGGTATGCGTCTGCGAATGCCTGTACGGAACCGACTGCAAGATTGCTCACCGGATGCGGAAGGATGGTTTGGTATTCCGCATCTTCTATGCAAAGCGTCACCTCCTGCGGCGCGGCAGTACCGGCTTGTGCATGGAGAAATGCCTGCCATGCGGCTTGCACGTCTTTGGGATCTGCATGGAAGAATACGCGGTAGATCGGTTCAAATTCCAAAGCGTCATCATGAATGTTGACGACTTCCACCAACGCGTAGCGATTCTCCGGCGTCGGGTGTTCCGCATAGCAGGTCTTTGCAGTGGCAAGCGAATGATTGCCGTCTCCCACTGCAAATAAAAACGGATGCTCTCCCTGTACCAGATGTTCCAGTGCGTGAAGCACCTGCGTCTGCTGTGTCTCGGACAGCAAATCGCCGCGCAAATGTCCGCCGCCCGCAATCAGGTCAAAATCGTACAGCGGCTGTGTTTTGGCATCGCACAGCGGCTCGATCACCGTCTTATGCGGATCGTCGATCAACAGCAGAATGTGCGGAAGCTCAAGCGGCGCATCCCGCCGGATCTCCACACGCGGGGGAATGCGGGAAAGTACGGTCCCTTCCGTTGCGCGGATCGGGGAAGTCGCACCTTTGCGATAGTCGTATGCCGCAAGATCGACGGCGCCGAGGATCCCGTGCCGGATCTTCCCGTCCGGCAGAGTCCGCCGGACGAAGATCATCGCATTTTCATAAGTATCGAAGATGTTCTCCTGCAAATACTCCGTCATGGTCGCGTTGATTTTTTGAATCCGCTCTTGCGGATGATCGTTTAAGTAAACCTCCGGCAGGGTAATTTTCAGGGTGGAAGGCGCGTTGCCGACCTCCTGCTTTACCGCTTCCCAGTAAGCCGGTTGCGAGGTGAACTGATCGCAGGCGACCACTGCCCATTTGGAATGATCTATCTCTTTGCGCGGAAGCAGAATGGTAGCAGGGACAAAAGGAATCTGCATTTACCGTCCCTCCTTTTCCCATGCGCGAAATGCGGCAATGGCTTGCTCCGGATCTTTGGCACCGAAGATGGCGGAACCGGCAACCAATACATTCGCGCCGGCGCGGAGTACCTCCGGCGCGTTCTGCAAATGAATCCCACCGTCGGCTTCCAGATCGATCGGCAAGGCAAGCCGGTCAATTTCCGCCCGGAAACGTCGGATTTTCGACAGCGTATACGGAATCAAAGCCTGTCCGCCGAATCCCGGTTCTACCGTCATGACCAATACCAGATCTACATACGGCAACAGCGGGAAGATGGCTTCCGCGGGCGTGCGCGGCTTGACGGACAGTCCGGCTTTCATGCCGAGTTCCCGAATCTTTCGCAGAACCGGCAAGGGATCCCGACAGCTTTCAAAGTGGATGGTGCAGAGATCGGCGCCGGCTTTTGCAAAATCCGTAAGATACCGGTTGGGTTCTTCGATCATCAGATGAACGTCGAAAAACAGCTTGGAATGCGGCCGCAGTGCCGCAATCACACCGGCGCCAAAGGAAATGTTCGGTACAAACATGCCGTCCATGACATCCAGATGCAGTGCATCCGCACCGCCGCGTTCCACGCGGGCAACGCTTTCGCGCAGAGCGGAGAAGTCCGCCGCAAGTAAAGATGGGGAAATTTTCATATGTCAGAATCCTCCCGAATTCAAGCCCGCAAAAGCGGGAAAATAATCAGAAAAATGCGTCAAGTTCCGAAAACCGGCGTCCTTTGCCCAAAGGGGAAAGTAGCACAATCGCCGTCCCGCCCATACGATACCAATAGGCGCATACCGTATTCGCGGTCTCTGCTCCGATTGGGAACAGCAAAGAACAGGAAGTGCCGATGGGAAAATCGGCGCAGAATCGCTGTGGGGGCGGTACGACCGGTTGTCCGGCGTACCGTCTCTTTTTTTAATCCAATCGATAGAGCATACAGACCGCATGGGCGGCAATGCCTTCGCCGCTTCCGGTAAATCCAAGCCCTTCTTCGGTAGTGGCTTTGATATTGACATCTTCTGTCGGCATCCCGAATGCCGCCGCGATCTGTGCCGCCATTTGAGGAAGATACGGAGAGAGCTTCGGGTGCTGCGCGAGAATCGTCGCGTCAATATTGGAAATCTCAAACCCCGCATCCCGCATTTTTTGCGCGATGATTTCGGCAAGATGCAGACTGTTTGCACCGGCATAGCGCGCGTCATTGTCCGGGAAATGGAATCCGATGTCCCGTGCGCCCATGGCGCCCAATACCGCATCCATGACGGCATGGGTGAGCACGTCTGCGTCCGAATGTCCGAGCAATCCTTTTTCATAGGGGATCCGGACGCCGCCCAAAATCAAAGCGCGCCCTTCCGTCAGGCGGTGTACATCATAACCGTGTCCGATCTTCCATTTCATGTGGATGCCTCCTGTTCCGCGCTTTGCGCACGGCGCGTCAGGATGATCTGCGCAAGCTCCAGATCGTCCGGCGTGGTAATCTTCAGATTTTCCGATCCGCAATCCAACAGATGCACGGAAAAACCGGCGTACTCCGCAAGGGAACAATCGTCCGTGACGGTGATTGCATCCCGCTGTGCCACAGCAAGCGCGGCTTCATAGACGGAAACCGGAAAAATCTGCGGCGTCTGTGCAAGCCATACCGTCGCGCGGTCCGGCGTTTTGACGACGCGATGCGCCGCGTCCACGATTTTGACGGTATCTTTGGCAGGGGTTGCCGCCGCTACCGCGCCGTTTTCCGCATAAGCGGTGCGGATCAGCGCGCTTAATTGTTCCACGGTGAGCAGACAGCGCGCACCGTCATGGATGCTGATATAATCGCATGCCGGATCAATCTGATAGAATCCGCGCATCGCGGAGATTTGTCGGCTTTCGCCGCCCTCCACGATTTTTTTAAGCTTGGTAAGGCGGTATTCTTTCCGATAGCCGTCATAGACCGGCGCATCCTGTGCGCGGACAACCAGCACGATCTCCCGAATATAAGGGCAGGATTGAAAACACTGTAATGTGTGAACAATGACGGGCTTTCCGGCTAAAGGCAAAAACTGTTTTGCGTCGGAACCACCCATGCGCGCGCCGTTTCCGGCAGCGAGCAGGATGGCGGTATGAAAATGCGCTTTTGCGTCTGTTGGGCGGGTACCGCCGCATCGGCGGAGCAGATCGCAGATTCGTTGCAACGGTTTCATCAACATCCACCTTCCGGTAAAGAACTGTTTCGATAGAATCCTTGCATTTTGCAAGGGGCTCATAACATTTTGCGGCAAGAAGCGTACGCACAGCAGCGCCCGTCATGTACAATGCAAAATGCTCTATGCGTATTATAACACAAAAAGCGGTGCTTGTACAGTTTTTTTTCGGAATTGGTGACTTTTCACAAAAACAAAGAAAGAGAGCGTAAATTCCTTGACAGATTCCGGAATGTGTGTTATACTTTTTACAAAATATTACGAAAGAAAGAGAACCATCCATGCGAAGATATGCCTTCCTTTTCTTGCTTCTTGCAGGAATTCTTACGCTTTTTTGCGCTTGCGACAGCACGGAAACGCCCTATTATCAACTGACTTTTGTTTATGGAAACGATACGCCGGATCTGGTCGTGACCAAACCGGAAGAAGTGCCGGCTGCACCGCAACAGGAGGGACTTCGGTTTCTTAGGTGGCTGGATGAAAACGACGATCCGATGGAGATTCGGGATATACGCCATTTGCCGAAGGGAACTGTCAAAACGTTCTATGCACAGTGGGAGGAATTGGAGCGTCTGATTGAAGAAGAAGATGGGCTGGGATTTACTACACAGCTTCCCATTTTGTATATCAATACTGCCGGTGCACAGGCACCGGAAAGTAAAACCGAATATCTGAACGGGTTGTTCACCATAGAGGGCGCGGGAAAAGAAGATCGGAGCAATGAGCCGATCCGCATCCGCGCACGCGGCAATTTTACCTATGATTTTTGCGAAAAAAAGGCGTACCGGATCAAATTTGAAACGCCGGTTTCTCTGTTTGGGTGCGGAAAGAATCGGGATTATGTTTTGCTTGCCGATTATTTGGATCCGTCCCATCTGAAAAATTATGCGGCATATACCATGGCAAAAGAACTGGGCAGTATGGAATATGCGCCGCTTGCGCAGCAGGTGTGCGTCGTGCTCAACGGGAAATTTACAGGGTTATATCTGCTCTCCCAGCATACGGAGGTGGCGGGAGATAAGATTGACATCAAAATGGATACGACCGGACGTACGCAGGTCCCGTTCTTTGTGGAAATGGATGATTATGCCGCAAGAGAAGGCACAGAGGGTGTGGATTATTTCAGCGTTTATGATGACCGGAATCGGCGGAACATCCATTTTGTAATCAAATATCCGGAAAATCCGACTTCTGCGCAGTTCCAGTATATCAAGCAATATGTCAAGGATGCATTGAATGCTTGTCGGGATAGGCAGAGTGGCACATGGACGAATTACTTCGATGCGGATTCCCTGATCGATTATTTTTTGATTAACCAGTTAATGCTGAATGGGGAAATTGTATATAAAAGCGTCTTTTTCTCCAAATCGCTGGATGGAAAGATCAAAATGGGACCGGTATGGGATTTTGACTGGGGAATCGGCGGTCCGATTTGCTATTATGATCCATACTGCAAACAGAATTACGGAACTAATTATTATAAAGGCGATCATTTTGATGGAACCAGCGTGAGTGTAAAAAATTGGTGCGGGAACATCTTTTACGACGCTTTATTGAAAAATTCCCTGTTTTGCTCTACCTTGAAAGCACGTTTTACCAAGGTTGCGCCCAAGTTGCAAAAAGTGATTGATTCTTTGCCTGAAGCGTACGAGGGGATTCGCTATGAGGCAAACTGGGATATTTATGTATGGAACCGCTTCGCGTATGCACCGGAAGCAACGCGTACAACCAGTCCGTATGTCACGCCGGATTACCAGGCAAATCTGGTTTATGAACTTTTGAATAAACGGATGGCATGGATGAAGAATGTTATTCCCAAACTCTGAGTCGGATTGCGATAAGCAAAACAGGCGATGGCAAATCATTTGCCATCGCCTGTTTTGCATAATGCGTACGGTACGGAAAGCAACATCCATAAGGTACGGGGTTACGATTTTGTCCTTTGTCTGTTTTGAAAATCAAAAAGTCTTGTTTCAATCGTTTTTGGAATCTCTCGGAAATTAGAGCAAAAGCTCTTTTCCGCATACTGCTCCAAACTACGATTTTCAAAAAATGCAACCCAATGCTGTGAACCGCTCCACTGGGAAAAAC
>DLLB01000071.1 GCA_002477905.1 Clostridiales bacterium UBA7573 | reverse complement strand
CGTTTTTTACGGACTTGTGCACGAAAGCGTCTGTCCCTTTTGGCTTTTTTATTCGGATAACGGCAGAGCGGGTTCTTCTTGCATATGCGAGAGCTTCTTCCACTGCTTTGCGGCAGAGCGGAAAAACAAGACGGAAAGCATTGTGCCAATGAACCATCCGACCGGCCATGCGCACCAGATACCGGTACTGCCGAGTGCGGTGATGGAGAAGCATTTCGCGAGGATTACGCGCAACAGCAGATCGACAAAGGTTGCGATGGTAAACTGCTTCATCAGTCCCGCACCGCGCAAAATGCCGTCCGCCACAAGCTTGGTGGCAACTACCACATAGAACGGGCTGAGAATGCGTAAAAATAAGATGCCCGTGTCCATTGCGAGTCCGGACGGATTTTCAAGGAAAACCCACACCAGCCATTTGCCGCCGAACACAAAGAGCAGAGAAGCGGGAATGCACAGCGTATACACCAGTTTCAATCCGGCGGAGAACCCCGCAAGGATCCGGTCGTGTTTCTTTGCACCGAGATTTTGCGCAGTATAGTTGGAAACGCCGTTGGCAAGCGTAGACAGCGAGGTGACCACCATGTTGTTGAGCTTGATGGAAGCGGCATATCCAGCCATGACCGCCGCGCCGAACGAGTTGATCATGCTTTGAATGATAATATTGCCGACGGAAATAAAGCTCTGCTGACAGATGCTCGGAATGGCAATGACGGCAATTCGTTTGAGAATGGAAAAAGAGAACAGCGGTGCTTTGGCGGAATCCTCCACTTTTTTCAGCCGCAAAAAGACGAAAATCAGCGCCAGAACGCAACTGACGCCCTGGCAGAGAAAGGTTGCCCATGCCACGCCGGCGACGCCCATCTGAAAGACCTTAACGAACAGGATGTCCATGCCGATGTTGGAAAGGGAGGAGCAGGCAAGAAACAGAAACGGCGTTTTGGAATCGCCGAGTGCGGAAAAGATCCCCGTCGCGATGTTATAGAAAAAGACAAACGGCAATCCGTAAATGTAAATATCCAGATACAATGCGGAATCCGCGAAAACGTTGGCGGGCGTCTGGATCAGATGCAAAAGATCATTGCAGAACAAAATGCCGAATAGCATCAGCAGGGCGCACAGTACGCCGCCTGCGATCATGGTAGTGGAAACGGCGGTTTTGATGTTGCGATGGTCTTTGGCGCCGTAGAGCTGAGAAACGATGACCGAGCATCCGATGTTGCATCCGAAAGCAAAGGCGAGAAAGATCAAGGTGATCTCATAGCTGTTGCCGACAGCGGCAAGCGCATCGTTGCTGATGAACTTTCCCGCAACAAAGCTGTCCGCGATATTGTAGAGTTGCTGGAACAGAATACTGCCGAACAACGGCAGACAGAATTTCCGGAGCACCGTACCGGGATGCCCGATGGTTAAGTCCTGATTCATAACGTTTTTTCCCTCTTGACAAGTGAAATCATTTTGATTATAATACAAATGGAGCTATATGTAAAATGTATATAAAGAATAACGCTTATACCGATATGATATGGAGCGCCTATGAATATCAATACCGAATATTATAAAACTTTTTATTATGTGGCAATGCACAAGAGTTTCACTGCCGCGGCGGCGGCACTCTTGAACAATCAGCCAAACGTCACGCGCACGGTGAAAAATCTGGAGAATGCGTTGGGATGTGTGCTCTTTGCCCGCACCCGGCATGGCGTGGAGCTGACCGCCGAGGGCGAAAAACTCTTTGCGCATGTCAAGGTGGCGATGGAACAGCTTGCGGCGGGTGAGGAGGCGCTGTGTCCGGAACGCGCCGTGCAGAGCGGCAGCGTCACGATCGGCGTCACGGAAGTGGCGTTGCACTGTTTGCTTTTACCGATTCTGAAAGAATACCGCCGCCTGTATCCCGGCGTACATATCCGGATTCTGAATTTTCTGACTGTGCAGGCGCTTCAGGCGGTAAGAGACGGTACGGTGGATCTGGCGGTATTGTCCACGCCGACAGAGCATTCTGCGCATCTGATCCAAAAACGGATTCTGCCGGTGAAAGAAGTGGTCATCTGTCCCAAGTCCATGCCGCTGCCGGGCGGCATGTCCGTGTCGCTTGCGCAGTTGCAGGCGTATCCGCTGATTATGCTTGGGAAGCAAACCAAAACGTATACGTTTTATGCGGAGTTTTTTGCCGCGCACGGATTCCCGTTCGCGCCGGAGATTGAAGCGGCAAGTGCCGCGCAGGTGCTGCCGTTGGTAAAGTCCGATTTGGGATTCGGATTTGTCCCGCTGGATTTTGTGAAAAACGATCCGGATGTACGGGTGATGGAACTCAAGGAGCAGATTCCTTTGCGGTATGTCTGCATGGTCAAGCACAAAGAGCATACGCTCAACCGTGCGGCAAAGGAGTTAGAGCGATTGATGGAAGCCAAACAGCAAGTGTGACAAGTCCGTAGCCGACCGGAACGGGCGGCTTTCGGAACCGGATCTTTCGGATGTGGAAAGGAGCGATCATGTATGCGCGAACTGCCGTTTTCCGCACTTTCGTCCTGCGGAATGAATATCGGGCATATTTCCTGTGTGGAACGAAGCTGGGGAAGCAAGTGGGGGAATGAATATCCGGTGGGACGGGATACGAATGTACTGTCGTTTACCCTGCATGGGCATAAGCGGCTGTTTCTGCCGGACGAGACGGAACCGCTTTTTGAAGTGGACGGACCGTCCGCATTTCTGATTACACGCGGTTCACCGTATCTTTCCCGCTCTACCTCCTCCGACGGGCAGAGCGGGCAGACCATCTGTATCAAATTCAATCTCTATGAGGAAAACGGCGAGGAAATTCTGATCTCCGACCGCTATCTTTGCTTTTGCCCTGCGGACAGCGAGTCCATCACACATTTGTTCCGTAAGGTGATGCATGCGTACTTGGAGGCGAATATCAATTATTTTTCCCTCAAATCCAGCCTGTTCCGTCTGCTTGACGCCCTGTTGTCCACCCGCAAGCGTGAAAGCCGGATGCAGCGTGGTTTTGACGACCTGCTCCCTGCCCTCAGCCGTATGGAGGCGGAACCGTATGGGCATTTGACCGTAGAGGAGCTTGCCGCGTCCTGTTTTATGAGCAAGAGTTACTTTTGCAAGCGGTTCAAACAGTATTCCGGCGGTGAGAGCTTCACGGCGTACCGCAACCGCCTGCGCATTGGAAAAGCGGTGGAGTTGCTCGGCAACCCGCTTTGGAGCATGGATATGATCGCGCAGACGCTCGGCTTTTACGATACGTCACATTTTTACAGGGTATTCAAACAGTATACCGGAGAAACACCGAAGGATTATCAGCGTGAATAACGCGTAAAAAAAGCGGAATCTTCAAAAACAAGCGCACAGAACAGCATGCAGATTGGGATGTTGTTTTTGTGCGCTTGTTTTGAAAAAGAGCGATTTGTACAAGAACAGGAACGATTTTTACATTTCCAAAACCGCGCGATTCTGCTACAATAAAACAAGAATCTTACAAAGGGGGATTTTGGGATGAAACAGCAACAGCTTACCATCGGGCTTCTGCCAATGCGGCGAAATACCACCAACCGCCCGGCAAAGACCTTTTTGACATGGGTTTCCGCAGAGGAACGCGGACACCGGTTTGTTCAGTACATCGAAGAACATTTTGCCTCCGCGCATATCCGCTTTGTCGATACGAAGGGACTCGGTACGCAAGATCTGATTTTTGACGATGCGTCCGCGGCACAGGCAATTCAGCGTTTTCAGGCGGAAAAAGTGGATGCGGTCGTAATGATCAATACCAATTTCGGCAATGAGGAGGCGGCATGCGACATTGCGCGCGCACTGGGAAAGCCGTTTCTTTTGTGGGCTCCGCTGGACGATGAATATTATCAGGACGGCATGCGCCCGACAGATTCGCAGTGCGGATTATTCGGAGTTTCCCGTCAGTTCCAACGGTATGATGTACCGTTTACCACAGCGCCTTGTTGCCGTGTGGATTCCGAAGCCTTTTCTGTCGCGTTGCATCGCTTTTTCCGCGTGGCTTCCATGGTGAAAAATTTCACCTCCATGCGCATCGGACAACTCGGCACCCGTCCGGCGCCGTTCTTCTCGGTAATCTGGAATGAAGCGGAGCTGATGCAACGCTTCGGACTCAAGATCGTACCGATTAATTTCGCGATCTTCCAGGATCGGTTCCTGAAAAACCAAGCCGAAAAAGGCGCGGAGATCGCGCATTATGTACAGGTGTTCCGCGACAACTACCAAATGGACGATCTGACGCCTGGGTATCTGGAACGCATGGCATGCCTTGTTGTGACGTATATCGGACTGTTTGAAGAATTTCATCTGGACGTGCTGTCTGCGGAATGCTGGACGGCAACGCCGGTGATGTTTGAGGGGCTGGCACCGTGCGCGGTTTATGGCATTCTGAATGATCTTGGATATGTGGTCAGCTGTGAAAGCGATCTGCACTGCGCCATGACCATGCGGCTGTTGGAGGCGGCGTCCTTCGGAGAGGAACGTCCGTTTATGGGCGAATTCACCGTGCGTCATCCGGAAAACCAAAATGCGGAGCTTTTATGGCATTGCGGACCGTTCCCACTGTCTGTCAAAGCGCCGGATTCCACCGCGCGGCTGGTCAATCAGCGGGAGTGGTTCCATGTCAAAGACGGCGTTTATACGGTTGCCCGGATCGATCAGGACCACGGCAAGTACAGCATTCTCGCAGGGACCTGCAAGAGCGTGTCCGGACCGCAAACGCACGGAACCTATCTTTGGGGCGAGTTTGATCGTTTGGACGATTGGGAAAAACGGTTGCTGGAAGGGCCGTACATCCATCACTTCGTGGAAATTGCGGGCGATTACACGGAAGAAATCACGGAATTCTGCAAATATTTCGGCGCGCTGACGCGTGACCGGATCTAACAAAAGAAAAGGAGATAGGCATGAACGACTTTTTACAGGCAATGATTTTGACCGAGCTTGAGGACGCGGTCGGAAAAGAAAATTGCTCTACCAAGGAAATTGACAAGGTGACGCACAGCGTCGATTATTACTGGCTTTCCCGCATGTGGGCGGATCGCGGACGGCTGATGCCGGAGGCGGACTTTGTGGTTGCCCCGAAAGACGCACAGGAAACCTCAAAGGTCTTAAAGATCGCAAATTACTATAAAATTCCCGTCACGACATGGGGCGGCGGCGGCGGTACGCAGGGCGGCGCCATTCCGGTAGCCGGCGGCATTGTGCTGGACACCAAGCGGATGAACAAGATCTATGAAGTCAATACCGAAGGCATGTACATCGAATGCGGCACCGGCGCGATCTATAAACATATCGAGTGGGCGGCAAATGAGGTCGGAAAAGCAACCATGCACTATCCGTCGTCTTTGACCTGTTCCACAGTCGGCGGTTTCCTTGCGCATCGGGGAATCGGCGTCGTTTCCACCAAATACGGTAAGATTGACGACATGGTGTTGCAGATGGAAGTTGTGCTTCCGAACGGCGATATCATTTACACCTCTCCCGCCCCGAAACACGCGGCAGGACCGGACCTGAATCAGATCTTCATCGGCTCGGAAGGCACGCTCGGCGTTATGACCAAAGCGCAGATCCGCATTTACGATCAGCCGGAAGAACGCCGGTTCCGCGGATTTTTGTTCCAGGATATGCACGGTGCGTTCCAGGCGGCGCGGGAATTGCTCCAAAAGTTCAAACCGTCTGTGATGCGGCTGTATGATGAAGCGGAAACCGCTTCTTTGATCAAGAAGATCGTCGGCGTGGAGCGCAAAGGCGCGTTTATGAACGTCGCATATGAAGGATGCCGCGATCTGGTTGCGGTGGAGGAGAAAATCCTGCTTGATACCTTCCGCAAGTACGGCGCGGAGGATTTAGGCAGCGAATACGGCGAAAAATGGTGGAAAGAGAAGATCACTTTCTTCTATCCCGGTCATATGATGGATCTGCCGCAGATGTTCGGCACCATGGATACCATCGCGCCGTACGGCAAGATTGAGGAAATCTACTGGGCAATGAAGCAGGCGATCGAATCCCAATTCCCGCAGGCGAAGTTTATTGCGCATTTCTCGCACTGGTATGAGTGGGGCGCCATGGTGTATGATCGCTTTATTGTGGACGGCAAAGACGTGCCGAAGGATCCGGTGGAGGCACTGCGCCTGCATCAGCAGATCTGGACGACCGGTGTGCGTACCGCCATTGCGCACGGCGGCGTGGTGAACGATCACCACGGTGTGGGGATCAAACTCGGACGCCTGATGAAGGAGCAATATGGTCCTGCCATGCAGGTGTTTGAGGGAATCAAACGCGAATTGGATCCGAACGGCATCATGAATCCGTTCAAGCTCGGACTGTAAGGAGGAACTACAATCATGAATGAAGTTTGCAAAAGTCATGTGGACGCCTGCCGGTTCTGCTGGATGTGCCGTCATATCTGCCCGATTGGAAATGCGACGGGCTTAGAGAGAAATACTGCCCGCGCCCGTGCGCTCGGACTGTCTTTGGTCAACCGCGGCACCTATGATCTGTCTCAGGTTGCGGATAATCTGTATGAATGCGCCGGCTGCGGCGCCTGCACCAAAGAATGTGTCACCGGCTGGGATCCGGTGATGTTCACCGAAGCGGCAAAAACGGACGCGGCATTGGAGGGAAAACTTCCCCCGTATATTCAGACGCTTGTGGAACAGTGCTTAAATACCGGGAACGCCTATGGCAAAACCACGCTGGACGCGTCGCTTACAAAAGCCATCGGCGCGCACGCACAAAAAACGGATACTTTGCTGTTTCTCGGCGTGGATGCCCGCTACATGGCGCCGGATTCTGCAATCCGCGCAATTCGGGCACTGGAAAAAGCCGGTGTGACTTTTACGGTTTTGCAGGAGGAAAAGCCCTCCGGTCAACAGCTTGCTTACCTCATTGGCGCTATGGATGAAACCAAGCGGCAGATGCAGAGCTGTGCCGATACGTTTCGGGATTATCAGACCGTCATTTTCTATGATCCGCAGGATGCGTTGGCTTGCAAGCGGAAATATGGAGAATACGGCATAAAAGTGGACGCAGAGTTGGTAACGTATACCGCAGTGCTTGCCGCACGTCTGCGGGACGGCGCGCTATCTCCGGTGAAAAAGCCGGGGAAAGCGGCTTATCAGGATCCGTTCCAGCTTGCCAGAGATCTTGGTGAGACGGAAGAAGGCAGAGAGATCGTGCGCGCATACCGGGAGCAGACCGAGATGCTGATGCACGGAAAAGATACCATGTGGGCTGGAAATATCTTGATGGCTTTGTGGCTGCCAAAAGCCATTGCCGGTGTTTCGGAAAATCGGATAGAGAATGCGCGCGCCATCGGCGCGGATACCATTGTTACCGCGTCTGTCTCGGAATATACCGCTTTGCGGAAGGTCGCGCAGGATCAGGTGAAAATTCTGTCGGTCGAAGAACTGATTTTAGAGTAAAGGAGAACGGAATATGCTGGTCAATTTGCAAACCGTCATCGGAATGGCGGAACAGGGAAATTTCTGTATCCCTGCATTCAATGTATACAATCTTGAGACTGTGATGGGGATTATTGCGGCGGCAGAGGAAGAACGTGCCCCTGTGATCTTACAGGTCTACCCGCGGCTTTTTAACGAAGAAGTCGGTTATTATCTCAGTCCCGCAGTGGTGGCGGCGGCAAGAAAAGCGACGGTTCCCGTCTGCTTCCATTTGGATCACGGACCGTCGGAGTGGGAGGTTACCCGCGCATTACGTTGGGGCGCAACCGGCATTATGCTGGACGGCTCCAGCCATCCGTTTGAAGAAAATGTGGCGCTCACCCGCCACGTTGTGGAAACCTGCAAGGCGCTGGACATCGGTGTGGAGGGAGAGCTCGGTCATATCGGCAGTGTCAATGATGACGCGATGGATGCCTTTACATCTCCCACCGAGGCGGCAGAATTTGTGAAAGCAACCGGTGTGACTTGTCTTGCGGTGCTGATCGGCAACGCGCACGGACATTACAAAAAACCGCCGAAGCTGGACATTGATCGGGTGAAAGAGATCCGGCGCGCCACCGACGGAATCCCGTTGGTATTGCATGGCGGCTCCGGCATTCCGGATGAGCAGGTGAAAGCCGCGATTGCGGCGGGGATCCGCAAAATGAACATCGGAACGGACGTTTGCTGTGCGTTTGCAGACGGAACCAAAGAGACGCTCGACGATCCCAAGCGGAGTCTTGCGGTCGATCTCTTTATGAAAAAACCGATCGCAACGGTTAAGGCGCTTGGCATAAACAAGATCCGTCTGGTCGGTGCAAACGGAAAGGCATAAGCATATGGCGAAGATTGTAGGGATCGGCGCGTGTGTGATGGATACCCTCTTTCAGATTCCGTTTTATCCGAAAGAGGATACCAAACTGCGTGCGGAGGATAGCTGTCCCGCAGGCGGCGGACCGACTGCAACCGGCTTGGTTGCGGCACAGAAGCTCGGCGTTTGCACTGCGTATATCGGCAATCTGGCACAGGATGGCGGCGGCGCGTTTCTGAAAGCGGATTTTGAACGCTTCGGCGTAAGTACCGCGTATCTTACGGAGTTGTCCGGCTACCGGTCTTTCACTTCCGTGATCTGGCTGTCCAAAGATACCGCCGGACGCACCTGTGTGTTTGATCGGGGAAATCTGCCGCCGCTCGCGCTGAACGATGCGCAGAAACAGGCGATTCGCGACGCGCAGATCTTAATGGTGGATGGAAACGATCTCGCCGCCGCTGTCGAGGGGGCAAAGATCGCGCACCAAAGCAATACCGCAGTGCTGTATGACTGCGGCGGACTTTACGACGGCGTGGAGCGACTGCTTTGCGAAACGGATATTATGATTCCCTCTGAGGAATTTGCCATGGGACATACCGGGGAAAAAACCGCGCTTGCGGCGGCAAAGAAGCTGTTTGCGCAATATCATCCCAAGGTCGTTGTGGTGACGCAGGGCAAAGCAGGCGGAATTCTGTATGACGGAAAAACGGCACAGTCCTATCCGGCGTTCCCCGTTTCGGCGGTGGATACCAACGGCGCGGGCGACGTGTTCCACGGTGCGTTTGCCGCGGGACTTTGCCGGGGTTATTCCTATGAAACGTGTTGTCTTTTTGCTTCCGCTGTATCCGCGCTGAAATGCACGGGAACAGGCGCGCGGGACAGCGTACCGGATTTTGAAACGGTAAAACAATTTTTGAAGGAGAACGGATATGAACTTTAAGAAAAGCTGGGATATGCAGAAGAACGGATATGCGCCGCTTTACGCTGACAAGGACAGCGCCTGCGGATGCTTGGAAATTGATACGTTGCAGCTGTGTGCAGGCGAAAGCTGCACGGTGCGCACCGAAGAAAAGGAATACGGCATGACCATTCTTGCCGGAACTGCCGATGTGAGCGGCACGGATTTTTCGTATGCCAAGATCGGCAAACGCAAATCTCCTTTCGACGGAAAAGCGTATGCGGTGTATATTCCGCGGCATCGGGAATTCTGCGTACATGCGCTGACTGATTTCCGCGCGGTGATCGCGAAATGCCCGTCGAAAAAAGATCACGCACCGGTCCTGATTACGCCGGAGGATGTGATCGTGAAAACCCTCGGCAAACCGGGCTTTACGCGCGAAGCGCATTTTTTGATCGACGAGCGGATGGAAGCAGACCGTATCTACATCGGAGAAAACTTCATTAAGGGCGGGCAGTGGTCGAGCTTCCCCGGACATAAGCATGACGTCAACGATATGCCGAAAGAAGGCTTTGCCGAGGAAATCTACTATTACGAATTTGACCGTCCGGGCGGATACGGCATCCAGCAGGTGTACACCGCCGACCGTTCGCTTGACGAAGCCTATGCGGTACGAAACGGCGACGCGGTGGAGATTCCGCGCGGGTATCATCCCTGCTGTGTTGCACCGGGCTATCGGGGCTATCTGCTTTGGATGATGAGCTGTGACAACCGTGGTTTCTTCATGACGACGGATCCCGAACAGAAATGGGAACTGGATTAACGCAAAAAGATGGTGGGGAGAACAGCATGAAACTGTACGATGTGCATCATCCGGCATTTGCCACATACGGCAGGGTGCTTTCCGTGGATTCTGCCGCACTGCTGCGGGAAGCGGATAAAATCGAACGCCCGCAATCCGGCTCGGCATACCTTGCGTCGGTTCCTGCGTTGGAACAGTTGCCCATCATGCAGACCGTTGCGGACGTGTGCTTTGGCACACTGGACACGCAACTCGGCTTTTGCCATGGGCATAACGATCGGCTGAACGCACTGGAATGGCATATTTGTCCGGAATTCAATCTGGCAACGACCGATCTTGTATTGTTGCTTGGCAAACCGGAACTGCTGCAGAACGGTCCGATAGACGCCAAAGACCTGGAGGCGTTTCATCTGCGGCGCGGCGATGCGGTGCAGATCGACGCGGGCGTATTGCACTTTTGCCCGATCGGCTGGGAACCGGAGGGCTTTGGCTGTGTGGTCGGATTGCTGCGCGCAACCAATCTGCCGCTGACGGTGCCGTCCTCTGACGCACGCTTATTCCGGCAGAATAAATGGTTGCTTGCGCATACGGAAAACGCGCCGCTGATTGCACGCGGTGCGATCCCCGGTGTTACGGGAAAAAATCTGACGCTTGCCGATCTGGAGGAAGTATGAACTATTTACTGGGTATTGATTTCGGCGGCGGTTCCGCGAAAGCGACGCTTTTGACGGAAGATGGGCGAATTGCCGCGCAGGCTGGTGCAGAATATCCGACCTATCACCCGAAAAACGGTTACTGCGAGCAAAAACCGGAGGATTTCGGTATGGCATTGGATGCCGTTACGCACGGGATTTTATCTGCAAGCGGGATTCGGCCGGAGCAGATTCTGGCGGTTGCGGTGGATTCTGCCACGCATACGGCGGTGTTGTGCGATGCGGCTTCCCGTCCCTTGCGCGATGCGATCCATTGGACGGATTCCCGCTCCCAAGAGCAGGCAAAGCGGTTGCTTGCCGCGCACGGGGATCGTATTTTCGCGCTCACCTATCATAAACCGGATACCATTTGGACGTTGCCGCAATTATTGTGGGTGAAGGAAAACGAACCGGAGATTTTTTCCCGCATCCGGCGGATCTATTTTGAAAAAGATTACATCCGGTTCTTGCTCACCGGCGTTTTCTGCACCGATCAGATCGAAGCGCAGGGCAGTATGTTGTATGACGCGGCGCAGGGAAAATGGTCCGAGGAGCTTTGTGCGCTTATCGGACTGGATCAAGCGGTTCTGCCGCCGGTGGTTGCTCCCACCGATCAGATCGGGACTGTGACAGACGAGGGAGCGGCGCGCACCGGACTTTTGCGCGGTACGCCGGTCATCTGCGGTACCACCGATACCGTTATGGAGATTCTTGCCTCCGGCGCCGTTACCAAGGGAGATACCACGGTGAAACTGGCGACGGCGGGACGCATTTGTGTTATCACAGATCGTGCATATCCCGACCGGGATCTGGTCAACTATCCGCATGTGGCAGACGGACTTTGGTATCCCGGCACGGCAACCAAAGCGGCGGCTTCTTCTTTTCGGTGGTTTCGGGATACCTTCGGCGGGGATTATGCGGAGCTGGACGAGGCGGCGGCGCAGATTCCGGTCGGATGCGAAGGGCTTTTGTATCATCCGTATCTCAATGGGGAGTTGACGCCCTATGCCGATCCCATGCTCTGCGGGAGCTTTGTCGGCATCCGTTCCACACACACCAAAGCGCATTTTGCGCGCAGTGTATTGGAAGGGGTGGCATTTTCCCTGCTTGCCTCCAAACGAAAGTTGGCAGAGTTGGGGATTGCCTGTGCACCGCGCGCCATTTTGATCGGGGGCGGCGCGAAAAGTCCGCTTTGGAGACAAATTGTTGCGGATTGTCTGAACCTGGAACTTGCCGTGACGGAAAGCAGTGACTCGTCGCTTGGCTCCGCAATGCTTGCCGGCGTTGCGACGGGCGTGTTTTCCTCCTTTGCGGACGCGGTAAAGCGATGTGTGCATATTTGTGCCACGGCAACGCCGGATTTGGCGAATGCCGCGCGGTATGCCGCGCTTTATACGGAATATGAGGCGGTGCATGACGCGCTTGCGCCGCTTTATCAAAGACGGCAGTTATGAGGATCGTCGTATGTGTGAAGCCGTCGGTAAACGGCGAACTCGGACCGTTTGACGCGGCGGCGTATGAAGCCGCGCTTCGAATTGACGGCGCGGAAGTCATTCTGCTTTCGATGGCGCCATCCGGCGCGCGGGAGCTTTTGCTTCGTTTAACGCGCCTTGGCGCGAAAGAAGCTTATCTGCTCAGCGACAGCGCATTTGCGGGGGCAGACACGTTGGCGACCGGGTATACGTTGTCTCTTGCCTTGCAACGTCTGCAACCACAGCTTGTACTTTGCGGCAGACAGACTTTGGAGGGCGACACGGGGCAGGTCGGCATCGGGATTGCCGCGCGCATGGGCTATGCGCTTGCTACGCGCGTCATGCATCTTGACGCGCCGTCAGAACATGAAATTTCCTGCATGACGCGAAGCGGGGAGAAAAAAGTGTTGTCCTTTCCGGCGTTGCTTACCGTAGAGCGGATTCACGACCTGCGGTTACCGGGGCTGTTTTCACAATGCGGGAACGTGACGCTATGGAACGCGGCAGATCTTGGCGCAGATCGGTCCCGTTGCGGGCTGAGCGGTTCTCCCACCCGTGTGGTGAAAACCTTTGAAAACGAACTGGGTAAGCGGCATTGCCTTCGGATCGCACCGTCAGAATTTCAGACGGTGCTCAACACTTGTCTGTCTGCCCCTCCTGTGGGAATGGCAGAAATGGAGCCGGTGGTGTCCGGGAAGAAGCTCCCGCGCGTGTTTGTGTATGGTGCGCGCGCGATGGAGATGGCAAAAACAGTGGGCGAAACGGTGACGTTATGCGAAAACAATGCGCCTGCACAGGTTGCCGCCTATTTACAGGCAGAGCGACCGGACGCGGTGATTTTCGAAGATTCGGACGCGACGAAGGAGCTTTCCGGCGCGGTGGCAGTTCTGCTTGGAACCGGACTCTGTGCGGATTGCACCCATCTGGAAACAGATGGGGAAACGCTGTACATGGTACGCCCCGCATTTTCCGGGAATCTGATTGCAAAAATCGTTTGTAGCACGATGCCGCCGATGGCGACTGTCCGGACAAGATCTGAATGTGCGGATCTGATCTTTTCTGTCGGACGCGGTGCCGTCGCACAGCTCCCGCAGATTGCAGACGCGGCAAACCGGCTTGGCGCACAGCTGTGCGCAACGCGCGCGGTGGTGGATATGGGAAAATTGCCGTATGATATGCAGGTCGGGTTGACCGGTAAACGGGTTGCGCCGCGGGTGTATGTGGCACTGGGTATTTCGGGCGCCGTGCATCATCTTGCGGGCATTTCGGGCGCACAGACGATTCTCGCCGTCAATTCCGACGCAAACGCGCCGATTTTTGAATATGCGGATTACGGAATGGTTGCCGATGTGGCAGAGCTGTTTTCCGAGGGGCGCAAATAAAAAAGAAAAACTTCCCGTTTTTGCACGACGGGAAGTTTCTTTGTTGCGGGCTTTGCCGCAAATGGAGCGGGAGAGGGGATTGTTCCTTCCCGATTTTTCGGAAAACGACGCAAAAAGCAGAGGCACACAAAACTGCACAAGTCCGTAAAAAACG
>DLLB01000070.1 GCA_002477905.1 Clostridiales bacterium UBA7573 | reverse complement strand
GAGCTGCAACGCCTGCACGTTGGAAAGCGATTGCGCTTTGGATTCGCCTGCCACAAACGGTAATTTCCAATCGTATCCATAATTTGGCTCTCCCAGCAGAATCTTTTCCGAGGAAATCTCGGATACCGCATACTGTACAACCCGCTCTACATTCGGAAGCGGTGCGACCGCCATCGGCGGACCGTAGGTATAACCCCATTCATACGTCATCAGTGCGATCGCATCCGATGCGTCCCCAAGCGCTGCATAATTATGCCCTTCATAGAGTAACCCCGGCATATCCGAGGAAGTTTTCGGCGCAAGTGAAGTGACGACAAAAAAGCCAAGCGGATTCAGATACGCCGCTGCACGGCGGATAAAGTCCACATACCCCTGCGCATCATCCGCAAAAATATACTCAAAGTCAAAATCCACCCCGCCGTATCCTTTTTCCTGCATGACCTGAGCAAGCTGCGTGAGCAGACGCTCTTGTAATTGCGTATCCGCAAACAATAGCTTGGTCAGATTATTATTGAAAAATCCTTCTTCCGTATAAGTGGAAAGCAACAAAATCGGCGTGGTTCCGTAATCCTTTGCCATTGCAAGAACCACTGCGTCGTCCGGTGCAATGAGATTGCCGGCGGTGTCGAAGCCGTAAGTGAATACGGTCAGATAGGTCAGATAAGGGAGCGTTTTGGCAAGGACAGCGGGTTCGATAAACGGATAGGTATAGCCGTTTACCGCAAGCGTCCCCTGTTTTGGCGTGGCATAGGACAAGATCAACGTCTGTCCGGTGTAGACAGTCGGGATGCCGCCGAGCGTGGGATTGTTCTGTAAAAGTGTCCGTACGGACGTTCCGGTTTCTGCGGCAATCGCGGATAAAGTATCTCCTTCTTTGACAGTGTAGGTCTGCGCGATCTGCGGTACAAGGATCGCCTGCCCGACGGACAGGCGATTCGGATCGGTCAGCCCGTTTGCGGAAAGGATCAACGCGGAAGGAACACCGGTTTGTTCGGAAATAGTATAAATTGTGTCATTTGGCGCAACAGTTACGATATTCATAGCAACACCTCGGTTTTATTGTATGAAAGAAACCGAAAAGCGTTCGTATAAAATCCGCGTGTCAAACGCATGCTATATCCGCGGACACTGTGCGTTGATCTCAGTCAATGCAAGTCTGCAATTTTTGCCGGAAAGGAAGAACTGTAAAGATGCAGACCAAACGAATCATCAAAGGCGTGCTGTTCGGAATGGCGATCGGAACAGCGGCAGGCGTTGGCGCAATGTGTGTGATGAAACAGCCAAAGCCCTGCAAATTCAAACGTACCTTACACCGTGCTTGTATGTCACTATCCTCCATGCTGGAGAATTTGGCGGATTTCGCACGATAAAAAATGGATCTATTCCGGAAAGCTGTCAAAAGCGCGTACCGGAAAAGCGAAGAAGATTAAAAATGACAGCGTTTCTGCCGTGTGTTTCGGTGGAAACGCTGCCTTTTTGGGCGGGAATCGGAATTCTAACCCGTTTTTCCGCTCGCGTAATCCGACTTTGCCGTACCGCTCGCGCGTACCGGTGGACTTTTGACGGTGCGGTATCGTTTCGCTCCCACTTCGTTTGTAAAAAGTTTTTTTATAATTTTTACGGAAAATTTGCAAAAAGCATTGACGAATCCAAAAAGACGCGCTATAATAATCAGTAATATGTTCATGGATGAAAATTATCTGTTTTCCATGATCGGTTCATAATCAGGAGGTAAAAGATGATGAACAGAGTTTACAATTTCTCGGCTGGTCCTTCGATGTTGCCCTTACCGGTGCTGGAAAAAGCAGCGGCAGAACTGGTGTGCTACGGTGATACCGGCATGTCGGTTATGGAGATGAGCCATCGCTCTCCTGCGTATGAAGCGATTATCACGGAAGCACAGAAACTTCTGCGCGAACTGATGAACATTCCGGATAACTACAAGGTGCTGTTTTTGCAGGGCGGCGCGTCCACGCAGTTTGCGTCGGTTCCGCTGAACCTTTTGAAAACAGGCAAGGCAGATTATGTCATCACCGGTCAGTTTTCCAAGAAAGCATACAAAGAAGCGCAGAAGTATTCTGATGACATCCGTTTGGTCGCTTCCAGCGAAGATCGAAACAATACTTATATCCCGGCACTGACGGCAAAAGATTTCCGCCCGGATGCGGATTATGTCCACATTTGCTACAACAATACCATTTACGGTACCAAGTGGCAGGATGCGCCGGAGATGCCCGCAGGCGTGCCGCTGGTTGCGGATATGTCGTCCTGTATTCTTTCCGAGCCGGTGGATGTGACCAAATTCGGTGTGATCTACGCGGGCGCGCAGAAGAATATGGCGCCGGCTGGTCTGACGGTCGTGATTGTCAGAGAAGATCTGCTCGGCAACGCTAAGCCGTTTACGCCGACCATGCTGGATTGGAAGACCATGGCGGATAACGATTCCATGTACAATACCCCCCCGTGCTATCCGATCTATATGGCGAAGCTCGTATATGAATGGTTACTGGATATGGGTGGCTTGAAAGCCATGGAGGCGTATAACAAGAAAAAAGCAGCTGTGCTGTATGATTATTTGGACAGCCAGAATTATTACATTGCGCCGGTAGAGAAGGATGCCCGTTCCATGATGAACGTCACTTTTGTGATCGATAAGGGCGATTTGGATAAGAAATTCGCGTCGGAAGCCGGTAAGGCAGGCTTTGTCAATATTAAGGGACACCGTTCTGTCGGCGGTATGCGTGCTTCTATTTATAATGCGATGCCGATCGAAGGCGTGGAAAAGCTGGTAGAATTCATGAAGAAATTCGCCGCCGAAAACCCGAAGGCGTAAGGACGGAGGAATCGGATATGAAAAAGAAGATTCAACTGCTAAATAAAATTGCAACCGTCGGTACGGATATTTTTGATCGGAATACTTATGAGGTCGGAGAAGATGTGACGGATCCGGACGCGATCATGGTACGGTCTGCCGTGATGCATGATATGACGTTCGGGAAAAATCTGAAAGCGATTGCACGCGCCGGTGCCGGTGTAAACAATATTCCGATTGACCGTTGTGCGGAAGAAGGTATTGTGGTCTTCAATACGCCGGGCGCGAATGCAAACGGTGTGAAGGAGCTTGCAATCGCCGCATTGTTGCTCGCTTCCCGTGATGTTGTCGGCGGTGTCAATTGGGCGCAGTCCCTTGCCGGAACCGCAGATGTTGCAAAACAGGTGGAGAAGGGCAAGTCCAAATTTGCAGGCGTGGAGCTGGCAGGAAAAAAACTGGGTGTTATCGGACTCGGTGCCATCGGCGCGTTGGTGGCAAATCTTGCGACGCACCTTGGAATGGAGGTTTACGGATGCGATCCGTATATCACCGTAGAAGGCGCATGGAATCTGAATCGTTCCATTAAAAAAGCCGCAAGCTATGATGAGATTTTTACGTCCTGCGATTATATCACGTTGCATGTTCCCGCGACTGCGGAAACAAAAGGGATGATCGGCGCGGAAAACATTGCAAAAATGAAAGACGGCGTCCGGATCATCAATCTTTCCCGTGCGGATCTGATCAACGCGGCAGATGTCAAAGCGGCAGTGGAAAGCGGAAAAATCGCGGCATATGTGACGGATTTCCCGACCGAGGACATTTTGGGTGTCAAGGGGATTGTCACAATCCCGCATCTCGGTGCGTCCACCAATGAATCGGAGGACAACTGCGCAGTGATGGCGGCGAAAGAACTGATTGAATATCTGAGTTGCGGAAATATCAAAAACAGCGTCAATTATCCGAATGCTTCTATGCCGCACAGCGGCGATCTGCGCATTTGCCTGATGCATAAAAATATTCCCGCTACTCTTGCAAAGATTTCTTCCGCTTTTGCGGAATTGAATCTGAACATCTCCAATATGCTCAACCGCTCCCGCGGGGATTATGCATATACGATTGTGGAAATCAACGGAGAAGTTCCCGCAAGTGTGGACGCACAGCTCGCGACCATCGACGGTATGATTCGGGTACAGCGGTACTGATGGAATCGGGGATTGTGCAGATTGACTAAAATAAATCGCATTTTTATGTAAAAAAATGCAAAATGCAAATTGACAAACCCCGAAAAAAAAGGTATACTATTAAAAAGAATTTTTTAAGACTCTCGCCACTCATCTCAGAGCAGGGATGAATGTACCGGTCGTCACACCGGATACAGTGTGAGAAATCCAAGGATTCCATCCGTCGGAATGTACGAGATTTACATGGGAAAGGGCATTGCGGCAGCAATGCCCTTTCGCGTTTTTTTATCAGCCAGCGGTTTTTGCGGTGGGCGGTGTCAGCTGAGCCGATTACCGAAAAAATAAATTTATAAAAAAGAGGTATACGATCATGAAACACACAAGCAAAAAGTTACTTTGCGTCGTTCTGACAATTGCAATGCTGGCTACTGCAATGATTACGCTCGTAGCTTGCGGCGATAACAACGATGATTCGGTAATTTATATCGGTGCTTCCGGACCTTTGACCGGTGAAGCTGCCACCTATGGTACCTCGGTACAGCGCGGCGCTCAGATTGCGATTGAAAAGATCAACGCTGCCGGCGGTATCAACGGGATTAAGTTCAAATTCAACATGTTGGACGACCAGGCAACCGCGACACAGGCATCCAATAACTATGATAGCTTGATGGATGATGGAATGCAGATCTCCATCGGCGCAGTTACCACTGATTCCTGCGACGCATTCGGCGGCAAAGCCGTGAAAGACAATCTGTTCTTCATCACGCCCTCTGCTTCCGCGGAAAAAGTCATCAAAGACCGTCCGAACGGCTATCGGGTTTGCTTCAGCGATCCGCAGCAGGGCGAAATCGCGGCAGAATATATCGTAGACGGTAAGTACACCAAGATCGGTGTGATCTATAACACGGACGATGTTTACAGCAAGGGCATTTATGACGCGTTTGCGGCAAAAATGCAGGCGCTCGGCAAAGAATTCACGGCTCGTCAGTTTGATAACAGCAACAAGACTGATTTCTCTACGCAGGTAGACGCGCTCAAGGACTGCGACATCATCTTCTTGCCGATGTACTATCAGGAAGCAACTTTGATCGCAAGTAAAGCGGCAGAAAAAGGATGCAATGCGATCCTGTTCGGTAGTGACGGATTTGACGGTATCAAAGATGTGCTGGCTTCCAACGTGACCAACACGATCCGGTATATCACGCCTTTTGATGCAGAAAGCACCGACGCAGCGGTAAAGGAATTTGTAGATGCTTACAAGGCAAAATACAACGGAGAAGTTCCGAACCAGTTTGCGGCAGACGGCTATGACGCGGTTATGGTCATCTATGAAGCGCTGAAGAAGCTGAATGTCACCGATGCCAAGATGTCTGTTTCCGATCTTTGCACGAAGGTGAGCGGCGTGCTTTCCTCTGCGGACTTCACCTTTACCGGTGCGACCGGTAAAATGACTTGGTCTGCGGATGGCGTACCGACCAAGGCTCCGCAGGTAAAAGAACTGAAGAAATAATTCCTCTGACGTAAAAAACGGGATAACTGCATATGGCAAATTTCAGGTGCGGTTATCCCTGTTTTGTACACTTTCGGCGGGAAATCGGTTTCCCGCTTTTGCCTATTATATTATCTGTATTTTGAAGGAGATTTCCATGAGTACACTGATTGACGGACTCAGTCTGGGCGGTATTTATGCGCTCATTGCACTGGGATATACAATGGTCTACGGCATTGCCAAAATGCTGAACTTTGCCCACGGCGACATTATCATGGTAGGGGCATATGCGGTATCCGTTACCATGGCATTATGCGGATTCCCGATTCTCGCGATGGTGGTGTCTGTCCTTGTCTGTGTCATTTTGGGAATTTCCATCGAAAGAGTGGCATATCGCCCGCTACGCGGCGCATCGCCTTTGGCGGTGCTGATTACGGCGATCGGCGTCAGTTACCTGATGCAGAGTGTGGCGCAACTGATTTTTGGCGCAAAATCCCGTACGGTGGTGCTGTTTGACGTTGCACCGGTGCGGTTATTCGGCACCAGCATCAGCGGCGGAACGTTGATTACACTCGGTGTATGCGTCATTATCATGGTCGCGCTGACGCTCTTTGTCAACAAGACCAAAACCGGACATGCCATGCTTGCAGTCTCGGAAGATCGCGGTGCGGCACAGCTGATGGGTGTGAATGTCAACTGGATCATTATGATCACCTTTGCGATTGGTTCCGCACTTGCAGCTTGCGCAAGCTTTTTCTACTTATGGTCGATTCCAACCGTAAACCCGACGCTCGGTTCTATGCCCGGTATCAAAGCCTTTACGGCGGCTGTCATCGGCGGGATCGGCAGTATTCCGGGTGCGATGATCGGCGGTGTGCTGTTGGGCGTGATTGAAAAAATCTGTATGAGTATCCCCGTATTGACACCGTATACCATTTCCATTGAATTCGGACTTTTGATCGTGATTCTGTTGGTAAAACCCACCGGCTTGCTTGGCAAACGTCGCAGAGAGAAGGTGTAAGAAATGTCTTATTTCAAAAAAGTTGCACAGAGTTTCAAATGGAAACACTATATCGTTTACATCATCCTCGCAGTCGTTTTGATTTTAAGCGCCTTGCTTTGGCAGACCGGCGTGATGAAGCGTTCCACCGCCACCATGCTCAATCAGATCGGTTACAGCATTATTTTGGCAGTTTCATTGAATCTTGTAGTCGGTTTTTTGGGAGAACTCAGTTTGGGGCATGCCGGATTTATGTGCATCGGCGCATACTTCGGGACCTTTCTGTATAACCTCCTGATCGAAGCCATTCCTTCCAAGCTCGCCTGCCTGTGTATTTGTATGCTCATCGGCGGGGCACTTGCGGCAGTATTCGGTATGTTGGTCGGCTTGCCTGCCCTGCGGTTAAAAGGCGACTATCTTGCCATTGTTACTTTGGCATTCAACGAAATTGTCGGTAATATCTGCAAAAACGTGCCGATCTTCGGCGGCGGCGGTGGATTGACCAACAAAGAACCTTACGGATACAGTCTCTTTATTGTGACTTTCGTTGTGGTCATTTTCATGCTAATTGTGGTACAAAATCTGATTCGTTCCAAACACGGGCGTGCCATTACCGCGATCCGGGATAATGAAATTGCCGCAAAAACCATGGGCATCAACGTTACCTATTATAAATTGTTTGCTTTTACGATCGCGGCATTTTTCGCAGGGATCGCGGGCGTATTGTATGGCGCCGCCGTGTCTCCTGTGAAGTATACGAATTTTACTTATAACTATTCCATTGAGATTTTGGTTATGGTGGTGCTTGGCGGTATCGGAAGCGTCAACGGTTCCATCATCGCAGCCGCTTTCTTGACCTATCTGAATCTGACGCTGACCAATCAGCTTTCCGGCGACCTTGCCGCCTTGAAGTATCTGATCTATGCGTTGATTCTGATCGT
>DLLB01000026.1:5436-6608 GCA_002477905.1 Clostridiales bacterium UBA7573 | reverse complement strand
ACCGGTCTTGACACCGGCGACTACGCGAACGACAACGATACCAAATATCCGGATAAGTGGAATCCGTAAATTTCATACACAAAAAACGGAACTCCGAAAAGGAGTTCCGTTTTTTGTGGTCTTGGGGGAAGAAAAGAGCTTTTTGATACAAGGGGATTTAGATGCCAACCCCTTTTTTTCGGTATTCGGTTGGCGTGTATCCGACGGTATCGTGAAAATAACGGCAAAAATGAAATATATCCTGAAATCCGCAATCGGCGGCGATTGTGGCGATGCTGTCGCGCGAACTGACCAAACGCTGTTTTGCCAATTCTATTCGCGCGGAAAGGATATATCGCTTGGGCGCGGTGCCGTATTTTTGTGTAAAAAGTCTGCGAAAATAAACTTCGCTGATATTTGCAGCCTGTGCAAGCTGTGCATTGCGCAGATCTGAGTCGCATAGATGTTCCCGCAGGTAGATTTCCGCGGGTTTTAAAAGAGCAAAATCGGACGCGGTGTCGCATTGGATCTGGTCAAATAGCTGATAAGCATAACGCATTGCGCGTATCTGGTTTTTTTCATAAGCGAATGCCTGACGGAGCGCGTCGAATGTATGCATACAGGCTTCCGCATTCGGTAAGGCAAAACTCTGAAATGTCTTTACCGAAAGTCCGGCAGCGCGGAAATTGATCAATGGGAAACTGCCGTCTGTATGCCGATACAATTCATAGGTTGCCTCTTGTGGAAGAAGAACGGCGCAGGAAGGATCGGAAACGACTTTATTTTTTCCTTGCGTATAGGTAATTTTTCCTTCTTTACAAAGCGATAATCCAAAGGTCGGGCGGCAATTCATCTGAAATCGCTCTCCCTTTTTGGAGTAGACCGTGATTACATCGGTGATTTCCAACAGTACCATGTTTGAAAAAAGCTGCATGTTTTGTTTCCTCCGCGTTGTTTGATTTTATTATACCCAATTTTACAAAAAAATCAAGAGATTTTCTTGCTTTTTGTATCGAAAAAGGCAAATTCTATTTGTTTTTTCTATTGAGATCAACGGAGCGGGATGCTATAATAAAGGCACAATTGGTGCCAAAGCGCACAAGGAAAGGATGCGAATCGTTATGAATTTTTCAAATCAGACTGCAATCGTGACCGGAGCAGCTTCCGGAATGGGGCTTTTGTTTTCCAAAGAA
>DLLB01000026.1:5186-5394 GCA_002477905.1 Clostridiales bacterium UBA7573 | reverse complement strand
CAAAGAATGGGCAAAACTTGGTGGAAATGTCGTGATGTGTGACATCAAGGAAGCGGTACTTTCCGAAAAAGCAGAAGAAATTTGCGCGGCTGGAGCCGGAAAGGCGATCTTTGCGGTCTGTGATGTCCGCGACTACACGCAGGTCTGCCAAGCCCGTGAGAAAGCGGTTGCGGCATTTGGCAGGATCGATCTTGTGTGTAATTTTGCC
>DLLB01000026.1:0-5137 GCA_002477905.1 Clostridiales bacterium UBA7573 | reverse complement strand
CGGTGCGGATGCAAAAGGTAGATCGGGAGAAATACCCGGAGTTTCCGGACGTGCCCATTTCGGTTTATGATTGGGGAATCGATGTAAATCTGAAAGGTCCGTTTTATTTTGCGCATGCGGTCTTAAAACAGATGAGAACGCAACACAGCGGGCTGATCGTCAATATCGGTTCCATCACCGGCGAAGAAGGGGACGGTTACGGCATGGATTATCCCACCTCTAAGGCTGGGTTGATGCACGGACTTACCAAGTCGATCGCTCAATATGGAGCCAAATACGGGATTCGTTGCGTTTGCGTTTCACCGGGACCTGTATTGACCAGAGCGGCAATGGCGAATATGCATACGTTATTAGGACGGGCGGCACAGCCGCAGGAGATCGTGGATCTTATTTTGTTTATTGCTTCTGAAAAAGGGCAGTTTATTAACGGGGAAAACATCATGATCGACGGCGGCAGAAATGCGGCAGGGAGGAATTGCTGATGAACGCAAATGTGTTTTTGGATCGTGCCAAACCGGCGCTGACTGTGATGGTGCAGGCAGACAATCCGCACAGAATCATGGATTTGATGGATCAATCCATGCCTTTGGGGGCAGAGGCTTTCGGGATCCAGTTTGAGCAAATGCGTCCGGAGGACCGCACCCCGCAAGTTTATCGGCAATTGTTTGCCCATGCCAAAGAGAAACCGCTTTATGTCACCAATTACCGATGTGCAAAAAATACGGGAAAATCCGATGTATGTCTGGCAGACGAACTGTTGGAAATTGCAGAATGCGGTGCGGATCTCTGTGATGTGATGGGAGATTATTTTGATCCGCAGGTCGGAGAAATGACTTATCAGCGTGATGCGGTGGAAAAGCAAAAGGCATTGATTCAAGCCCTGCATGCAAAGGGAGCAAAGGTGCTGATGTCCTCCCATATCTTTCACTTCACGCCTGCACAAGAGGTACTGAAAGTTGCGCTTGCGCATCAGGAACGGGGCGCGGATATTTGCAAGATCGTCGTCGGTGCAGAGAATCCGGAACAGGAAGTGGAGAATTTGCGGATTATTTGTATGTTAAAAGAGAAACTGCGTATTCCGTTTTTGTTTCTTTCCGGCGGGACCTGCGCTCTTTTGCGTAGAGTGGGAGGCGCACTGGGATGCTGTATGATCCTTTGTGTATATGAACACGACGATTTTTCCACCCAACAACAGCCGCTTTTGCGGGAGGTAAAACGGATCAGAGAACTGATCCCGAACCCGTAAAACGAAGTTTGTTCCATAACAATTGGGAGGAAAGTCATGAATTTTACAGGAAAAACCGCACTTGTAACAGGTGCGGCAATGGGAATCGGCAGAGCAGTTGCCGTACAGTTTGCACAAAACGGCGCAAATGTAGTGCTGGTCGATCTGGATGCTGCGCGTTTGCAAAATGTAGAACAAGAGATCCTGCGTATGACGGAAAATGTGCTTGCGCTTGTGTGTGACGTTGGAAACGAGGAAGCGGTTTTTGCCGCTGTAAAGCAAGCAAAGGCACGCTTCGGTAGGGTGGATATTCTCATCAACAATGCCGCTGTTTGGCGGTGTTGGGATTCTTTTGTGGACACGCCGACAGAAGAATGGCAAAAGTTTTTGCAGATCAATGTGATGGGAACGGTTTATGTTACCAAAGCTGTCCTGCCCGGTATGCTGGAGCGACAGTTTGGAAAGATCGTCAATGTCGCGTCCGTAGCAGGGGTGTATGGGAATGCCAATATGGTGCACTATTCTGCAAGCAAGGGCGCGATCATTGCCATGACAAAAGCCCTTGCCAAAGAAGTGATCGGCAAGGGCGTGTATGTCAATTGTGTTTCTCCCGGCAGTGTGAGCCCAGGCGAGAATCCGGATCTGGATTATTCTGAGCCAAGCGAATTGTCGTTTCTCGGAAGGACCGGAACGGATCGGGAAATGGCAAATCTGATCTGCTTTCTTTCCTCGCAGGAAGCAAGCTATATTGCAGGGCAGAACATTCAGATTGACGGATGCCGGAAAAAGCAATAAACGCATTCAGCGTTCGTCCATCTTTGCTCCGATTTTCCGTGGTTCCCAAAGGACTAAATTCCCCGTTTCACGGGTTTTCACAAGATCGAGGATTCGTTGATTGGATGAACCGCGGAATTGCAGACGAATGTCTTTTTTGGCTTCGATAAACTCCCCATCTACTAAAACGTCAAGCAGGGACAGCATTTCCTCTGTGACCTCACACCGCGCCCGACTTGGCGCGCACAATTCTGAATCATATAAGTATCCGGTATAGCACCAAATCGTCTTATCCGGATACTTTTTTCGTACCTTGTGCAGAAACGGAAGCAAAGCCCGTTGATTGTCCGGTTCAAACGGCTCTCCGCCGAGCAATGTCAGTCCTTGGATATAGGAAGGTGCGAGGGCGTGGAGCAACTGTTCCTCGGTTTCTTCGGTAAAGGGTTTCCCGAAATGAAAATCCCATGTCTGCGGATTGAAGCAACCTTTGCAGTGATGCGTGCATCCGCTGACAAACAGGGAAACGCGAACCCCTGTGCCATTGGCAATGTCACAGGGTTTGATCTCCGCGTAATGCATTACAGATGGAGAACGCGTTCTTTGATTTCCTGCGTTCTGCCCTGATTCCAGAATTGCGTACCGATGTATCCGCAAGTACGGCGCGCGACATTCATTTTGGATTGATCGGTATTTCCGCAGTGCGGGCACTTCCAGATCAGTTTGTGATCCTCATCCTCTACGATCTGAATCTCCCCGTCATAACCGCAGACCTGGCAATAATCGCTCTTGGTATTTAATTCCGCATACATGATATTGTCATAGATAAACCGGATTACATCCATAACTGCCGGCAGATTGCTCTGCATATTCGGTACTTCCACATAGCTGATGGCGCCGCCGGGGCTAAGCGCCTGGAATTTTGCTTCCAAAGCCAACTTTGCAAATGCGTCGATCGGCTCCGTTACATGAACGTGATAGCTGTTTGTGATATAGTTTTTGTCTGTGACGCCCTTGACAATCCCAAACCGTTTTTGCAGGGCTTTTGCAAATTTATAGGTGGTGGATTCCAACGGCGTACCATAGAGAGAATAGTCGATATTTTCGGCTTTTTTCCATTTCGCAGTGTACTCATTGAGCTTCCGCATGATGGTAAGTCCCAGTTCTTCCCCTTCCGGCTCCGTGAGTTTTTTCCCATTCAGCGCGTATACGCATTCCCAAAGTCCCGCATAGCCGAGAGAGAGCGTAGAATAGCCGCCGTGCAGATATTTGTCAATGGTTTCTCCTTTTTTCAACCGTGTCAGCGCACCGTATTGCCACAAAATCGGCGCAATATCGGAAACGGTTCCGGTTAACCGTTCATGACGGCACTGGAGCGCGCGATGGCATAACTCCATCCGTTCCTCAAAAATTTCCCAGAATTTATCCAGATTGTGTCCGGCGCTGAGTGCAATATCCGGCAGATTCACCGTGACCACGCCTTGATTAAACCGCCCGTAATACTTCGGTTTCCCGTTCTCATCCACATAGGGAGTCAAGAAACTGCGGCATCCCATGCAGGTATAGCAGTGTCCCTCTCCGTTTTTGTCGATTTTGTTCTGGAGCATGATCTTTTCGGAAATATAGTCCGGAACCATGCGCTTTGCCGTACATTTTGCGGCAAGCTCCGTCAGATAATAATACGGAGAATCCTCATGGATATTCTGTTCTTCCAATACGTAAATCAGTTTCGGAAAGGCGGGCGTCACCCAAACGCCTTCTTCGTTTTTGACGCCGCGGTAGCGTTGCAGAAGCACTTCCTCGATAATCAGGGCAAGATCTTTCTTTTCCTGCTCGTTTTTGGCTTCGCCGAGATACATGAATACCGTGACAAACGGTGCTTGTCCGTTGGTGGTCAAAAGCGTGACGACCTGATACTGAATGGTTTGCACACCGCGGCGGATCTCATCGCGCAACCGTTTTTCCGTGATGGTAGCGATGGCTTCCTCGGTCGCCGTAATGTGGCTTTGTTCCATTTCCGCGCAGACATCCCGCCGGATTTTCTCCCGGCTGGTCTGTACGAACGGTGCGAGATGCGTCAGACTGATGCTTTGCCCGCCGTATTGATTGGAAGCGACCTGCGCAATGATTTGTGTGGCAATATTGCACGCGGTAGAGAAGCTGTGCGGCTTTTCAATCATCGTACCGGAGATGACGGTACCGTTTTGCAGCATGTCCTCCAGATTCACCAGATCGCAGTTGTGCATATGCTGTGCGAAATAGTCGGAATCGTGGAAATGGATCAGACCTTCTTCGTGCGCATCCACAATCTCCTTCGGCAAAAGGATTCTCCGCGTCAGATCTTTGCTGACTTCGCCTGCCATATAATCGCGCTGTACGCTGTTGACCGTCGGATTTTTGTTGGAGTTTTCCTGCTTGACTTCCTCATTCTGGCACTCGATCAACGCCATAATCTGATCGTCGGTGGTATTGCTTTGCCGCACCAATGCACGGGTATAACGGTAGGTGATATACTTTTTTGCAACTTCATATGCACCATGTTTCATGATCTGTTTTTCCACAAGATCCTGAATATCTTCCACACTCATCGCGCGGTTCATTTTCTGGCAGGAGAGTTCTACGGATTCCGCGATCCGGTTGATCTGCAACGGCGTCATCCGCTCCGCTTCCTCTACCACATTATTTGCTTTGGTGACAGCGGCGATAATTTTATCAATATCAAAAACAACTTCCGAGCCGCTCCGCTTGATTACTTTCATGTGTCTGCCTCCTGATTTTGATTTTTGTTTCAAAAGTCGTCCGTAGGGGAAGAAGTGGTGCAGAGATTCCCTGTAAGCCGATTTTGAATGACACCACTATTATACCATATCTAGTGACTTTTGCAAGAGGTTTTCGCACATTTTGTGGATTTTCGGAATTTGCAACAAAAATGACTGCAAGCGGATTTTTCACTTGACCGCGAAAAAATCTAAGTGCTTGGGGAAGATTTGAGAAAAAAGCCCGCGATCCGCTCGCGGGCTTTTCTGTTGAAATTTCACAAAAAGTACGGAAAAACGTACACGGTAAAAAAAGTGCTGTGGTCCAAAAACAACCAAATCTTGCGGAAAGCGGGATTTCAAACCACAATATATAGTGGACGGA
>DLLB01000041.1 GCA_002477905.1 Clostridiales bacterium UBA7573 | reverse complement strand
CGTACAATTTGGGGCAGTGCAGAATCAAACTGTCGTCTCCCTTTTTGTAAGGATTACAGGCTGAGAAAAGGAATCGGAGAGCATGAATACGGAAAAGAAATGGACGCCCACGCACCTCAGTTATCTTTTGATGATCCGTCAGCTGGACCGGGACGCTAAGGGGGTGCGCAGTGTGGATATTGCCGTTGCACTGGGGCTGTCCAAACCAAGTGTGCATCATATGCTGGAAATGTTTGCGCGGGAAGGGTTGATCGAACGGAAATCCTACGGTGTGGCATTTTTAACGGACGCCGGAGAAGCGAGAAGTACGCACAGTATTATGATGCGGTGGAACAGTTTTTACAGGAGGGATTCCCGCAATTGGAACAGCCGCGGGCAGCAGTCTGCACCTTGCTTGCGGAAATTCCGGAGCATGCGCTTCAGGCATTGCAGGATCGCAGTCGGGAAAAGCCTCCTTTGCATGGGAATACCGGATGTTTGCGGGTATCTGTGGGAAGAACCGGAGAAAAAGAGAATCAATAAATGCAAAACAGGAGATGAATGGAATGGGAATTGTAGAGTTTTCGGATGTCAGTCGGGTGTACACCAGTGGCGATCATACCCTGCGGGCGCTGGATCATGTGAATATGCGTTTGGACGAAGGAAAATTTGTGGTCATTCTGGGACCGAGCGGCGCGGGAAAAAGTACCCTTTTGAATCTGCTTGGCGGGCTTGACAGTCCAAGCGAGGGCAAAATTCTTGTGGATGGACAAGATATTTCCACCTTGACGGGGAATGAACTTGCCGATTATCGTGCCAAAACCGTGGGGTTCGTGTTTCAGTTTTACAATCTGATCCCGACTTTAACTGTGCATGAAAATGTGGCGTTGGTAAAGGACATTGCCCCGCATGCGCTGTCCGCAACGCAAATGCTTGCGGAGGTCGGATTGTCCGACCATCTGAAAAATTTTCCGGCGGAGCTTTCCGGCGGAGAACAGCAACGGGTTTCCATTGCGCGTGCGCTTGCAAAAAATCCGAAAATTTTGCTTTGCGATGAGCCGACCGGCGCATTGGATTCCGAAACCGGTGTGCTTGTGCTGAAGTTGCTTCTGAAAATGGCGCGGGATTACGGCAAAACGATTATCATCGTGACGCACAATCAGAACATTGCCAGGATGGCAGATGTGGTCATCCGCGTGAAAAACGGTAGGATCGTATCGCAGGAAGCGCAGGAACATCCGGTGAATGCCGATGAAATTGATTGGTGAGGAGGCAGAGTATGCTTGTAAAAAAACTGTTCCGGACCATGAAACTCTATAAGGCGCAGTTTTTATCCATGATCTTGATGATTGCGCTTGGAGTCGGTGTTTTTGTCGGATTCAATATGGAATGGGCGAGTATCGAACGAAATGTGCAGACCTTTTTCGACAAAACCGGTTATGCCGATTACCGGATTGTATCGGAGGCGGGATTCTCCGAGGACGATTTGCAAAAGATCTGTGCCGTAGCGGGGGTACGGAAAGCGGCGCGGTTCCTTTCGGTTTCTGCGGGAGTGAAAGAGCACGGGGAGGACAGTGTGGCGCTGACTGTGACGACGGATCCTGCCGTTTGCGGATTTTTGGTGACGGAGGGCGCTCCGTATGACGCGCAAAGCACGGACAGCATCTGGCTTTCTGACCGCTATGCCGCGGCAAACGGGATCGTTTGCGGCGATACGCTGTCCTTTACATACAAAAATCTCACGATTACCGGAAAAGTTGCGGGATTGATCAAATCCGGCGAATATCTGGTTTGTGTGCGGGATGAAACGCAACTGATGCCGGATTTTGATACCCACGGGTTTGCGTATATTTCTCCGGTGTTTTACCGGCAGGTCGCCGGTGCGGAGTATTATCCGTATCTCAATGTGCTCTCGGATCTTGAGAAAAAAGAGTTTCTTGCAAACTGTGACCGTGCGCTCGGTAAAACCACGCTGGTGCTGACGCATGCGGAAATGACTTCTTCCGCCGCGGCGGACGGAGAAGCCCAAGAGGGCAAAACCATGGGCTCGGTTCTGCCGGTACTGTTTTTGCTGATCGCAGTGCTGACGATGGTGACGACCATGCATCGGCTGACGGCAAAGGAAAAAACGCAGATCGGCACTTTAAAAGCACTGGGGTATCGGGATAAACGGATTTTACTGCACTATACTTCCTATGCCCTGATGATCGGCGGGATCGGTTCTGTACTTGGCGTAGGACTTGGCTGTGGCATCGCCTACTGGATTATGAATCCGAACGGTACGATGGGAACATATTTTGATATGCCCGAATGGAAGCTTTATCTGCCCGGATTCTGTTATCTGATTCTCGCCGGTATTCTGGCGCTGTTGACTTTTATCGGATTTCTTTCGGTCAAGCAAATGCTTGCCGGCAGCGCGGCGGATGCGCTTCGTCCGTATACACCGAAAAAGGTGAAGCCGCTTGCGGTGGAAAAGACAAAATGGTTCCATCGGTTGTCTTTCGGTACGCGTTGGAATCTGCGGGATTGTCTAAGGCATAAATCCCGTACCGCCATGAGTCTGATCGGAATTGTGGGATGTATGATTCTGATGGTCGGTTCTCTTGGAATGGGAGACACCATGGATGCGTTTTTGGATTTATATTATAACGGCGCGACCAATTATGTATCCAAAATTTCACTTTCCGAAGACGCAACTTCAGCGCAGCGCGCAGAGGTGATCGAGCGGTACCAAGCGGACAGCAGTGCTTCGGTCAGTGTGCAGATCGAAGAAAAAGCGGTTTCCTTGGATATTTATGCGATCTCGCATGATAAGGTACGGTTCCCCGCACAAAAAAGCGGCTATGTAAAACTGGAAAACAACGGAGCGTATATTTGTATGCGCATTGCGCGGGAATACGGTCTGAAAGTCGGAGATTCTTTAACAATCAGCCCATTCGGCACCGATCAACAGTATCACCTGACGGTTGCGGGGATTATCCGCAGCGTATCGGAGAGCATCGTGATTTCCGAAACTTACGCGCAAGAGATCGGAATCCCTTATACGATGGATTCGGTGTATACGGATGCAAAATCCGATGAAATTGCGCCAAACGATGCAATCCGGAGCGTTCAGTCAAAGCAAAAGATCATGGAATCGTTTGATTCGTTTACGGAGATCATGGATATGATGATTTTTGTGCTGATCTTCGGTGCGCTGATTCTGGGCGTCGTGGTTTTGTACAATCTGGGTGTGATGAGTTATACCGAGCGTTATCGGGAAATGGCGACGTTGAAAGTCGTGGGATTTCGCGATCGGAAGATTGGAACCCTGCTGATCGGGCAGAATCTGTGGCTCAGTCTGATTGGCATTCTCATCGGATTACCCGCGGGAATCGGAACGTTGGGGTATCTGCTTCGCGCAATGGCGGGCGAGTATGAAATGAAACTGGCAATCAGTGTACGAACGGTACTCATCAGCATTTGCCTGACTGTCGGAATGTCATTGGTTGTCAGCCTGATCGTTTCCCGCAAAAACAAAAAGATCGACATGGTGGAAGCGCTCAAAGGCACGGAATAAAAAACTTTTTGCAAAAAACGGGGAAAAGCGGTAGACTTTTCCCCGTTTTTGTGGTATACTGCAAATAACATACATAGAGTTGTGAGAAAGAATCTTCGGAAAGGTGCTACCGTATGAATTTGCTGTATTTCAGATATGCCGTGGAGGTTGCCCGTGCCGGTTCGGTCAATAAGGCGGCGGAAAAGCTGTATCTTGACCAACCGAATTTAAGCCGTGCCATCAAAGAATTGGAAGCGTCTCTCGGCGTGACCTTGTTTGAACGCTCTACGCGGGGAATGAAACCAACGCCGGAGGGGGAACTTTTCCTGCAGTATGCCGAATCTATCTTAAAACAGGTGGATACGGTGGAACATCTGTTTGAAGCCAAAACACCGCAAAAACAACGGTTTTCCCTTTCTGCTCCCAGAGCAACGTATATTTCGGATGCATTCACCGCATTTTCCAAGCAGTTGGATGCTTACCCCATGGTAGAGGCATTTTATAAAGAAACCAATTCTATGCGTACCATCAAAAATCTGACCGATGATGAGTACAAATTGGGCATTGTACGTTATGCACACCAGTATGATAGTTATTATAAGGAGATGCTCTCGGAAAAAGGATTTTACAATGAGCTTGTCACAGAGTTTCATTATCTGCTGTTGGTCAGTTGCCAAAGTCCGCTTGCACGAAAAGAACAGGTGACGTTTGCGGATCTGGAAAACGGAATTGAAATTGCCCATGCTGATCCGTATGTGCCGTCTTTGCCGTTGGCAGAGGTCAAGAAAACAGAACTGCCGGACAGTAAACGCAGGATTTTTGTATTTGAGCGCGGCAGCCAGTTTGAAGTGCTCAGCTCCAATCCCAAAACGTTCATGTGGGTGTCTCCGATTCCGCAAAAAATGTTGGATCGTTATGGACTGGTACAAAAGATTTGCGTGGAGAACCGGAAAATCTATAAGGATGTGATGATTTACCGCAAAGAATATAAACTGACCGATTTGGATAAAGCGTTTATTTCCGAATTATGCCGTGTCAAACGCGAGGTATTTTGTGATGTGTAAGAATGCGTAAGAGGGAACCAGTCCAAAACGGGAGCGTAAACCATTATAGGGACGAATTCTGTATTTTGAAAAGGAGGCATGTTCTATGAAAAAAGTATGGATCTTTTTGGGGTGCATGGTGCTTCTGCTTTCTTTTGTCGGATGCACGGACCAGAAATTAGAGAGGCCTGAAACGAATCTTACATTCTGGATCGCGGAAAATGTGGATCAGGTGGACTTTTCGGAATACCAGGAAAAGTATGGAATCATGGGCGGACGGCAGTATTATGGGCTTGGCTATCTTCCCACACTGGCAGAGGATGGCAGTCAAGTGGATCCGGAAGCCTGCGTCATCTATACCGTAACCGCTTACCCCGATTATTCCAGTTCGTCCAAACATATCACAGGTATTTCGATCACGGATCCGTCCGTTTCTGTTTACGGACTCACACTCCGATCGCCAACGGATGCAATTCGACACGCCATGGAAGACAACGGATTTCAGTTGGAAAAAACAGAAAATTCCTATGGGCAGATTTACCGGAAAGGAAAGTTTTCAATCCATTTCACAGAAGATTGCATCCGGATTCGGGTGGATGTGACCAATCAAAAAGGGATCCAATTCTAAATTCCGATCTGATTGTACGTTTCCCTATACGCATGTAAAACCGCTTGATTTTTCAAAAAGATCAAGCGGTTTTTCTATCCTTTTCTTTTACGGAAAAAGGGAAAGAATCTATGTAAAACTCAATCCGTATCTGTTATATCGATATATACAATACTGATATGCAAAATTCGCAATTCCATCCGGCGGACGTTTATGTTATACTATTGTCAGACAAAGCAATTACATGGTGCAGAAGGAGGTGCCAGATGGAACACAGCGAAATATCACGGGCAACAATGGGCAGACTGCCGGGGTATTTGACGTATATCAGAGGTCTGCCGCAAAGTACCAGATATATTTCCGCAACCGCCATTGCACGGGAATTGCATCTTGGCGAAGTTCAGGTGCGAAAGGATCTTTCCAATGTGGGTGGAAGCGGAAAGCCGAAAGTCGGGTATGAGATTGAAGCCTTGTCGGATGCCTTGGAATCGATGCTTGGCAGTCATGCGGATTGTGAAGCGATCATTATCGGGGCAGGAAAATTGGGAATGGCGTTGCTTGGATTCGGCGGTTTTTCCGAATATGGAATCCGCATTTCCAAAGCGTTTGACTGCGATCCCCAAAAGACGGCGGAGAACGTACTTCCCTTGGCGGATCTTTCTTCGTATTGTCTGCTGCACCAAGTGGAGATCGGCGTGATCGCCGTTCCGCCGGAAGCGGCGCAGTCGGTTGCCGACACCTTGGTCAAAAGCGGGATCAAAGCGATCTGGTGCCTTGCACCGATTCGTTTGAAAGTTCCGGCAAATATCACGGTACAGTATGAGAATATGGCACTGTCTCTCGCACATTTACATCAGAAAGTCAAAAATGCACATGCATGAGGAGGATTAGAATGGAAACCAAAGAAACCTATATTGTAGACAGCGTAGAACGTCTGGAAGAAACGCTTGCGCGGGTAAGAGAAGCGCAGAAGAAATTCGCGACCTATACGCAGGAGCAGGTAGACGCGATTTTCAAAGCCGCGGCAATTGCGGCAAATCAGGCGCGGATTCCGCTTGCCAAAATGGCAGTGGAAGAAACCGGCATGGGTGTGGTAGAAGACAAAGTCATCAAAAACAACTATGCGGCTGAGTACATCTACAATAAATATAAGGACACCAAAACCTGCGGTGTGGTAGAGGAGGACAAGGCATTCGGCACGAAGAAACTGGCAGAGCCGATCGGCGTAGTCGCCGCAGTGATTCCGACCACCAACCCCACTTCTACGGCAATTTTCAAGACCTTGATCTGCTTGAAAACCCGCAACGGCATCATCATCAGCCCGCATCCGCGCGCAAAGAAATCCACCATCGCGGCGGCAAAAATTGTATTGGACGCGGCAGTGAAAGCAGGCGCGCCGGAGGGGATCATCGCATGGGTTGATGTACCGTCTTTGGATATGACCAATCTGCTGATGAAAGAAGCGGACATTATCCTTGCAACCGGCGGTCCGGGCATGGTGAAAGCTGCTTATTCCAGTGGCAAACCGGCACTTGGCGTCGGCGCGGGCAACACGCCGGCAATCATTGACGATACCGCGGACATCTTGGTGGCGGTGAACTCTATCATTCATTCTAAAACCTTTGATAACGGTATGATCTGCGCGTCCGAGCAATCTGTGATCGTATTGGACGGCGTATATGACGCGGTTCGGGATGAATTTGCAAATCGCGGTTGCTATTTCTTAAAGAAAGATGAACTGCAGAAGGTGCGCGACACCATTTTGATCAATGGCGCACTCAACGCGAAGATCGTCGGTCAGAAAGCCGCAAAAATCGCGGAGCTTGCCGGTGTGAAAGTGCCGGAGGGAACCAAGATCCTCATTGGCGAAGTGGAAAGCGTCGATATTTCTGAGGCTTTCGCACATGAAAAACTTTCTCCGGTTCTCGCAATGTATCGCGCAAAAGACATTCAGGATGCCTTCGGCAAAGCAGAGCAGCTGATTGCAGACGGCGGCTACGGACACACTTCTTCCATTTATCTGAATCCGATCACGGAGCAGGCAAAACTCGCAGAGTTTGCAGAACGTATGAAAACCTGCCGGATCTTGGTCAATACGCCTTCTTCACAGGGTGGTATCGGCGATCTGTATAACTTCAACCTCACCCCGTCGCTGACGTTGGGATGCGGCTCCTGGGGCGGCAACTCCGTTTCGGAGAACGTGGGTGTGAAGCATTTACTGAATATCAAGACTGTAGCCGAGAGGAGAGAGAATATGCTGTGGTTCCGCGCACCGGAAAAGGTGTATTTCAAGAAAGGTTGCCTGCCGGTGGCTTTGGATGAACTGGGACATGTTTTGGGCAAAAAGAAAGCGTTTATCGTGACCGACCAGTTCTTGTACGCAAACGGCTACACCAAACCGATTGAAGAAAAACTGGATGCGTTGGGGATTATGCACACGACCTTCTCGGATGTCGCGCCGGATCCGACGCTTGCCTGCGCAAAAGCAGGCGCCGCTATGATGCGGTCGTTTACGCCGGATTGCATTATCGCCATCGGCGGCGGTTCCGCAATGGACGCGGCGAAGATCATGTGGGTGATGTACGAACATCCGGATGTGGACTTTGCAGATATGGCAATGCGGTTTATGGACATCCGCAAGCGTGTCTACACCTTCCCGAAGATGGGCGAAAAGGCATACTTCATTGCGATCCCGACTTCTGCCGGTACCGGTTCTGAGGTAACTCCGTTTGCGGTGATTACCGATGAAGTGAGCGGAATCAAGTATCCGCTTGCGGATTATCAGCTGATGCCGAATATGGCAATCGTAGATGCGGATATGATGATGAGCGCACCGCGCGGTCTGACTTCCGCTTCCGGTATTGACGCCGTATCGCATAACTTAGAGGCACTTGCTTCTGTGATGGCGACGGATTATACCGATGGCTTGGCACTCCAGTCTTTGAAAGTGATCTTTGAATATCTGCCCAGAGCTTATGACAGTGCTTGCACCGGCACACCCGATCCGGTTGCAAGAGAGAAGATGGGCAACGCGGCGACCATGGCAGGTATGGCATTTGCAAACGCTTTCCTTGGCGTAATGCACTCCATGGCGCATAAACTGGGTGCGTTCCACCATATCCCGCACGGTATCGCAAATGCCCTGATGATGGATGAGGTGTTGCGCTTCAACGCGGCGGAAGTACCGGTGAAGATGGGAACCTTCCCGCAGTACGCTTATCCGCATACCCTTGCAAAATATGCCGAAGCGGCGGACGCGCTGGGCGTGAAAGGCGATACGGAGGAAGAAAAACTGGAAGGGCTGATCGCGAAGATTGACGAACTGAAAGCCCGCATTGGCATCAAACCCACCATTCGGGATTATGTGCCGGATGAAGCAGACTTTTTGGCACGTCTGGACGCTATGGTTGAACAGGCATTCGACGATCAGTGCACGGGCGCAAACCCGCGGTATCCGCTGATGAGCGAAATCAAGCAGATGTATCTCAATGCTTATTACGGCAAAGAGCATTTCCAAGAACCCGCCATGCCGACTGCCACAGACGCTCCCGCGGCAGACGACGAGCACAACTTCAAACAGGCATACCGCAGAGCGAAAAACGGCATGAAGAAAGCATAAGGAGGAATGGAACATGAAATTGGACAGAATTATCGCAGTCAGAAACCATAAAACCGTTTATCGGGATGGAGACGCATGCTTAAAGGTGTTTGACGAAAGCTATTCCAAAGCCGATATTCTCAACGAAGCGCTGAATCAGGCGAGAGTCGAGGAAACCGGATTGCACATTCCGAAAATCCGTGAGATTTGCACCATTGACGGCAAATGGACGATCGTTTCCGATTATATCAAAGGCAAGACCTTGGCGCAGCTTATGCAGGAGCATCCGGAGAAGAAGGACGAATATCTGAATCTGTTTGTGGATCTGCAGATTGAAGTGCAGTCCAAGACCTGCCCGCTTCTGACCAAATTGAAAGATAAGATGAACCGGAAGATCAGCCAGACAGATTTTGATGCAACTACCCGGTATGATCTGCATACCCGTTTGGATGCTATGCCAAAGCATACGAAACTCTGCCACGGCGATTTCAACCCCTCCAATATTATCATTTCGGATGAGGACGGAACCCCGTACATTCTGGACTGGTCGCATGCAACACAGGGCAACGCTTCCGCAGATGCAGCCCGTACCTACCTGTTGTTCTGGCTTGCCGGAGATATGGATGGCGCGGAGAAGTATCTGAACCTGTTCTGCAAAAAGAGCAATACCGCAAAACAGTATGTGCAGAAATGGATGCCGATCGTAGCGGCTTC
>DLLB01000100.1:21221-22294 GCA_002477905.1 Clostridiales bacterium UBA7573 | reverse complement strand
TATAAAGAAGTCCGGAAAATCTGCCCGATTTTGCGCTTTTTTGAGATGGATTTGTAGAGTCTGATTGCAAAGGAATCCCTCCTATCCTGTCCGTTTTAGAGTCCGAGTAACCCGATCCATGCGAAGATAGCGGTGAGTATGCAGGCGACGCATACTATTTTTTGCTCTCGCCAGCCGCAACGTTCAAAATGATGATGCAATGGCGCCATTTTGAAGATCCGACGATGAAATAGCTTAAAGTAAAATACCTGCAAAATAACGGATACGGCTTCCAATAAATATACAATTCCGACAGGAAGCAAAATCAGTGGATTTTGCAGCAGGAATGCCATCCCTACGACCGCGGCACCTAAAAATAAAGATCCGGTGTCTCCCATAAAAATGGATGCGGGATGCAGATTGAATACCAGAAATCCGACGCAGGCACCCAAAAAAACGGAAGCCACCAAAACCAGTGAAGCGTTTCCGTAAAGCACTGCTGCAATCAGAAAGAATGCGCTGACAATCAGCGTGACGGAGGCGGCAAGTCCGTCAATTCCGTCTGTCAGGTTTACACTGTTAATAAATCCTGTAATGAGAAAGAAAGCCAGAATATAAGAAAAAAAGCCGAGATCTACGGTAGTATGCAAAAATGGGATCGGGAATCGGCTGGAGAAATTGCCCATTGCAGACATGGCGAACAAATAGGCGATTGCCGTCAAACTTTGCAGAAGAAATTTCTGAGACGCGCGTAATCCTTGGTTTTGTTTGCGGACTACTTTCAGGTAATCGTCCAAAAATCCGATCGCACCATTGAAATAGAAGAAACACACTGTGGCAAGCAACCAATTCCAATGCGGATACCCAAAGGACATGGCGCCATAAACACCGAAGATTCCGAAAATTACAAAGGAAGAAAGTAAAAAGGCGACTCCCCCCATCGTCGGGGTTCCTTGTTTGCTTTTATGCCAGGAAGGACCGATTTCCAAAATGGTCTGCCCGCATTTCAAACGTTGCAGATACGGAATGGAGCGGCGGGTAAAAAATACCGTGCATGCAAAGCTGGAAAGCGCCACAGTCAAAAACAGCAGACA
>DLLB01000100.1:19351-21201 GCA_002477905.1 Clostridiales bacterium UBA7573 | reverse complement strand
AGAGTGTGGTATGCAACATCACGTTTTTCTCCTTCCTTTGTGGTTAAAGTACATTTTGCAGTTGTGCGGTAAATTCGGACAGTCCCATAGCGTGGCTGCCTTTGCATAGGAGAATATCGCCCGGACGCAGGAGCGTTTGACACAGGTGTACCAAAGCATCGGTGGTATCCGCTTCAGAAAAAGAACGGATGTTGGCGCTTGGCATTCCTGCTTCTCGCGCACCGTCCGCGATGGCTTCCGCTTGGGTGCCGTATGTGATCAGAAAGTCACAGAACGTCGCTTTCTGTCCCACCTGTCTGTGCAAAAGAGGAGACAACTCTCCCAGTTCCAGCATACTGCCGAGCACACAGATTTTGCGGGCGCCTTTTTGGATGGGTTCCATTTGTAGCGAAGCGAGCGCCGCACACATAGATTCCGGACTGGCATTGTAACCATCGTCAATGATACAAATCCCGTTTTGTATCATGCGGTTTTGTCTGCCGCGAAGCGGCGTTTGTAAGGCAGAAAAGAGCGCCATACGAATGGTTTCTTCCGGGACGGAAAGCAATTCCCCAATGGCAAAGGCAAATGCCGCATCTTGCGCAAAGTGTGTTCCGATGCTGCAAACCCGCAGATTTTCTATGACCGCGTATGGTGTTTGCAACAGGAATTCCGTGCAGGGTGTCGGATCGGTTGTATAGTGCACTTCCAAAATGCGATACGCACAGCGTTCGGAAAAGCCAACCGGAATCCCGCCCGAAATGGTTTGCAGTAAGGGTTCATCCCCGTCATAAAGCGCGATTCCGTTTGGTGTCAGTCCCTGCAGAATTTCCAACTTGGCTTCGGCAATGGCTTCTCGACTGCCAAGATTGCCGATATGCGCGGTGCCGATATTTGTGATGACAGCAATATCCGGACGTACCAGGTTGCTTAAATACGCCAGTTCTTTTGCATGCGACATACCTGCTTCCGTTACTAACACCGCACAGTGTTCCGGCATGGAAAGCACAGTGAGCGGAAGTCCGAGGTCGTTGTTGAGATTTCCTTGATTTTTGTGTGTTTCATATGTGGTAGAAAGAACACGGGCAATCAGCTCTTTGGTAGTGGTCTTGCCGACGCTTCCCGTGATGGCTATAACTTTGGGCAAGACGGATAAACGCACCGCACTTGCGAGCTTCCCCAAGGAAATTCGCACATCATCTACCACAAATACGGAATAAGAAAGGTCATGCGGCAAATCGTTTGGCATATGAGAAACCAGAATTCCGGCGGCGCCACGGGACAGCGCATCTTTACAAAACCGAATTCCGTCGGTATGATTGCCGGACAGGGCGCAAAATAAGCATTCGGGTGTTACGGCACGGGAATCAATCACCGCGCCACGGAGATCCCGTGTACTGGTAACAGGCATTTGCGCCTGGGTGGCATTTTGCAGAAACGTAGCGGAAAGCGCAATCGGATTGGTCATGGAGAGTCTCCTTTGAAAATCTGACTTTGCAAAATCGGGACGGACAAAAATTCAATCCTTGCTTCCGGCAAGGCGTGCGGCATAAGCATCCAAAAGCAGGCGACGCTCGTTGAACGGATGTTTTCCGTCCGCGCGGATCTCATAGGTTTCATGCCCTTTGCCGGCTAGCAAAATGAAATCGTGTTTTTGTGCGTGCAAAATGGCGTAGCGGATCGCGTTTTTTCGTTCCGGTATACGGATATGCGGGGTGTTTTCGAACATGCCGCGTTCAATTTCGTCTAAAATACGCGCGGGATCTTCCGTGCGGCTGTTGTCTTGCGTCAGAATGATAAAGTCCGCAAGTTCCGATGCGATTTTTCCCATCGGTGCGCGCTTGCTTTCATCCCGATCCCCGCCGCAACCG
>DLLB01000100.1:14368-19309 GCA_002477905.1 Clostridiales bacterium UBA7573 | reverse complement strand
CCGCCGCAACCGAACAGCAGAACCAAACGCTGATCTTTTCGCCGGATGGCGCGGATGGAGCGGAGCAGACGCTCTAATGCGTCAGGCGTATGCGCATAATCCAGAAACACATCAAAATCAGCCAAAGGAAGCACGACGCGTTCCATTCGTCCACGCACGCCCTGCAGATTGCCGAGCGCATCTGCCGCGCTTTGCAGATCCAATCCCAACATCGCCGCGCAGGACATCGCCGCCATGGTATTATCATAAGTAAAATTGCCTGGGATCGGGCAGGTTATGCGCAGGGATTTGTTTTTCCAACAAAAATCATAGGAGATGCCGTCTGTACCGAGGGAAACCGGATTCTGCATATAAAACGGAGCAGAGGTGTCTGTCAGGGAATAGTCAAGACACGGGCAACGTGCTTCGGCGAGAATTTGATCGTGATAGGGAGAGTCGAGATGGAGTAACCCTTGTTTACATTGGGAAAACAGTGCGGCTTTTGCCGCAGCATAGGCGCCCATATTTTGGTGAAAATCCAGATGCTCCGGCGTCAGATTGGTAAAAATGCCGATTTCAAACGAAATGGGAGCAAGCTTTTCTAAGGCTAACGCATGGGAAGATGCTTCCATCACCACATATTCTGCTCTGCAATTACAAATATTGGCAAGCACGGGGTAAAGAAATTCCGGATCAGCGGTCGTCATGCCGCTGTCCGGCAAAGGTTGATGATCCAAGTAATTTCCGATGGTACTGAGAATGGCGGTGGGAAACCCTGCACGAAAGAGAATGTTCCCGATCATATGTACGGTGGAGGTTTTTCCGTTTGTACCCGTAACGGCGATCAGTTTCAGCCGATCTTGCGGATTCCCTGCAAATGCGGCACACAGAATGGCGAGTGCACGATGCGTATTGGGCGTCACGATGTAGGGCAGAGAATCGTCCGGCAATCGTGCGGGATCTTCGCAGAGGATCGCCGCCGCGCCTTTTTTCACTGCTTCCAGCGCGAACGCGTGACCGTCATGATGCAGCCCTTGTAAGCAGACAAACAGAGAACCTTTTTTTACTTCCTGTGACCGGGAAGTGACGCCGGTGATGATCGGATCGTCACTTCCGTAGGATGCTTGCGCGACTGGAATTTTGGATAACAGTGCAGAGAGTTGCAAGTAGGATCCCTCTTTTCTTAACGTGAATTGTCTTGTGCATGACAATGCAGAGAACTATCCGGAAATATCGTCGTCTCCGTCCAGATACCGGAACGTTAAAGTAATCACGGTCCCGACCGGAACCAATTCCTTGATCTGTGTTTGCGCAATCACGGTTGCGCCATTGCCGACATCATAGTTTTTTGCACCGATAATTCGCAGATTCAATCCTGCGTTGGTCAGAATCGCATTTGCTTCCGCGGCACTCTTGCCGATCACATCCGGAACGGTTACCAATTCCGGCGTTGCTTCTTTTGTGGTGTAAAGCAGAATTTTTCCGGTTGCCTTGCTGAATTTACTGCCACTCTCCGGAATTTGCCGGATGACGGTGTCGCCGTCTCCGATGACGGTGTAGGAAACGCCTTGCTTTTGCAACCCCTGCATGGCTTCTTTCACAGAAGTTCCTACATATGCGCCCATGGTGACATCCAGCTTTTCTGCTTCTTTCTCTGTGTAATGCCGCGCATATCCGAGATAAGGCAATGCTTCGTCCAGAAATGCACCGACGTAGGGAGCAGCGACCACACTGCCGTATTTATTCTGTACCATCGGTTCATCCACGATCATCAGGACTGCAATTTCCGGACGGTCTGCCGGTGCAAATGCGACGCAGGAGCCAATACGGAAAGAAGCCATACCGTTTGCGTCAAATTTATCCCGGACTTCGGAAGTACCGGTTTTTGCGGCAATCCGATAGCCCGCAACATAGGTGTTTTTCGCACCGCCGTCTCCCGAAACGCCTTCCTCCAGGATTTGGGAAACCGTTCTGCAGACCTCGGCGCTGACCACCTGGCGGCGGACATTCGTGCCGTAAGACTTGATGACGTTTCCTTCCCGGTCGGTCACCTGGGAGAGCAGGTGCGGTGTGACGAGATACCCGCCGTTTGCCACAGCGGAAATGGCGGNNCGGCAACGAGATAACCGGGAACATAAGCATTTTTGGCACCGCCGTTTCCGGAAACCCCCTCTTGGAGAATCTGCGCTAAGGTTTCGCAGGTTTTGGTACTGAGGATTTGCGACCGGTTTTGTTGAAAAGAAGAAATGATATTCCCTTTTTGATCCGTGATTTTTTCGACAATGTGCGGTGTAACGGCATATCCGCCGTTCGCAACCGTACAGATGGCGCTCAAATGCTGAAGTGGCGTGATTTTGAAGGTTTGCCCGAAGGAATAGACGGCAAGTTCCACCGTGTTGAAATTTTCCTGCGCATGATAAATACTGCCGGCTTCGCTCGGTAAGTCAATCCCGGTTTTTCGTGTGTAGCCGAGTCGTTTGTAGTAACTGTAAAACGTGTTGGAGCCCAGTCGGGAGGCAAGTGTCATTAACACGGGGTTGCAGGATTGCTGTAATCCTTGCGCAAAAGTTAAGGAACCGTGTCCGGCACGTTTGTGACAGTGAATGGTATGACCGCCAACCGTAAGTGCCCCGCGACAATTGAAATGTTCTGTCATGGAGACAACATTTTCTTCCAAAGCCATAGCGCAGGTCAGAATTTTAAAAGTCGAACCCGGTTCGTAGGTAGAGGAAATGGTTTTATTGTTCCACATTTCATAGAGCAGTGTGGAACGATATGCCGTGTCGTTGCCCGTATAAGCGGATAATTTGGCAAGGGAATCCGGGTCCAAGGTGTAAGGATCGTTCAGATCAAAATTCGGATAGGTTGCCATTGCCAAGACAGCGCCGGTGTTGACATCCATTACAATTCCGGTTACACGATTCTGCGCTTTGGAATCCCGATAGGTCGCGCGTAATTGCTTTTCCAAAAGCGCTTGTAAGGTCATATCCAAGGTAGTAACTAAGTTGTTTCCGTCTGTTGCTTCCGTATAGGAGCTGAATTTGAAGGGGAGCGATTGTCCCATAGCGTTCTTTGCGTAAATATACTGTCCGGGCGTACCGGTCAATACGGCGTTGTATTTGTATTCCAGACCGAGCAAGCCTCCGTCTGTACCGGTAAAACCAATCGCATGGGACGCGAGATTGTGATAGGGATAGTAGCGTGCGGCGGTGGCTTCCAAGTAAACTTGACGCGCGAGCTGATGTTCGTTGATAAAAGCCAGTACCTTTTCTTTCGTTTCGGCGTCGATGCCACGTTGGATCGTTTCGTCCTGCCGATGGGATAATAAAGTCTTACGATAGACGGTATCGTAAGGAACACCGAGCAGTCCGGAAAGTCCGTTTGCGATTAACTCGCCCTGCTCGGTGTTTTGAATATCCTTTGGGGAAATGAACACGCGCCATGTGGTAGAATTGAGCGCGATGGCATTCCCGTTTTTATCATATATCGTTCCGCGTTTTGCAATCAGCGGGGTACTTTGAAGGATGTTGTCCTCCACTTTTTGTTGGTAATAGTCGTGTTTTACTACTTGCAAGATGAACAGACGAATCAGAATGGCGAGAAAGGCGAGCAGACATACCAACAAGATTAAAAGGGTTCTGACTGGGATCCGGCGGTTTTCGATTTGTGGCATATCTTGCTCACCTCCTATGTATTTTACCAAAACGGAAACTGTATTCTGTTCGGCATCGAAAACGAAATCGGATAGGAATCAATTTTTGTTACAACAAATTCTATGCGGGACTTAACCCAAATATGCGAATAACCAGCTGAATTTTCTGCTGATTGCGCTCATAAAAGCGGAGAAGGAGCGACCGCTGTCGTTCTGATCCAAAACCGTCACACTGTCCGTTCCGTTGTTTGCACGGTTTTGTCCGTCAGAGTTGCCGGGAACCATGCCGAGATCTTCCGCAGTTTGTTCCAGATTGGCATCGTGATTTTTCCGATCCAGTTCCGTGTCCAGAGACTGCCCTTGATTTTCTAAATCATTCAATTCCTGACGCATAGAATCCATATCTTTTGTGGTTGCGTTGACTTTGGAATAGGAAGAAATCAATCCAAAGAACGAAAAGACCAGTACCAAGGCAAGAGAAATGGTCAAAGCGGAGAAGCCGCGGGAGCGGGATTTCTTTTTCGACTCTTTTTTCTCAGTGGTCGCTTTTTCCACCTGTTTTTCCGGTTCCATAGAAAATTTTTGGATCAGTTTTTTGGTGAATCCGGGGGCTTTCGGTTCGGTTTGTACCGGCGCTTGCGCAGTTGCTTCTGCCTGCTGTAACTGCATTTGCCGGATATAGGCGGCTTGCTGCATCTGTTGCTGATAAGCGACTTGTTGTGCTTGTTGTGCCGCCTGTTGTTGAGCAAACTGCTGTGCCTGTAATTGCCGGGCGTATTCTTCCTGCTGTGCTTTACGCTGTGCTTCCGCTGCCTGCTGTTGCATGTATTGATAGTATTCCTGTTGTTTGCGCGGATCCACTTGCGGTTGCGCATAAGGCTGTGTCATCGGCTGCTGATAAGCAGGTTGCGTGTAAGGCGGCGTGGCGGGGTTACACGGTTGAGAATAGGAAGCGTAATTCTGCGGTTGAAAAGCGGAATAGTGGTTGGCTTGTCCCCACGGTGCGGAGGGCTGTTTCTGCGGATAGACAGAGGGATTCCACTGCATTCCGTAAGCGGGTGTCTGCATGGTAGGCTGTGCTTGCAGATTGTTGCGGTTTTGCATGGCAAAAAAAGCGGATGGCTCGTTTTGATTATAAAAATCCGGTTGATTTTGTGTGCGTGTCATGTTGGAATCCTCCTTGATTTATAATTTTTCCGCAATCCGGAGCTTTGCACTGTGGGAGCGGGGATTTTCGGCAAGTTCGGATGCGTCCGGTAAAATCGGTTTTTTGGTGATGAGTTTCAGGGTTGGTTTTTTGCCGCATGCAC
>DLLB01000100.1:0-14305 GCA_002477905.1 Clostridiales bacterium UBA7573 | reverse complement strand
CAGGTGCATCCGCGGCACAATTCGGAAAAGGTTTGTTTTACAATGCGGTCTTCCAATGAGTGAAAACTGATTGCCGCCACACGTCCCCCGGGACGAAGCGCGTTTGCGATGACGCGTAGCGTCGGTTCAATGACGTCCAGCTCACGATTGACTTCAATCCGAATCGCTTGGAACGTGCGCTTTGCCGGATGATGCGGACCGTCTTTGGCTTGTGGCGGCAGTGCGCTTTTGATGACATCGACGAATTGAAAAGTGGTTCGGATCGGCGCTTTCTCACGGGCTGCGACGATTTTTGCGGCGATGCGGGCGGCGTATCGTTCTTCGCCCCAAGTATAAATAATACGGGAAAGCTCCTGTTCACTGTAAGTATTGACTACGGTGAACGCGCTCAGCGGCGCATCCGGCGCCATACGCATATCGAGCGGTGCGTCGTGCTGATAAGAAAATCCACGCTCCGGTGTATCCAGTTGGTAAGAGGAAACACCGAGATCGATTAAGGCGCCGTCAATGCTTTGCCCGTTTAAAATCGAAGCTAAATTAGAGAAGTTGTCCTGCACAAGGGTGACATGGCTTGCAAAAGGGGTAAGTCTTTCTTTTGCCGCGGCAAGTGCCGCGGGATCCTGATCTATGGCGATCAGTCTGCCGTTCTCTTGCAGATGGCTGGCAATGGCGAAGCTGTGTCCGCCGCCTCCTGCGGTGCAGTCTACATAAATCCCGTCCGGACGGATCGCAAGTCCCTCTACTGCGGGGTTCAGCAGAACCGAATAGTGAGAGAAGGGAGCGCTCATAATCCCAATGCCTCCATTTCGGCGGCGAGATCAAAGCCTTCGGCGTCATCTCCTTTGGAATAAGCATCCCATGCTTCTTCATTCCAGATTTCCGCATGATTACTGACACCGATAATGACGGCATTTTTAGAAAGGTTTGCATAATTGCGTAAAGTGGTGGGGATCAGAATGCGCCCTTGCGCATCCGGTTCTACTTCCGCCAAGCTGGAGTAGACAATCCGTTTTAAGCGACCGGCTTTGGATTCGGGAAGTTCATTCAGTTGGGCATCCCGTTCCTGCCACGCTGTTTCGGAGTAGACGGAAATGCAATGGTCGCTACCCATGACAAGGAAAAACTTCGTGCCGAGTTGATCGCGGAATTTTGCGGGAATAAAGAGCCGGTTTTTGGGATCTAAAGTATGTCTGTATTCACCACCGAGCATGTTCGTCTCCTCCTTTCCACGGAATTTTGCGGAAAATGTGCTTTTCCCCACACTTTGGTATCGATTTGTGGTGATATGCACCACAATGCCACACTTTCCACCACTGTTACCCCCATTATAATACGGGAAATTTTGATTTTCAATAGGGAAATTTCCGATTTTTCCGGCATAAAACAAAAAAAATCAGCCAAGAGAACATGCGTTCTTCTGACTGATTTTTATGCAGAACATATTTTCTACTTATGCCTTTTGAAACTTTTGGAAGAAAGGAAGGGAGGTGATTTCCGATGGAAGATAGGCGGAGACGTCTTTTCCGTCCTGTAAAAGCGTTCTTACAAAAGTGGAGGAGATGAACTGAAGATGCGGTGCGGCGGGAAGGAACAGCGTTTGCAAAGCGGGAAATAGTGCATGGTTGCATTGCGCCATTTGCGTTTCATATTCAAAATCCGTGAAATTCCGAACTCCTTTCACAACGGTGTGAATGGAATGTATGCTCGCGTAATCCGCTAAAAGACCATCGTAAGCATCTACTTTCACATTGGGAAAGCCGGAAAGTGCGGTGCGCAGGCAGAGGAGTCGCTCCTGCTCCGAAAAGAGATACTGCTTGGCGGAGTTTTTCATTTCCACTACCCAAACCTCATCAAACACTGCGGCAGTGCGGCGGATGAGATCCATATGTCCGATTGTAATCGGATCAAAGGATCCAGGAATCAAAGCTTTCATGAGAAATCCTCCTGTAAATGAGAATTACCTGTGCCTTTTATCACTTCCAGCAGATGAATATGAATACGTCCATACCGTCCATGCCGTTTCAACTGAAAGGTATCTGTTGCAAACTGCGGCGGATTGGGCGATTCACTTTCACAAACCACCAGACTGCCAAAATGCAGAAAATGACCAGCGTCCAACTTTCCGAGAATTTCATCCAGCCAATTCTCTTTGTAGGGCGGATCTAAAAAGACAATATCAAAGGATTCTTTTCCTGCCGTCGTTCTTAAAAATGCACGGAAATCCGTGCAAAGCAAGCGGCAATGGTCAAACAGATGTGCTTTTTGGGCATTTGCTTTGATGACATTCACGGCTTCTTTCTCTTGGTCAACCAACACCGCAGAAGCCGCTCCGCGGGAAAGCGCTTCCAGTGCCAACTGTCCGCTTCCGGCGAATAAATCGAGGATGTGCCGTCCTTCCAGATCAAATTGGATCATGCTGAACAGCGCTTCCTTGGCGCATTCGGATGTGGGGCGTGTGGTCAATCCCTGCGGTGCAAGGAGCTTCGTACCTTTCGCACTGCCTGTAATAATTCTCATAGGTTTGTTTCTCCTTTTTTTGTGGATGGCGACGTGGATTTCTGTTTCTGAAAATACGAAATGATTTCCTGTGCGATTGCGGGGGAAATCCCCGGAACCGTGCGCAACTGCTGCGCGGTTGCATTTTTGATGGCACTGATGGTGTGGAATTTTTGGAGCAAAGCCCGTGCTTTGGCGGCTCCGATTCCCGGAATTTCTTCTAACGAAGAAGTGCGCAGTGTTTTTCGCTTGGCATTGGTCATGCGGGAAACGGTATAACGGTGTACTTCCTCCTGTAACCGATAAAGCATGGTGAAGATCCCCTGATCTTTTGCAATGCTGATCTCCCGTTCCTCATCGGTCAGAGCCCGCGTTTTGTGATATTCGTCCTTTACCATACCGAATACGGGAATGGAAATCGCCCGCTCTGCAAGCAAAGCGCGAATGACGCTGACGTGTCCTTTTCCACCGTCCAGTAAAAACAGATCCGGCAGCGGCGCTTCCTCTGCATGCTGTAACCGACGGTCAATGGCTTCCCGCATGGCGCCGTAGTCGTTTTGCCCGCTTTGGAATTTGATTTTGTAGGTACGGTAATCTTTTTTGGAGAATCTGCCGTTTTTCAGAACCACCATACCGGCAGTTATATGCTCATTGCCGAGGTTGGAAATATCAAAGGCTTCAATGTGTTCCGGAACCACTTCCAGTGCTAAGGTTTGCGCGAGCCGGATCAAAACCTCATTGTCCCGCTCGGTTTGTGCACGATAGGAAGCGGCGTGCTGTTTTGCATCCCGATAAACCATATCGCACAGCGCGCGGGGATTGGCACGTTCCGGAAAACGCAATAGAACTTTCCCACCGCACTTTTCCTGTAAAAAATCTGATAAAAGCGACGCGTTTTCCGCACCGAGGTCAAAACCGATCAGAATATCTTTGGGAATATATTCCCGTTTCAGGTATAGATCCGTTAGGAATGCTGTCAGCGTATCCGGATCGGACATCTGATCGGCAGAGAACAGAAAATGGTCACTGTCCATGACGCATCCGCCCCGAACATAGTAAACGGCAAGGCAGGCACAGGTTTCATCTTCAAAAAATGCGAAAATATCCTGTTCCACATTCGGTGCCGCAATGATTTTCTGGTGTTGCCGCAATTTTTGTAATGCGGCGATTCGATCCCGATAGTGTGCGGCGGCTTCAAACCGCAAATTATCGGAAGCAAACATCATTTTTTCTTTGAGACTTTCCTCCACAGTGGCAAAATGTCCTTTTAAGAATAGTTCCACCTCAGCATATAGAGCGCGGAATTCTTCTTCCGAAATCTTTCCGGTACAAGGTGCGACGCATTGTCCGATCTGTGCATACAGGCAGGGACGGTCTTTTCCGATGTCGCGTGGGAAAATGCGACGGCAGGTTGGAATTCCGAAAATGCGCTCTACCGTTTTCATCAGGGCATAGACCGGTGCAGAGCCGGAATAGGGACCGAAGTAACGTCCGCCATCTGCGAGACGTTTGCGGACAAGTTGCAGATGCGGGTAAGCTTCGTTTGTAATTTTTAGATAGGGATAAGTTTTGGAATCCCGCAGGCAGATGTTGAATTTCGGCATATGGAGCTTAATCAGTCTGTTCTCTAAAGACAACGCTTCCATTTCCGTATCGGTCAGCATATAGGCAAAATCACGCACATAGGAGATCATTTTTTCGGTTTTGCGATCGTGTGCGCTGCCGGAAAAGTATTGCGATACCCGGTTTTTCAGAACTTTGGATTTCCCGACATAAATGATTTTTCCGTTTTCATCTTTCATCAGATAAACGCCCGGAGACAAAGGAAGGCGCATGGCGCGTTCCCGCAAAACTTGTAACATGGGATTCAAAAGCCGCTTCCCCCTTTTGAAAAAAGCAGACGATTCCACGGAACCGTCTGCCTGTGTATTCTGCTCATTCGGTGGTCTTGCAACCAATCAGTCGTGGAAGCCGTTTTGAATCAGATCAATCAAAGCATCCAGCGCTTCGTCTTCGTCCACACCGTCGGCAATCAATGTAATTGCCATACCTTTTGTAATGCCGAGAGAGAGGACGCCAAGCAAACTTTTTGCATTGACTCTGCGATCATCCTTTTCCACCCAGATGGAAGAAGTGAATTCGTTCGCTTTTTGAATAAAAAAAGTTGCCGGGCGGGCATGCAACCCGATGTGATTGGTGATGGTAATATTACGAGAGATCATATCTTGCCACTCCTATCTCTGTCATAAAAGAAGAATCTGTATTCCTATTTCATATATACCCATTATAACAGAATCCCATAGGAAAATCAAGCGTTTTTTCGGATTTTTTTCAAATACACGCGCTTTTGATGGGAATTATCAAAAATAGAAAAAATAATGGCAGGAAACCGTCAGTTTGCACAAATGAAAAAGAACAATTCAGCTCTTTTCAAAGGTAATCTCCATGATTCTGATGGAAAATGTAGCGTTGGAAACGACAACGGGCAAGGTGCTATTCGCACAAAGCAACGTGGTACCGTTCCAGTAGAATCCCTTTTCCGTGCGGGTGCCGATCACGCGAAGGGTGCCGGTCACATCAATGCGCTCCTGATCGTAGACCGGTTGCAGGGCTGTTTCCGTGCTGTCGCCATCTGCAATGACGTAGTCAGTCTTGGCGGCTGTGATGCTTCTGTTTTCCAATTCTCCAAGCACCACATTGTTGACTGTAAATTCATTTCCGACAGTAAACAGAGCAGAAGATGCTTTTTGCAGATTGGATACGAAAAAAGAGACGATAGCGGTATCCTGATTTTCATTCTTGAAGAAGCGATCCAGCAGTTGGAAGCGGAAAACAATGCTGAAAAGTATGGTGGCGATAATCAACAAAATCAAGACGTCCATCCGGTTAAAACGTCGTTTTGAGGTGGTTTCTGGCATAGGATTTCCTTTCCGACCGCACTGGCGGTCTGTCAGATGAAGGAATAGAATCAGATTTTAGGTGAAGGAGAAATCAAGGGCGGTACAATAACCGGTTGCAAGAAATGTGGCGGTGTGAAAGCTGATCTGCTTCCCGACCATGCGTGTTTCGCCGGCAACTTTCGGTGTTTGCGTGTTGGGATTTGCGGTTGTCAGAATGGTCACCCGCAAAGTCCGCAGGTCTGGATGATCATATTCTTTTGCGAATAACTGACCGTTTACCATATCGGTTTGTGTCCCATCCCAATAAGGCGCCGGCGTCACTTCTACAGTTTCAATGGTGCCAAGGATTTCGCCGGTGTTGCGGTCGTATACGGTTTGTCCCTCGGCAAGGGAGGACAGACAGGCTTGCGGCAGATTTTTCACTTCTACGGTAATATACAGGGACGCCATGGCGCGTTGCGCCTTGGTTTCTTCGGAGAACAGTGTAAACCACAAAAAGAGCAGAATTGCAAAAACAAGCAGGAGAAGAATCATACAGTCAAACAGGTTCAGCCGAAAAGGCCGGGCAGAAGATTTTGACATGGCGGATTTCCCACACTCCTTCAGAAATAAAGATCAATGGATAATTGTGTGCCGTCCTCTGTATCCGGTTGCTCCGTTAAAAATGTGCGACGGATCGCGGAGGAAAAGGCGAGCAGAAGAAAGAACAGGCAAAAAATGCGGACATTGTAGAAAATATAGTCGCTGAGTCCCTGGATCAGTAAAGCGGTCATGCCGGAAAAGCAGGCGATGAAAAGCCGCCAGAGCATTCCGTAACTGCTTTGGTGCAGATAGGGGCGTGTGGTACAGAATTGACGCAAGAAAGAAATCAAAATCAGCACAAATACAACGGTACCTGCAATACCGAGCGTTAAGGGGATCTGCAACACGAGACTGTGACTGTGTATTGCATATTCTGTACCGGAAATCGCAAATCTTGTATAGTATTGCGAAAATACCTGATTTCCCCAGCCAATGCCGCTGATAAAAACGTCTTTTAACAAAGAAACGGAAGATTTCCAAATGCTCAGCCGTGCGGAAACGGAACTGTCGGTGCCGTTGAAAATACTGAGAAAACGGCTGATTACAGTTTGTGGTAACGTAAAATAGAGGATCGGCATCGCCGCGCCGCAGAGCAGAACGGGAATCCAAGCATGGCGGGAGATAAAGAGCAGATACAAAAGAAGTGCAAGCGCAAAACCGAGCCATGCCCCGCGTGACCAGGTAAGGACCAAGCAAAAGACAGTAAGTCCGAAGAAAACCAGTCCGCTGACGCGCATTTTTCGGGTACGGGTGTGTAGTAATGCCAAAGGTAGAAAAGCAGTCGCGATCAAATATTCCCCCAGTACATTCGGATTACCGAGCGTTGCGGTTGCTCTGCCGGGTAGATTTGCGAACAGGTGCATATCCTGCCAAACAGTGCTGACATTGCCGGAGTAATATTGCAGAATTCCGATCACGGCAGTGATGATTACGGAACAAAGAAGCACCCGCAGGGCGCGATTTAACCATTCCCGTGTGTGCAACAAATTTACGACCGGAAAATACAAAAGTAAAAACAGAAAATAAATGACGGAACTGTGTAAAGAATCCCCGGGTGTGACGCTGATACTGCCGCCGAAAAGCAAAATCAAACCAAACAGCAGGACAAAATGGTCATACCCCTCAAAATGTAAAAACCGCTTTCCGCGCAATAATTTGATACCATAAGAAAGCAGGGAGACTGCCAACAATCCCACAAGCCATTTCGTCGAGAGAAACGGCAAAAGCAACAGGAGAAGCAAAACGCCGCATTCCGGATAGGTGAGAATCAAACATCCGAGCAGCCCGATGCCGAATGCAAGCAAAACTTGGGAGCTGGAGAAGGGAATGGTGAAAGCACCCAGTAGCAAACCGAGGAAAAAAGCCCAAGCATTGTTTTCATTTTCCTCCTCTGTCGCGTTGATTGCAAGCGCAGTATTGTCGCAGGAAATTCCGCAAAAAATCTGAAGCAGAGTGGAAAGGAAGCGACTTTCGTAAACAGCGTACAAAAAGATCTTCGGAGAAAACAGCAGGATCAGGGAGCAAAGCAGACATCCTAAAATCGGAATCTGTTGCGGCAGAGAAAGCTCTGTCATTTGGAAGGTAAAACGTTTGATGATAAAAACAAACGCGGCAAGCAAAGAAAATGCAAGCCAAAATAACCCGTGCGTGCGTAACGGCAGATAGAGAAGACGAGTAAAAAAACGACGTACAAATGAAACGATGGTACTTTCTTCTGTTTGAATCTGCATTTTTTTGCGCAAAGATTTGAACAGCTTCCCGAAATGCAGAATGGAGAACAGCTTGGCAAAATAAGAAGCATTCATCGTTTCACACTGTTTGTCATAACCATGTAGAAACGCATACAGACGGGAACGGCTGTACAAGGATGTGCGCCGCCGCTGTGCAGTATGACTGGTTTTCCGATGCATACGGAAGCTCCCTTCACAAAAGAAAATGAAATTATTGAAAAAACGGTTTGCTATTGAGGAAAATTATAAGAGATCCGGTCTTTGCCGCTTGGTTTTTTCCAAAGCTTGCGCAAAGCGCCAAGCTGCAATCTCTGCATGATTGCCGTTCAGTAAAACTTGCGGTACGGCTTTCCCGTGAAATTCTGCCGGATGGGTATATTGCGGATATTCTAACATACCGCAGGAAATGCTTTCGATTTCATGGCAGGCAGAATCCGCAAGAACTCCCTCGATCAACCGCGCAACGCAATCAATCAGGATACAGGCGGGGAGTTCCCCACCGGTCAGAATGTAGTCGCCCACCGAAATTTCTTCCTCCACAATTTCATCCAGAATCCGTTGGTCAACACCTTCGTAGTGTCCGCACAGTAAAATTAACTGGTCATATTCCAAAAGCGATTTTGCTTTTTGCTGCGTCAGAATTTTTCCTTGCGGGGATAAATAGATGGTATGCCGCTTTTTGCATTCCGGTGATTGCTTCAAAACGGCATGGTAACAGGCGTCAATGGGTTCCGGACGCAAAAGCATTCCTTTTCCACCGCCATAAGGCGTATCATCCACGCGATGATGCTTGTCCTGGCTGTAATCTCGGATTTGATGGGTATAGGCGGAGAAAATCTGCGCATCCATGGCTCTGCCGAGAATACTGGTGCGAAGAATGGTGTCAACCATTTCCGGAAACAAAGTCAGCACGTCAAAGCGCATGGGGAGATTCCTCCTGCTTTTGGTTGCGCTCGTCAAATAACCCCGGAATCGGTGTAACAAAGATTCCTTTTTCCAAATCGACTGCTTTTACAAAGGCACTGACTGCCGGCATGTAGACAATACCGTTTGGGGTTTGAATTTCATACAGATCATTTGCCGCCCCGTGTGTCAGATCCGCCACTGTGCCATAGCATAGGTGTGTAACTGCGTCAATGACCGGTAAGCCGATCAAATCCGCAATGAAAAATCCGCCTTTGGGAAGGGGGAGATCCTTTCGATCCGCATAAACGATTCGATTTTTATAGAGAAGCGCTTGGTTCAGTGTATCACAGTCTGCAAAATGTGCAAGTACCATTTGCTTATGAAGCGTTGCTTTGGTGAGAGTCAGCGGTACATAGCCGGATGGTTCTTTCAGATAGAGTGTGCGCAATGCCATCAGCACCTGCGGGGTATCGCACCATGCGTCTATTCGTACATCGCCGTGTACACCGTGCGTTGCCACAATTTTTCCGGTTTGCAAAAACGGTTCCATACGGATTTCCTTTCTGAATCCTGTCTGTTGTTACCTGCGGAAAACAGATGCCAAATATACATAACAGGGATTCTTTTCAAACAGCGTATGATAGCTTATTATAGCACAGTTTTTTGAATGATTTTGAATGACTTGTAAACAAATCGGATTTACCACAAAAGATTCAGTAGTCCCAACAAAAAGCCGAGTAATCCGCCAAGCCAAACCAAACTGCGAAGCTCTTTGCGCATGACAAATAAAACGAGATTTTCCAGTTCTTTCACGTCCATTGCGTTGATCTTGCGTTCTACGGTACCTGCAACGTCCAGATGAAAGGCTTTCACTGGCGTATTTCCTGTCAAAAAGGAATCATAAGCATGTGAAACTTTTTCGACCAACATATCATGAGAAATTCCGATCAGAGAAAGCAGAGAGCCATCCGTCTCCTGTGTATTTGCTACAGAGAGTTCTGGCAGAGAAATTATCGGAGAAGAAGCGGAGGAATCCTGCATCGCCAGTAGCATGTCTTCATCGGCGATTTTTTCCGGATCGTCGGTTTCTTGAATGACGGCAAGGTCCGGACGTTTTCCGCTGAGCACACTGCGTAACAGCAGATCTCGATTTTCCCTCAGATAATCTTCAATCTGGGAACCGATCGGAGCGGCAATAGACTGAATCAGCCGATCGTTCAACAGTAACGCGAACATGGAACCTTTGGCTTTTTCCCGTAAAATCTGTGCACCTTTTTCCGCGATGATCTGTCCAATCTGAAGCTCGGTCAGCCGATTGGATAATTGATCTCCGATTCGCTCGATGGCGGTGTCTGCCGGAATCTCCTCTAAGATGCGGCAGATCTCTTGGATGATGGTATCCCGCGTTTTCGGATTACGGAAGGTTTCCTCTATATCTTCGGCGGTAAATAACTGTTCTCCGACCGCCGCGCCGATGGCATGCGCAAGCGCGGCTTTGCGCTTTGGAATGATACCGGGTGTAAACGGGAGACGGATGCCGAATAGCTTTTTCGGGTATAACGGGCGAAACAACATTTTGACCGCAAGATAGTTTGTCCCTAATCCGATTACAGCACCGAGGATAGGACCTGCGGCAAGAGAAAGAAAAGATCCGATGTTCATAGTATCATCCTATTCTGCGAATTACGCCAGTTCATTAAGATTGTAAGGCGTTTGCTGATAGACAAAATAATTCAGCCAGTTGGAATAAAATAAAGCGGCACTGCTGCGCCAGGTCATGCGGGGAAAAAGGGAAGGATCATCTTTTGGAAAATAGTTTTCCGGTATGGCAGGATCCAATCCCGCGCGCAAGTCGCGTTGATATTCTTCTGCAAGTGTATATACATCATATTCCGGATGGCCCATTAAAAAAATCTGTTTTCCGTTTTCACTCATGCAGACGGCAACGCCTGCTTCTTCAGAGCTTGCCATGATCTGCAATGCGTCGGTTGCCGCAATATCTTCCCGACGGCAGGTTGTATAGCGGGAATGCGGGATCATAAACAAGTCGTCAAATCCGCGGAAAAGAGGGGAATAGCGTTGATCCAGGTGATGCGCATAAATACCGGAGAGCTTCTTTTTCAGCGGGCATTTCGGAATCCCGAAATGATAGTATAAACCGGCTTGCGCACCCCAACAGATGTGCAGGGTGCTGGTGACATGCGTTTTGCTCCACTCCATGATTTTGCAAAGCTCATCCCAATAACCAACTTGTTCAAAAGGCATTTGTTCCACCGGCGCGCCGGTAATGATGAATCCGTCAAACCGTTCTGTTTGTATCTGGTCAAAGGTTTGATAGAATGCGATCATATGTTCCGGTGCCACATGTTTCGGGCGGTGAGACGCCGTTTGTAACAGCTGTAATTCCACTTGTAACGGCGTGTTGGCGATCAGCCGCGCAATTTGCGTTTCGGTTATGATTTTTTGTGGCATCAGATTTAAGAGCAATATGCGTAAAGGGCGAATATCTTGTGTGAGCGCCCTGGTTTCGTTAATAACGAAGATATTTTCTTCTTGCAGTGTATGAATGGCAGGCAAACCGTTCGGAATTTTGATAGGCATGGGAATTCCTGTTCTTTCTGAAAAATCAAAAAAGTATTTTGTAAATTATAACATAGGAATCAGGAAAAGTCAAGCATTTTGCAGTCTTATTTGGGAAATCACGTCTGTCGGAGCGGGATGGTTTGCGGAGGGTGTTTTTTCAAAACAATGCTTGACAAAATAAATAGGATGTATTAAAATTAAAATATAGGAAGAATGGAGGGGATAAAAGTTGGAGCTGAAGCAAATTCTATCAAATGCAGATAACGACGCTGGGCACTTTGACAGAACGGAAGAAAAATTGACGGCGACTCTGATACAAGATCAGCCAAAGCCGACCGATGTGCCAACTTTAAAACCGTTACCACGTCGGTTTTTTATCCTTTCTTGTGAAGCAGATGCGCAAATTGCCTATGTGATGACGGAAATCATGGAAACGATAGAACACAAATTGTCTGCGCTGCACGCAGATGATTATGGGGATGCCTTGCTTGAAATTTCAGTGATTCCGATTTGTATGGAAGGCAATCGTCCGGAACGGAAATTTGTCAGCCACCAAAATAAATATGCGGACATGCGTTTGCGAATGAATTATACCGCATTTCGGACTGCCAACAGTACTACCAAGTATGCGTTGTGTGCAGATACGGTCATTGCTTCTGTTTCGATTATCGGAAAACGGATTCCGAAAAAACATTTTGATTGTGAACGGTTGCTGCGCGATGTGCGGCACTGTTTATATCCGGAGACGACATAATTTTATAAAGGAAGCAACGCTCCTTAGTTTCTTTGAAACAGGGGGCGTTGCTTGTATTTTTTATGACAATTTTCCGTTTGCGCGGTAGTATGCTACGGCAAGATCTACAACCAATCCATAACTTTGCGTTCCGGCTTTTTGCCCGTGGGATTTCAGATAGTTATCATTCATGGCATCTGTGACCTGCGCCACGGTAGAATCCCGATATTGGTCAAAGAAAGCGCTGTATGCGGAAAGTTCAAGCCGCACAGAACGTGGTAGTGACGAGTAAATCCGTGTATAGGCAAAGGCATCTACGGCGTAGAGCTTTGCGGAGATATATTGAAACATATTCAAATATGCGCAGTAACGGATATAAGCGTCCTCGCTTGCAAGACACACTAAAAACGCCATGAAATTCGCTTCGTCTTCCGGGGCGATTCCTCGCTGATGCGACATTTCGTGTGCCGCAGTGTACACGGTAGAGAATGTCGGAAAATCAATATTGATATTTGCCTCGCCCGTGTAATAAATATATACTCCGGTAAAGTGTGTATAGGACATGACCTTGCTTAATGCAATAAATTTCACATTTGCGCGCAAGGATGGAATAAAATCATAGGTTTCACTGATTGTTGCGTAAGCAGAATTCAGCCGTCGGTTCAATTCCGCATAAGAATAGGGCATGACGGAAAAGCCGCTGTCTGCAAAAAATACCGATTTTTCAGCTTTTTGCAGTTCTTTTGCTAAGATTTCTGCAGTTTGTGTCAGCTCTTTTGTAGAAACATTCTGACGATTCATGCCGAGTTTTTGATCCAGTGGCGTTCCGCGGTAGCCGATGGCGAACATCCACAAAAACAGGGAATATGCCGCAGTGGCAATCGCAATGACCAGTGCCAATAGCCGGATGGCGCGCGTTTCGTTTTTCTTGCAAAGGCGGATCAGATAAATGCAAAAAGCACCGACGGTAAACGGAAGCGTGGTAAGCGTGACTTCTGCAACGGAAAAGGGAATCCAGGAGGTCAGATGGGCAAACAGAAAGCGCAGAGCAGCTCCGACGCTTTTTGTGATGCCGTCCGCTAGTAACGGAAATTTGGTACATAGAAAATAAATAATGCCACTGACGGCGCTGAAGCCAAGCAAAAACCATACGGCACGCGGAATATATTTATGCAGAATTTTGCAAAGCTTGTCTCTGATTTTGTTTTTTGTGGTTATAAATTGTGATACTGTGCGTTCCATATCCAAGCTCCTTTCCAGATTTCACAGAGGTCGGGCGGGGGCGGTGCAAGAACTTCTACGGGAGAATTATTTTGCGGATGTGTAAACCGGAGACTGGTGGCATGCAATGCATGGCGGGAAATCAGCGGGGAAGCAGTTCCGTATAAAGAGTCTCCCATCAGCGGATGACCGATCGCAGCAAAATGAACTCTGATTTGATGGGTACGTCCCGTTAGGGGGCGCACGGCGAGAATGCTGTAAGAATTGTCCGGCGCAACGTATAGCACCCGATAACGTGTTTTTGCGGGATCTGCGTCTGCAAGATCGGAAACCTCGCGCAGAATGATGCTTTCTTTTGCCCGTCGGATCGGCAGGTCAATGATTCCTTCTGACTGTAAGGGTACGCCGACAACAACCGCGAGGTACTGTTTTTCCATTTCCCCCGCTTGCATTTTTTTCGCCATCAGGCAGGCACACAGTTTATGTTTTGCGACCAATACAATGCCGCTTGTATTCCGATCTAAACGGTTGACGGCACGAAAACAAAAAGGGGTGCCGGTGCAGAGGTTCCGATAAGTCAGTGCATTTGCAAGGGTGTCGCAGTAATGCCCATGCGTCGGATGTGTCGGCATACCGGCTGGTTTACAAACGGCATAAAGCCAATCGTCCTCATATAGAATTTCAATCGGCAGATCTACGGGAAGGATCTGCGGATTTTCGTCTTCCGCTGTATCCGAGAGCGCGAGGGAGAGCCGATCTCCCGTATGTACGATTGCACGAACAGTCACAGGGGCTTGATTCAGGGTAATGCCAAAGGCAGTTTGTTTGAGTTGAGTGACGATACGACGAGACAGATGCAGGACAGAGAACAGATATGTGCGGAGCAGCATTCCGTCCTGACTTGCGGAAATTGTGAAATCCATACCATACTCCGAAAATAAATCAGTACCTACAGTATAACGCAAAGAAACGAAAAAGGAAAGACGAATGCGTAAACTTTTTTCTGAATTTTCCATTTTTCTGTGAAAAGCGTCAGAGAAGTATCGGCATATTCGGAAGAATTTAAGCATACAGTATACAAAAAAGCCGCAGGGAAAACGCGGTGGGAAAGGTTGGAGATCATCAGATGAAGAAAAAAATCGGTTTGATTTCGG
>DLLB01000059.1 GCA_002477905.1 Clostridiales bacterium UBA7573 | reverse complement strand
CGTGCAAAGGCATGAGAGTTCCGCTTTCTCTTTGTTTGGTTGCTTTTCCCCGAAAACCGTACCTCCTTGTTTGATACAGAAAGGATATTCATGGAAGAAAGATATGAAGCAGGCTCCGCAGATGTTGCAGTCATCGGCGCGGGGCACGCCGGAATTGAAGCTGCGCTTGCGTGCGCAAGACTGGGTTTGAACACCCTGCTGTTCACCATTAACCTGGACGCGGTGGGGAACATGCCGTGCAATCCGTCCATCGGCGGCACGGGAAAAGGACATCTGGTGTTTGAGATCGACGCGCTGGGCGGCGAAATGGGACGCGCGGCAGACGAAGTGACGCTCCAGAGCCGGACGCTGAATTTGGGCAAGGGCGCGGCGGTACATTCCAAACGCGTCCAGGCGGATCGCGCGGCGTACCGCACCCGCATGAAGCGGATTCTGGAAAATACGCCGGGACTGTCGCTGATCCAGGCGGAGATTGTGGACGTGCTGGTGGAAAACGGCGCGGTGACGGGCGTGGTGACGCGCCTCGGCGCGGTCTTTCGGGTGAAAGGCGCGATCCTATGCACGGGCACCTATTTAAACGGCAAAATTATCATCGGGGAAACGGAATACACCGGCGGACCGGACGGCATGCTTGCCGCCACCGCGCTCACCGATGCGCTCAAAGCCTATGGTGTGGAGTTTTTGCGGTTCAAAACCGGTACGCCGGCGCGGATTCACAAAGATTCCATCGACTTCACGCAACTGGAAGAACAGCCGGGCGAGGAGGAGATCACGCCGTACAGCGCGGATACCGATCCGCATCAATTCGACCATTTGCAGCAGATTCCCTGCCATATCGTCTATACCAACGCGGCGACGCACGCGATCATCCGGGAGAATCTGCACCGCTCTCCGATCTATGCCGGACGTATTCACGGTACAGGTCCCCGCTATTGTCCGAGTATTGAAGATAAGGTGGTGCGTTTTGCGGAGAAAGAGCGGCATCAACTGTTTGTGGAGCCGCTTGGAAAAGATACCAAAGAAATGTATTTGCAGGGTTTTTCTTCCTCTTTGCCGGAAGAAGTCCAGCGGAAGATGCTCCGCACCCTGCCGGGATTTGCCCATGCGCAGATGATGCGCACGGCTTATGCGATCGAATACGACTGCGTGGATCCCACCCAGCTTTCCGCGACGCTTGCGTTCAAGCAGATCGCCGGATTGTACGGCGCAGGGCAGTTCAACGGCACCTCCGGGTATGAAGAAGCCGCGGCGCAGGGACTGGTTGCCGGCATCAACTGCGCGCTGTGGATCAAGGGCGAAGCGCCGATGATCTTAACGCGGGATTCGTCGTATATCGGTACGCTGATCGACGATCTTGTAACCAAAGGGACCAATGAGCCCTATCGGATGATGACCTCGCGTTCCGAATACCGTCTGCTTCTGCGGCAGGACAACGCCGCCGAACGGCTGACGCCCATCGGGCGGCGCGTGGGACTGATCTCCGACGCACGGTACGCGCGTTTTATGGAGAAAATGGCAGCGATTGAAGCGGAGGAAAAACGCGCGCGGCAAACGACCATCCGCCCGTCGGCGGAATTGAATGCGGTTTTGGAATCGCTTGGTACGGCGCCGCTTTCCGTCGGCATGCGTATGAGCGAGCTTTTGCGCCGCCCGCAGATCACCTATGCGGTGCTTGCCCCCTTTGATCCCACCCGCCCGCCGCTTGCGCGCGATGTGCGGCAAACCGTGGAGATCCGGTTGAAATATGACGGCTACATCAAGCGGGAGCTTGCCGAAGCCGAAAAATTCCGGCGGCTGGAGGAAAAACAGCTCCCGCCCGATCTGGATTATGCTTCGATGGAGGGACTGCGCATCGAAGCCCGGCAGAAGCTCGCCAAGATCCGCCCCACCAGCGTCGGACAAGCCTCCCGTATCAGCGGCGTTTCACCCGCCGACATCTCCGTGCTCCTCATTCGCCTCGGTCGCTGAAAGAAAAGCGGGAGTACGAAAGGTACGGCTTATGGGAAAAGGGATCGGGGAAAACGGATAGACAAAGAAAAAGAAGCAATCTTACGCTTTGCAAGGGGAGCCTTTTGAAAAAGGCTCCCCTTCCCATCCCCGCGAAAACCGCACGCTGCGCATCCCGCGGAAGCCTCTTGACAAATGCATAAGAGGTGGATATAATAAAGGGGAAGAAAGTCGGAAGGAGGGGCATGATGAAAGAAATCGGATTGGTATTGGAAGGCGGCGGCATGCGCGGCGTATACACGGCGGGGGTGTTGGACGCTTTTTTGGATCATGACGTTCATTTTACGGACTGCATTGCGGTCAGCGCAGGCGCGTGCAACGCAATCTCCTATTTACCGGGGCAACGGACGCGGTTTTATCATGCGACCACACGATATTTAACGGACGCAAGGTATTTGGGGTTGTCGAATTTCTTTCGCACCGGTTCGCTTTTCGGGCATGATTTCATGTTCAACGATGTGGCAAACGCCCTGATTCCGGTGGATTATGCAGGATTTAACCGCTGTGACGGCAATCTGACGGTGGTGGTGACCAACTGCGTCACCGGACAGCCGGAATATCACAAGATTCACGATTTATGGAAGGAACGCCGGCTGATCGCGGCGTCCAGCGCGCTTCCGCTGATGTCGCCGGTGATCTTTTACCGCGGCGTACCGTATTTAGACGGCGGACTTTCCGATCCCATCCCGATCCGGCGGTCGATTTTGCAGGGGCACAAGCGCAATGTGGTGATCTTGACGCGGGACGCGACTTATCGCAAGCATAAGACGTCGCTGATGCCGTTGTTGCGGTTGAAATATGCGAAATATCCCGCGCTGTTGCGGCGGATCGTCTCACGCGATCTGTTGTATAACCGCATTTTGGATTATCTTGCACGCCTGGAGGAAGCCGGAGAAGTGTTTCTCATTCGTCCGGGCGCACCCGTGAAGATCTCCAAATTTGAGCGGGATGAAAATAAAATGGCGGCTTTGTACAATTCCGGCATCCGCGACGCGGTTGCCGCATTGCCCGCCCTGCGCGCGTTTTTGAAACAGGGGACGTATTGAATCCGAAACGCGGCGCAAGCTATACAGGATTTTGGGAGGAATTTTATGATACAGTATCATGTGTATCCGGGTGGAAAGAAACGAATCGTGACGTTCAGCTATGACGACGGTCCCAGCGAGGACGCACGCCTGATCGAGCTGTTTCGCACTTACGGTGTGAAAGGCACGTTTCACTTGAACAGCACGCGCTTTTCGCATCCTACCGAGGAGGATGCGGAGGAACTGCGCGCGCGTTATGCCGGACAGGAAGTGGCGGCGCATACCGTTTCGCACGGCTGGCCCGCGCGTATGCCGAAACAGTCGCTGATTGTTGAGGTGCTTTCCGATCGCAGGGAGCTGGAGCGGATCTTCGGGGTGCCGGTGGTGGGCATGTCCTATCCGAGCGGCTCTTATAACGACGCGGTATGCGCGGTAATGGACGCCTGCGGCATTGTCTATGCCCGCACCACGCGCGCAACGCGGGATTTTTGCCTGCCGGAGGATTTTTTACAGTGGCATCCGACCTGCCATCATCGCGACGCGCTGCCGCTGTGCGAAACATTCATGGAGCAGCTGGATTCCGAGTGGTATTCGCCGCTTTTGTACATTTGGGGACATGCGCATGAATTTCGCACCGAAGAAGATTGGGCGCACATGGAGCGGATTTTGCAAACCGTGTCCGGCAGCGACCGTATCTGGTACGCGACCAATCTGGAGATCTATGATTATATGACCGCGCAAAAGCAACTGCGCATCAGCGCCGACGAGCGTGTTTTTCAGAATCCGACCGCGCTTGACTTGTGGGTGGAGCGCGATAAAAAAGAACAGATCTGTATCCCAGCCGGTACCACCGTCCGCACCTAAGGCAGATTCGGGCGGGCGCTTTTTGGAAAAACGTTTCCGCAAACTTCCGCCCGCACTTTACGGGCAAAGGGGCATGCGCGCCATGCAGAATGGCAGGAAAAAGAACTGCATACATCCGGAGGGGAGGGGCTTGCTCCTCCCGTCGAAGGGTTCGTACCTTCTCGTACTCTCGCAGAAAGGATTCCATGATGGAACGTGCAAAAGATTTTACCAAAGGAAACCTTTGGAAGCAGATCATTTGTTTCAGTCTGCCGCTGATGGCGTCGCAGCTGTTACAGGTGTTATTCAATTTATCGGATATTGCGGTGGTCGGGCGGTTTGCCGGTTCCGGCGCGCTTGGTTCCGTCGGCTCCACCAGTATCTTGGTGGCGCTGTTTACGGGAATTCTCATTGGCGTCGGTTGCGGCGTGAACGTGCCGGTGGCACGTTTTTTTGCGGCGAAACGGGAGAAAGATCTTTCCGAGACGGTACATACCGCGGCAATTCTTTCTGTTCTGATCGGCGTGGTGGTGATGGGAATCGGCGTGGGCTTTGCCCGCCCGATTTTGTCGCTTTTGAAAACCAAGCCGGATTTAATCGACGGCGCGGTGCTGTATTTGCGCATTTATTTTCTCGGCATGCCCGCGCTTGCGCTGTATAATTTCGGCAGTGCGGTCTTTTCCGCGATCGGCGACACCCGCCGGCCGCTGTATTATCTGACGATTGCCGGCGTTGGGAACATTGCGCTGAATCTGGTATTTGTGATCGTGTTCCGGATGGCGGTTGCCGGCGTGGCGCTGGCAAGCATTCTCACGCAGTATCTTTCGGCGATTCTGATTTTGCTGGCGTTGGCGCGCTGCCGCGAAAGCTATGGACTGCGCCGTAAGGCGCTGCGCGTCAGCCGCGACAAGGCGGCGCTGATCCTGCGGCTGGGGATTCCGACCGCGATGCAGAATGCCATTTTCCAGATCGCCAATCTGTTTATTCAGACCGGCGTCAACTCCTTCGATTCCCTCATGGTCAAAGGCAATTCCGCCGCCGCAAACGCGGACGCGCTGGTGTATGACGTGATGTCCGCGTTCTATACCGCCTGCTCCAGTTTCATCGGTCAGAATCTCGGCGTCGGGAATAAAAAACGGATCCGGAAAAGCTATTTCATCTGCCTGTTGTATGCGTTTTTGTCGGGCGCGGTGCTCGGACTGTCCTTGGTCTTTTTCGGAGAAGGCTTCCTTGCCCTCTTTACCAAAGAACCCGACGTAATCGCCGCCGGTATGACGCGCCTGAAGATTATGGGGTGCTCCTATGCCGTCTCCGCATTTATGGATTGTGCAATCGCCGCCTCCCGCGGCTTGCAGCATACCCTTGCCCCGACGATTCTGGTGATCGGCGGCTCCTGCGTGTTCCGTGTGATCTGGGTGTATACCGTCTTTGCCCACTTCGGAACCATCCTTTCCCTCTATTCTCTTTACCTTGTTTCCTGGTCGATCACCGCCCTTGCGGAAAATCTCTATTTCGCTTATGTCTACCGCAAAACGCAGGGGCGAACGGAATGCGCGGAATGCGAGAGTACGGCTTAGGTGCGCGGCTTTTCTGCGGGGACTTTTGGAAGGAAGTTCCTGCGGAATCCCTTCCGCCCTTTCCGGCAAAGAGGACAGACGCATATCTCCGATTCCCTGCTTCTGAAGTTTTCGTGGGGATAAAAAGGGGAGCCTTTTGCAAAAGGCTTCCCTTTTAAAATATTTTTCTATTTTCGCCCTACCCCTGTCCCTTCAAGCCGCGGAAATGGTTGCGGAAGTGGAGCCGAGGCAGACGACGAGGGCGTTCATCGAGACGGGGACTTCGACGGACAAGACGCCGCTTACCGTGAGCGTAGCGCCTTTTTGTAAAGAGAGGGTTTTGCTGGTCCCGATCTTGCTGAGCGCGGGGGAACAGTTGGTGCTTTCTCCGCTCATACCGCCGGCAAGTCCCACTGCGACGACAAAGCCGCCGGTATACGCGTAGCCGCGCTCGGTGTCGATGGCGGAATCCGCCTGCCCGTAGGAGAAAATCACGCTGGAGCCGCCGGAAAACAGAATTCCGTCATAAGAGGTGGTGCTGTTGGAATCCACGCCGTCTCCGCCAGCCAGTACATACAGGGAGCCGCCGGAGATGACGATACTTTCCTTGGCAGTGCCGGTGCCGTTTAATCCGTCGTCCGACGCGATCACCGAGACATTGCCGCCGGCAATCTCCACAACAGCGCCTTCTATGCCCTCGTAACTTGCGACGATGGCGATCGTACCGCCTGTGATCTTTGCCGTGCCGTCCGCGTGAACGGCGTCGTCCTGCGAAGAAAGCGTCAGCGTGCCGCCGGACAGGAGAAGGGATCCGACCGAAGTTTCTCCGTTTTCCAAGGCGACGCCGCTGTTGGCATGCAGACAATCGTCATAGGAGCAGATTGTCACGGTGCCGCCCGCAATTTCAATGGACTGCGCGGCTTTGATGCCTTTGGTGGAATAACTGCCCTTGTTCGGATTTCCGCCGCCGCCCATTCCGCCCGGATTTCCACCGGGATTGCCGCCAGGAAAGCCGCCCCCGCCGGGGCGTCCGCCGCCGCCGAATCCGCCAAATCCCGTGGCAAGAATACTGCCCGTTTCCGCGCTTGCCGTCAAAATCGACGCGCCGCTCTGCGCACTTTGCGCGGACGCCGCCGATTCCTGCGAAAACTTGGAATAGCTGTCGGTGAAGATCTGCACCGTCACTTCCGCCGCGCTTTCGTCGATTTGTACGCTGTACGCCGCGTCGATGCCGTCGCGGGAAGCGTAGATCAGCACATTGCCGCCGGTGATGCGGACGATGCCGCGTTGTTTTCCTTTGGAAGAAACGTCGCTGTTTGTCGTTTTGATGCCGTCTCCTTTGCGGGCGATGAGCGTCAGATTCCCGCTTTCGATGGTCACACTGTCGTTGCCTTTGAGCGCATTGTCCATGCAATCCACCTGCAAGGTCAGATTTTTCACTGTCAGATCGTCTTTGGTGTGAATGCCGTTGTGCGCGGTGGAGGTGATATACAGGCTCCCCTTTCCTTTTAAGGAAAGATCGCAGACGGCGTAAACGCTGGATTGTACCGCGTCCTCCGCGATCTCTGTGCGGGTATCGTAAAGGTAGTTTTCCGTTTCCTTTTTTGCGCTGATCTCCACCTTGTCGCCGCTTATGGCAGCAATCGGACATTCGGTGTCGGAATAAAGCGTGAAGCCCTGTAATTCCAGCGTGAATTGATAGTCGTCGCCGGCGTCGATCACGAGATTGCCGTAGAACAGACCGGATAAAGTATAAACGCTGTCCGCGTCAAGCCCCGTAAAGGTCAGCGTATTTCCGGAAACCTGCGCGGCGTTTGCCGTGCCCTCCGTACAGGAAACGGTGAACACCGCTTCTTCCCCGCAATCCGCACAGCGGTAGGTGTAGGTGCCGTTGTCTGAAGCGGCGAGCGCGAACGCGTGCGCGGTTTCGTCCGGTTTGATTTCCGTTACATGGTTGGAATCTGCCACGGTTGTTGTGGAAGCGGACGGGGAGACGGTCGTTTGGTCCGTTTGGTCGGCGTCAGCGCAGGATACGCAGGTCAGCGTAAGCAAAATGGCGCAAAGCAGACAAACGATTTTTCGGATAGTCATATCGGGTTCCTCCTGTTCTTGCGGAGCCTTGCTCCGTTTGTACAAGAACAGGATACCCCCCGAAACTAAAGATTACTTAAAGGAAACAAAAGTTTTGCAAAGCGCGCGGCGCGCAAAAGTTTTTCTTGCATTTTCCGCGTCTGTGTGGTACAATCAAACCAAAAAACAGGAAAAGGAGCGGAAAAATGCGGATCCTGATTGCGGAAGATGAGCCGGATCTATGCGAAGCGCTGTGCGCGTTTCTGGAAAAGAATCAGTTTTTGACGGACGCGGTACACGACGGGGAGGCGGCATACGATTATGCGGCGACAGGCGCCTATGACGCGGTGATTCTGGATGTGATGATGCCGAAAGCGGACGGGGTGACGGTATTGCAAAAGCTCCGCGCAAACGGAATTTTGACGCCGGTCATGCTGTTGACCGCGAAAGCGGAAAAATCCGATCGGATTACGGGGTTTGACGCGGGTGCGGACGATTATCTGCCGAAGCCTTTTGCGCCGGACGAGTTAATCAGCCGCCTGCGCGCGATGCTCCGGCGCGGCGGGGAATACCGCCCGCAGGTGCTGTCCTTTGCGGATGTGCAACTGGACTGCGGAAGCGGAGAATTACGGTGCGGTACGCAAAGCACACGGTTAAGCGGCAAAGAATTTCAGGTGATGGAGCTGTTTTTGCGCACGCCGCGGCAGGTACTGTCCGCCGACCGGATCATGGAACGGATCTGGGGATGGGAGAGCGACGCGGAGATTTCCGTGGTGTGGGTGCATATCTCCAACCTGCGCAAGAAGCTTAAAGCCATCGGTTCCTGCGTTTCCATCTGCGCCAACCGCGGACTTGGCTACTGTCTGGAGGCGTCCCATGATTAAAAAATTACGCGGGCGGTTTATCCGCATTGCCATGTTGTCCGTAACCGCGGTGATGCTGGCGCTGTGCCTTTGTGTGAATCTGGCGCATTATCTTTCCGTGGATCGGCGGCTGTGCCGGACGTTGGATACCTTGCAGGAAAATCGCGGCGCGATGCCGCCGGTGCCGCCCGCCGGCGAGAAAAATCCGGAGGAAAAGCGGGAGTTTTCGCCGGAAGCGCCGTTCACAACGCGATATTTCGTCTTGTATTATACCGCGGACGGCTCTCTTGTGAAAGCGGATTTTGACAAGATCGCGGCGGTGACGGAAGCGGATGCGGGGACGTATCTTGCCGTTGCGCAAAAGCATGGCGTGGGTAAAGGGCGCACGGGCGGCTACCGGTTTTCCGTCACCGACGACGGAGAGGGACGGTATATGGCAATTTTTCTGGATTGCCATGAGGAACTGCGCTCGGTGCGTATGATCGCGCTCATCTCGGTTTGTGCGATGGCGGCGTGCATCGCGCTGGTGTATGGATTGGTGGTGCTGTTGTCCCGTCGGGCGATTGCGCCGATTCTGAAAGCGTCCGAGCGGCAGAAGCAGTTTATCACCGACGCAAGCCATGAATTGAAAACGCCGATTACAGTGATTGCCACCAGCCTCGGCGTACTGGAGCTGGAGGTTGGCAAGCAGAAGTGGATCGACAAAGCCCGCGCGCAGACAGACCGCCTGACCGAACTTGTGAATGCACTGGTCACGCTTGCGCGCATGGAGGAGGAAAATCCGCCCGTGCATCGGGCGTTTGCCGTAAGCGATGCGGTTGCGGAAGTCGCCGCTTCCTTTGCGGAATTTGCGCAAAGCAAGGGGCTTTCGCTGCAGATCGACGTCACGCCCGGACTTTCCTATATCGGAGACGAGTACGCCGTGCGCACGCTGACGTCCATCCTTTTGGAAAATGCCGTCAAGTACGCCAAAGTGCCAAGTGAAATCTGCTGTACGCTCGACGGCGGTAAAAAGGGATTGCGCCTGTGCGTGGAAAACGTGTGCGACGCGCCTGTGGAGGAAGCGCAGCTTCCGCTGTGGTTCGACCGCTTCTATCGTGCCGATCCCGCCCGTCAGACGGGCGGATTCGGCATCGGACTGTCCGTCGCCCGCAGGATCGCGGAACAGCACCGTGGAACCATCACCGCCACCGCACCTACGCCCACTACCGTCCGCTTCACCGTCCTTTTGCGGTAAGAGGACGGCGGAAAGCAGAATTTCTATATGTCTTAGGAAGGGGAGCCTTTTGTAAAAGGCTCCCCTTCCGATCCCCGCGAAAACTTTTGGAAAAGGAGATGTGGCGTGTGCCTGCCCTTTTTTCGAAAAGTTTTGGAGGGAGTCTGAGGGGACTTTTTTCAAAAAGCCCCCTCAGAAAAGCCGCCCCTTTCCACCCCCGCGAAAACTTTTGGAAAAGGAGAT
>DLLB01000018.1 GCA_002477905.1 Clostridiales bacterium UBA7573 | reverse complement strand
TATATGCCGATTTCCAATTTTACGCCGTCTTTGCAAAAGGTGCTGTCATTCTTACCCGGAACCTATGGGACCAGCCTGCTTCGCAATCATGCGCTTGCCGGTGTCTATCGGGAAATGAACGCCATTGGCTTTCCGGAAGAAGTGGTGGAGAGCATCCGGGATTCTGTTGACTGTAATATCTATTTCTTCGGACACAGTGTGCCGACCGGCGGCATGTATGCGATTTTAGCCGGCTCCACAGCGCTTCTGATCGGTGTGTATGTGCTGATTTGCACGCTGCGCAGAAATAAACTTTAAAAAATTTTATTTTTTCTGTAACGAATTCCATCTTCCCACGTCTAATAAGCGGAACTTCAAAAGAAAGGTGGTGACGTTATGTGGAAAAGGCAACCGCACAAAAGCTGTACGACGCTTATTATATGCGCGTGTATTCATACTTGCTGACGCTGACAAGGAGCAAGGACACCGCCGAGGAACTGACGCAGGAAACCTTTCTTCGGGCGTGTGCGTCCTCCGGCAATGACAGCACGCAGGCAGAGCCGTGTACCTGGCTTTGTGCCATTGCAAAGCATCTGTTTTATGATAAGATGCGAAAAGCCAAGCACGAATCGCAGACCTATGAGGATCTGCCGGACGAAGGACAGAATGTGGAAAGTAAGGTAGCGAAAGCGGACTTGTCCTTCCGGATTCATTGCGCACTTCATACGCTTTGCGAACCGTATCGGGAAGTATTTGAAATGCGTGTGTTTGGGGAGTTGTCTTTTGCACAGATCGGCACCGTATTCGGGAAAACCGAAACATGGGCGCGTGTGACCTATCACCGCGCACGGCTGAAGCTCCGGGAAAGGATGGGGGAAAGTGATGACAGCTGAATGTGAAATTGTGCGGGATCTGATACCGTTGTACGCGGACGAAGTTTGCAGTCCCGCAAGCCGCGCATTGGTCGAGCGGCACCTTGCAGGGTGCGAAGCGTGTCAGGCAGAACTTGCCGCGCTTTGCGAACGGGAAACAGAGCAGGGATTACAGGCGGAAAAACGTGGAGTGCTTCTCCGGCACGCGAAAGCAGAGCGCCGCCGCTCTTTTACGGCAGGGGCGGTGATTGCCGGCATCTTTATGATACCGGTTTTGGTTTGTCTGATCGTGAATTTGGCTACGGGACGGGGACTGGACTGGTTCTTTCTGGTGTTTGCCGCGTTGTTGACCGCGGCTTCGGTCACAGTCGTACCGCTGATGGTGCCGGTGCTACGCGCACGCGTGACGTTGGCTGCTTTCGCGGGGAGCTTGGTTTTGCTTTTGGGTGTGTGTTGCCTGTATACGCAGGGGAATTGGTTTTTCGTTGCCGCCAGTGCCTCTCTGTTTGGACTCAGCGTGTGTTTTCTTCCGATGGCTTTGCCCGGCAGACAACGGGGATTGATCGCGATGACAGCGGACACCTTGTTGTTTTGCGCCATGATGGTCAGCATTGGGAGGTATACGGACGCATATGGCTTTGCCCAAGAGGCGATTGCCATTTCCGCTCCGCTTTTACTATGGGCATGGGCGTTGTTCCTGTGCATTCGCTATTTGCCGGTGTCTGCATGGAGCAAGGCGGGAATCTGTGTGGAAATCTGCGCGGTGAATCTGTGTTTTTTGGATTTTGTCATCTGTTGGCTGATGGGCAGTCCGATTGCGCTTCCCGCATTCCATCCGTTGACTTGGGACTTTCAGACCATAAACGGAAATGTGGAATGGCTCTGCTTTTTAGGCGGTACGGTACTTTGCGCGATTCTGTTTTCTATTGGGATGCTGCGGCGCCATAAAAGAATAAATCACATCAAGAGAAAAGGAGATTTTCAGCAATGAGAGGATTTAGAAAAATGAAAGTATGGCTGTTTACTCTGTTGACGACAGGAATCATTTTGACCATTTGCGCGGTATTTTGCGGATGCGGAGGTTCGCTGACTTATCCAAGTGCGGGAAAATATACCTCCGGCAGTGGAAGCGTAGACGGTGCGGCTGTGAAAGACGTGGATCTTTCCTGGCTTGCGGGAAAAGTGAACATCACCTATCATCCGGAAGAAACGATCACCTTTTCTGAAACCTCGGATCGGGTGTTAAGTGATGAATTGTCCTTGCACTGGTGGCTGGACGGTTCCACCTTGCGTATCCAGTTTGCCGCTTCCGGAAGATTGAATCTTTCCGCCTTGCGAAAAGAACTGACGCTCACCCTGCCGGAGAGCTTTGCGGCAAACAACGTCAAGATCTCGCTTGCTTCCGCCGATTTGCAGACGGCGACTTTACGCGCGGCGTATATTTCGGTGAATACCGCGTCCGGATCTGTGCGGTTGTCTTCGGATGGAGCCAAGGAAATTCAAGTGAATACCGCGTCCGGAGATGTTCACCTGATCCAAACCGGAAGCACAGATACGGTAAAACTGCATACCGCGTCCGGCGACCTGTATGCGTCTCTGGAGCAGGTTGGTTATGCAGAAACGGAAACCGCCTCCGGCAACATTCAGATGGAAGCCGACAGGCTGACCAAAGGCAAAGCGGAAACGGCAAGCGGAGAAGTGAATCTGTATGCAAAACAGCTCCCGACCGATTATCGGATTGAAACCGCGTCCGGTGACGTTTCGGTGCGGTATCCTGCCGACGCGTCGTTTACCTTGAAAATTGATACGGCAAGCGGAGATTTCAAGAGCGATTTTGCGATGAAGCAAGACGGAAATACCTATACTTGCAAGGATGGCACCGCCAACTTGCGGATTGAGACTTCCTCCGGTGATATTTCGGTGTACGCCGCGGATGTCGATTGATTTGAATTGAGAGGTCGATGCGAAAATCGGACTGAAAAGACCGTTTCAGATCAAAAAGGAAAAGGTTGATCCGTTTTCCTGCACCGATCGATGATTGACAGATAAAAAGATTGCCGCTTTCGTGCGGAAAAAGGAGAAAAAATGGCGACTTCCCTCCAATTTGCGGACTTTGTATGCGATCAACTGCAGATGTATGGCGCGGTACGCGCTAAGAAAATGTTCGGCGAGTATATGGTCTATCTGAATGAAAAACCAATTTTACTTCTCTGCGACAACACCGTGTTTGTGAAAAAACTGCCGCAGACTGCCGCCTTGTTGCAGTCCGCGCCTTGCGGGATCCCCTATGCGGGTGCAAAGGAGCATTTTATTCTGGATGTTGAACAGCGGGAGCTTTTGGATGCTTTGATTCCGGTTTTGGAAGCGGTTACGCCGCTTCCAAAACGCAAGAAACCCAAGGAGCCGTTGGAATGAAACGACCACCTCTGCAAGCCAAGCCGCAGAGCAGATTGCCCGTTTGGTGAATGTTCCACCCGAAGCGGAAGGAGAGTTTGCAAACTGTCCGGATGGTTTGTGGGAGAAAAAGATTGTGAGAGTAAAAAGGACGCCTTTTTGAAAAAGGCGTCCTTTTTCAGTTCTTTTCCACCATGGTTTGGGTGTTTTGCGGAAGGTTTGCGGGTTCTTTCTCCTTTTGAATATAGGAAGCCAGATACTGTTTAGGTGTCAGCCCCGTGTAGCGGGCGAATGCCCGATGGAACGACCGCAGATTGGAAAAGCCGCATTGCGCGGATAATTCTGTGATGGAAACATTGCCGGAAAGCAACCGTTGCTTCGCTTCTTCGATGCGCAGACTGTTCAGATAGTGGCAAAAGGAAATGCGTAGCTTTTCACAGAAAATGTGCGAAACGTAACTGCGGCTGAAATATAAGGCGCTTGCAACCGATTGCAAACAGATTTTCTCGTGATAATGCACTCTGCAATAGTCCAGTACC
>DLLB01000008.1:5083-19253 GCA_002477905.1 Clostridiales bacterium UBA7573 | reverse complement strand
TTTGGAATCTCCCCGTGTCCTTACGGATTTATACGGCGCAAATGAAAAAACACTGGCGTCGCTTTGCGAAGTATTGCGTGCACGCAAAATCCACCATGTGGTACTTGCCGGACGCGGCACATCCGATCATGCCTGCATTTACGGACAGTACCTGATGGCAATTCTGGGCGGCGTGCAGGCGGCGCTCGCACTGCCCTCTGCCGTTACGCTTTATGGCGCACAGCCCGATCTTTCCGATACCTTGGTTATCGGCGTTTCCCAATCCGGTAGTGCGGCAGATGTCTTGGGCGTGATGGAAGAAGCCAAGCGTCACGGCGCAGTCGTGGCTTCCATCACCAACTACCCGGATAGTAAAATGGCAAAAGCGGCAGAGTATTCCCTCCTTTGCAATGCCGGGGAAGAAACTTCCGTTGCCGCAACCAAAACTTTCATTGCACAGCTTGGTTTAATGTATCTGCTTTGCGCATGCTGGTTTGAGAAACCGGAACTGCTGGAGGCATTTACAAAGCTGCCGGCGGTCATTTCTGCCGAACTTACCCAACTGCAACGGGACGCGCAACAGATTACGCTTCCGTATCGTTATATGCGCGATGGCTTTGTGTTAAGCCGCGGATTGACTTATCCCGTGGCGCTGGAATCTATGTTGAAAATTCAGGAAACCTGTTATATCCGTATGAAAGGCTACTCCGTATCCGATTTCTATCACGGACCGCTCGCACAGGTGGATTCCGATACCCCGATTCTTTTGTATGCACCGAAAGGACATGCGGAAGAAGATAACCTTGCGATGGTGCAGAGACTGATTGACATCGGCGCGGAACCGCTGGTAATTACCGACGACGCGGCGCTTGCCGAAAAATTGCCGCACAGCTATTTGTTACCGGAAACCGGTTGTGAATATACGACGCCGTTCTTGTACGCGATCTTCGCACAGATGTTTGCGCAGTCGCTGTGCGCACAGAAGGGACTCAATCCGGATCAGCCGCGGAATTTGAAAAAAGTCACCATTACGAAATAAACCAACTGATACAGGAGGAAACGGGAATGCAATTTGCAACAGTTTTTGTACCGGATCAGACAGAAGAAACAGCGGCGCTTGCCCGCACGACCGATTTGTGTATCGCGGCACATCAGGATGATATTGAGATCATGGCATACGGTCCGATCAGCGCATGCTATGAACAGCAGACACGCCATTTTACAGGCGTTTGTGCCGCAGACGGCGCAGGCTCTCCCCGTTGCGGCGCGTTTGCCGACTATACAGACGAGCAAATGAAACTGGCGCGCATTGAGGAGCAGAAAGAAGCGGCGCGGATCGGAAAATACAGCGCACAGGTGTTTTTGGGTTATCCCAGTTCTGTGCTCAAGGATGCGGCAGATCTGGAGGCAACGGAATCCATTGCACAGGTATTGCTTGCTACGCGTCCCAAGATCGTATATACACATAATTTTGCCGATAAACATGATACCCATGTCGCGGTGGCGCTGCGGACGCTTGCCGCTTTGCGGAAAGTGCGGGATACGTACCGTCCGGAGCACTTTTACGGATTGGAAGTCTGGCGGGATCTGGACTGGATGCGCGATCAGGACAAGATCTGTTTTGATACGGCAAAAAATCCGGAGCTTGCGAAACGGCTTTTAACTGTTTATGAAAGTCAGGTCGCCGGTGGCAAACGATATGATCTTGCGGCAATTGGCAGACGCTATGCCAATGCCACGTTTTTCGAAAGCCATGCGGTAGACGTCTCCACCAGTCAATCGTTCGGCATGGATATGACCGCTTTGATTACCAACGATCAAACGCCGCAGGCGTTTATCGCAGAGCAGATCGCCGCGTTTGCCGAGGAAGTGAAAACACGTCTGTCTCATCTTCCGGCATAACCTCCGCAAAAATCATGCAGCGTCAACGTATTTTCGCTGATTTTGCAGAAACTTAAAACACAAGGGCAACCGTTTCGGTTGCCCTTGTGTTTTTCTGTGAAGCATAGATCCTGGAAAAGCTTAAATTCTTTCAGAGGATCTGTCCCAATCTGCGAACAATCTTTCGATGTAAGCAAAATTCTCAGTCATATAGGATTGGTTGGAACGAATCCCTATGATGGCGAGATACGGAGAATCCCAGCCGCTATCGGTGGGAATGAATCCGCAGATCTGCTTCAGCTTTTCCCAGTTTTCACGGGTAAGCGTTGCGGACAGACCATCTGCCGACAGCGTGAAATAGGAGCGGAGCGCCAATGCATCACTGTTCGGATCGTAGGAAACAAAATGCGTCGCGTCGCTGAAATTTGTTTCGATGTGTACCCATTCGCCGGTACGGTTAAGGACGGTGACTTCCGCCGAGATCATCCAATCTCCGAACAGCTTCAGATAACCGGAGTAGGTGGTATAGTCCGTGCTGCTTGCAAGGTAGGTGACGATATAAACATCTCCATAGGCACTGTTGGCAATTTTCCGCTTCTGCAATCCCTCCAGTTGTTGCGCAGTCAAAGGCTGGGACGGTTCTTCCGTAAAGGTGATGAATCCGTTCTCATGGGATTGGACCGTGCCGATGTAATAGCTGCCGTCACGGTATACTGCATAGGCAGTGACCGCTTCTCCTATGGTTTTGTCCGTCCAGTACAGCACCTGTGTGCCGTTTTTCAAAACGGTATAGTGCTCTTTGATCCAATTGCTGCTGTCTGCATACCCGCCGTTCATTCGCATTAAGGTGTAGCGCATTTGCCCATTTTCGGTTTCTTCCTCCAAAAGGGAGACGCGATAGAACTTGCCGCCTGCCAGGGTGTAGTACTCATTTTGGGTATCGGTGCGGTGGAATGTAACGAAGGTGAAAGTACCGTTTGCAAATTCTTCCGTGTAGGATTGCCGGTAGTCAAAATTCTCCGGTATAACCGCTTCTTGCCGCACAAGCGTATAGGAGGTTGTATAAGTGCAGTCTCTCAAAAGGACAGGGGTTGTGTTCTTCACCAAGTAGGAGAGATATCGGTTGCAGATCGGCTCGCCGTCAAAGAGCAGTTCAAAAGAATCTCTGTAAACGGGGGTGCCACTGACCGTTCTGCCTTCCTGATTTTTATAGGAGGAGGCTTTGCGTACGGTCAGACGGTTGACGAATTCCGTGAAGGTGCAGGAAGTGGAGAAGGACAGGACTTCTGTCTCCGCTTCTTCGTCGTAAATTTCGTGTGCGTCCGGTAAAATCAAGAGTTTGCCGTCTTTTTGCAGGAAGTATCCCTGGAAGTCAAATGCACCGATGGAGAAAAAGCCGCGATAAACAGCGCCGTTTGGTTGATCGGTATCTTCCTCATAACTTTGCGCATAATATTCCAGGTTCCGGATCATTGCCGCGTAATTGTCAAGGTAATTTCCCAGGCTGATTTCTGCATACGCTGTATACAGATCCATGCGTTGAATATCGTATTGATAATATTTTCCACCCGTGTACAAGTATGTCACGGAAACGCCGGAAGTGGTTTTCACCGCATAGATGGGTAAGCCGCCGAGCTGACTGCTGATGTCGGGGCGCGCGACCATATAATCCGTATCTTTTGCCGCCGGAAGTTCCAGATTCCGGATTCCCAGATAGATCGGTTCGTCATGCTTCCCGAAGATGATCTCTAAATTGCCGTCTTTGTTTAACACTACCCGCGGATTTTTGGCGTCGCGGATAAACAGCAGATCCCAGGAAGGAGTTTCCTGTACATGGCTTGTGGTGCTGGAAATCGGAGAATACGGCAGATATTGAAAATATCCGGGAAATGTATAGGCATATACCGCCGGTGAAGTGTTGGACGGTGTGCCGTTGGTAGCCGTGAGGTAGAACAGATTGCCCGGCTCCGTGCAGTAAGCACGAAGTTTTTCAAAGAACGTGTGGTCAATGGTCACCGTGCCGTCTGCGGATCTGCGAGGATACGGTTCAACCGAGAAAAGGCTTGCGCTTGTATTTAAGGTCGCCGACAAGGTTTTTGCATGATTATTTTTGAGATAGAGCGATTGTTTTTGATTTGCCGGATCGGTGTACACAAACGCTTGCAGGAAATAGCCGCTGCCGATCGGCAGATAACCGTACATGGCTTCTACGGTTTTGGACTCGGATTGTGAGGAGGAGGGAACGGAAAGCCGGATTTCTTCTGTTCCTAATACATAGAACAGAGAACCGTTGTCCAATGTAAGGACGCGCAGTCCGGTTATATCTGTCTTCAGCACAGAGTTTACAACCGAGACTTCCAATAGGAGATGGTCGAAAAAGCTTTTTCCGTCCAGTATTGTCTCGCGTTCGGCAAAGCTCACCAATGTGCCGATATTCAGATATTCATTGCCGATTTTGATGTAATAATCGGGCAGATACAGACTGATATTGCGATAGGTTTTTCCGTCTACATGCAGACTGTCGGTTTCTGTAATACGGAACGCATTCGCAAGATCGGCTTCCGTGAGTCCGGTTTTTTGGAACGCGTATTTTTGCGCAGTAGGCAGATGGTCTATGCGGACACAGGAGAGCGAACCATCCGTTTCTAACAGCAGATAGACTTTTGTGGTGATACCCTGAATGGTATAGGTTGCAACGAAAATATTTTCCGTAAGATCGGAGAACCGATAGGTGTCTTGGATCGGAGTGAGACTTTCAAAATTTCCGCTTGCCATCAAAGCGGTAAATTCCGAATAGGGCATTCCCGTGCAGGAATCCATATCGATATATAACTGATAGGTGGTGATGTTGCTTTCCCCATTGGTTGTTACGCTGTAATGGGAATCGCCTTTTTTCAGATTTAAGACATACCAAGTCCCGTTTTCCAAATAGACATAGCCGGCAGGGGTGTAGAACAGTTCCACTTCCGTGTCGTCCTTGCAACGAAGGATGGCATCTGCCTGTGCGCCTGCCTTGGGCAGATATGCCGTGGGATTTTTCAAAAACGCGCCCAATCCGACGGTTTTGGTGGTACGGTACGGTATACTGGGAACCGAAGTGGATGTTCTGACATAGCAAACGCCGTTTTCATCTAAATATAAGGTATTTTCATAGTGATTCCACATTTCGCGCGGGAGCCGATAAACATGAAATCCTAACTGTTTGCTCATCTCCGGATCCGATTCCAAAATCTCCGATAGCGGAATGGAGAGTTCCCCCTGCACGCGATAGACAAAATCCACGCCGCTCGGCAATCCCTTGATCACCAGATTCCCGTTTTCATCATAAGTGTAGGTGATGCGGGTTTGAAAATACGGCTGCAATTCCTTGGGAATATTGATCTGTATATTCGGATTGCGCGTATAGGAGATATGTAGACCGAATGATTGTATTTTGCCGTCGGGACTGCCGATGCTTGTTTTGAGAACGGAGTGCAGCACGACGCTTTTCAAATTCTGCTCTGTGTCTACTGTGACGGAGAATACAAACGTGAAATCCAGTTGGGATGCATATTGTGCAAGCTCGGACAGCGGCAGGGTAATTTCTGTGCCGTTTCTTTTCGGAAGAGGGATTGGCAGATCGCCAAACTTTTGTTGCTTTAACAGGGCGAATATTTTGTCATAGGCGTCGGCAAGATCGGTGAGTTTGCCGTCCGTTACTTCCGTTAGGAAATCATTGACGGTATGGGAAGAATCCTGATAATAGCGAAGCAGGGTTGCGAAAAGATCAAAATCCTCCCCGATTTGGGATTTCAGGAACGCGTCCAATTTTTGCAGAAGCGGTTCCAGTGGGAGTTCCTGTAAGTTTTCTCCCAAAAGGGCGGTCAGCTTGCTGAAAAATTCTTTGACGGTCAGTGTGCCGGGGAATTCTGTGCGGAGAATCTGTTCCAATGCCGCTGTGTCGGTCGCGGTGGGATAGATTTCCTGAATGCGCTCCTGATAAAGCGCAAACAGAGCGTCCTCCAGCGACAGATCCTTGTTTGTCAGAATCCATGTGCTGAGTGTGCGCATCGCGTCGGTCAGCGGTTGTAAGGAGAATAGGTAGGAAGTATTGCCGTTTTCCTCTTGAATGGTGAGGAAGTTTTGCAGGGCTGCGATCCATTCTGCCGCGCTTGGTAGTTCGATTGTCTCCCCGTTGCCTGTAACATCGGTCTGGAAGCCGAGCGTTGTCACGATGGTGGCATATAAGGTCTTTGCCGCATGGTAGCATTTGACTGCGTCCGCTGTGGTATACGGTAATCCTGCGGCGGCAAGCAATTCATTGAGCGCGGAACCGTTGGTTTTTAAGAATTCCTCCAAGGTCACATCCGCTTTGGCAAGTGCCACTTCCAACAGGGCATTGTAGTAGTCGAACAGACTTTCCACTTCCTGTTTCATCGTTTGGAACGTCACAGGAAGGAGCGCGTCAAGATCGGTTACCCCTAAGGATGTTTTGGATACTCCGGATTCCGGATTTTCCTGATATACGGCGGCGATCGTCCCGTTTTTGTACAAAATGGTGACAAATACCGATACGGCGTCTGCCGGTGTTGACTCAAAGGTCAGTGCCGCGAGCATATCCGCGCCATCCTGTTTGCAGGCAAACTTGATTTTACCGGTATCAATCTTGGTCGAAGGGAATACATAACTGAGTTCGATCTCACCGCCGGCTTTGCAAACCGTTTCACACAAGAGCCGGAACAAATCGGTGTAGGAATTGCAGGAGGTAAAATCCAATGCCTCCCCGGAGGAGGAAATGGATTGATCTTGCACCGTACCGCACTTCGGGCAGTAGCGGCGGCGGACGCCTGCGACTGTTTCACTCGGCTGTTGTACGATTTCCCAAGCGGTCCATGCGTGACCGCTCTTTGGGGTAACCACTTCGTGGCAGGTCCCGCAAACGGCGTCCTGTGTGCAGGTTGCAATGGAAGTGAGTTTATGACCAAGTGATTTTACATAATCGGTTTTGCTGACGGTTTGACAGGTTTTGCAAACGCGGAAAGAATAGCCGCGTTCCGTGCAGGTCGGCGCGACCGGCGTCTTGGCGCCGAACGCGTGACCTGCGGGCGCAGTGAAATTCCGGACGGTTTCCGCTCCGCAAGAGGTGCAACTGTACACGGAATATCCGTAAGCAAGGCAGGAAGGTGCCACGACTTCTGAAGCCTGCGCATAAGTGTGCCCGTATTTCCGGCAATGCATCACGCCGGTTTCGACATAAACGACGGCGTAGAAGGAAAAATGTGTCGTTTCAAATGTGACATATCCTGAGCCGTCCTGTTCAAAATAGGTGGCGCCTTCCACTTTGACCGGACCGTTTTCTCCGATATACCAGATGCAGACGCCCTCTTTGCTTTCCCCTTCCTGTAAGGTGTAGGGAAGGGTGATCTTCACCTTTTCCGGAAACGTTCCGACCGCAGTGCCATCTGCGGTGAAAGAGAAATCATAAATCGGCGTATCTTTCAGGGTGGCTTTGTCCGCCTCAGATACCTGTGCTTGATTTAACAGATCTTCTACGACAGTTGTATCTGCCGTGTCTGCTGTCAGTTCCATATTGGCATTGTTCCGAACGGTGTCGAGCAGTTCCTTCGGCAGACGTACTGTGGCGTTGGGAAGTGTGACTTCCAGCGCGTTTTGCGGAAGCTTGTCCGCATCAACACGAACGTTGTTTTTGGTTGTAATCTGCAAAACGGATTTTTTGAATTGGCAATCCTTGTTTTTACAAACGGAAACCAGATAATCGCCGTCTTTTACCGCATTGCCGAAGGTGTGTTCGGTTTTTGCGATCGCTTCTTCATAATAGTTTCCGCAGTTCTGGCAGGTATAGCGCAAGATGCCCTCCGCGGTACAGCTTGCATATTGGGGAATAGAGACGGTATATGTATGACGGTCGATGTGATAAGTACGGCTTTCTACGGTGTTGCAGGCAGAGCAGGTGCGCGCATCGACACCATCTGTTGTACAGGTTGCGGTCACAGTCGTGGTCCAATCGCCGAAGGTGTGCCCTTTTGCGGGATGCGAGGGATCTTCTTTATAATAAGTTTCGTTGCATAATGCGCAGACGTATTGGACATAAGCACCGGTTTCGCAGGTTGCGTCTACATAGGTGCCGTTCGGATGTAAGGGGGTATGTTGCGCATCCTGCGATAGGGTACAGTTGGAACAACTTACCCGATGTTCTGTGTCGCTGACGCCTGTATAAGTAAATTTATGATCGATCAACCTTATGGTTTCAGTTTTGGTTTCTGCGCAATATTTGCAGTTTACAGTCATCGTCCCGGTTTCGGTGCAGGTGGGCTCTTTGGTGACGACGCCGTTTGGATTCCAGGTATGATCGGAAAGCGAAAGCTCCACGCCGGGGGTTAAGAGCGTTCCGCAATCGGCACATACGGTATCGCCAGAATATCCGGTTTCCACGCAAGTGGAAGCGCGGCTGTTCACACCTGTTTTTACATGGGTGTGATGGCAGGTGGCGGGATCGGTTGTCCCGTGTGCGGGCTCCGGGGTGGTCAGTGCCGGCGCAACGTCGTTGCATGCGCAAAGCAACATACACGCAAGCAATACCCAACTCAGGATCACAATGGGCAATTTTCTTTTGTTCATGGTTTTGGATTCCTTTCTGTGAATTTGAAATGGGGAAAAGCAAAATTGGAAGATACTGTGCATATTATAGCATGTCTACCTGTAATTGTCAATGCGGACTCTGCTGTTTTTCTGTGAAAGCGACCAACAGAATTCGGCAGAATCTGTTGTATTTTTTTCAGAAGCAACGGGATTTTTCAAGAACAGAAAACGCAAGAGGAAAAGCGGAGCAGAATCCGGTCGGATTGTGCGGAAAGGGGTTGACTTTCCCGATTGCGCATGCTATACTGGAAAAAACGATTGGTTTGGGAAACCGATCCATACGGAGGATGATTATGAGAACCGTTTTGCCAAAGCCCAGTATCTGTGAAGAAAAAAGCGGAGCGTTTTCTTTTCGGGATCATTTGTATTTGCATGTCAGCGCTGATTTTTCTATGCCTGCGTTTGAAGCGCGGTGCGCGGAATGGTTTGCAAACTACACCTGTCAAAAAGGAAAACTGGAGCTGATCCGTCATCGGGAGACGGGGCATACTGCCGCGTTGTCCTTACAAAAAGAAATCACACTGCCGGCGCAAAAGACGGAATATGAATATGAGCTACAGATTCAACCGGAGCTTGTGACGATCGTTTATACAGAGCAGGTCGGATTGATTCACGCGTTTGTCAGCTTTCTGCAATTGTTAGAACCGTATGCGCGGAAAACCGGAACATTTTCCGTACCCTGTGTGCGCCTTGCGGATCGTCCGGCTTTGCAGATGCGGGCAATGCACCTTGCGGTATTTCCGGAAACCTCTCTTACGGAGCTGAAAAAAGCGATCCGGATGTGCGGCTTTTTGAAATGTACACATATGGTGCTGGAATTTTGGGGCACGTTACAGTTGGATTGCGTAAAAGAACTGGCTTGGGAGCAAGCATATTCCAAGCGGGAGATTGCGGAATTGGTTTTGGACGGAGAAGCGTTCGGTATGCAGTTTATTCCCATGTGTAATTCTTTGGGACATGCGGCGTATTCCCGCTTCCGCACGGGCAAGCAGGTGTTATTGGATCAAGCGCCGGAATATGAGGAACTATTTTTGGAGAGCGGCTGGACTTGGGATGTCAGCAAAGAAGAAACCCGCGCGTTGCTTTCCGCGGTGCGGAAAGAATTGATGGAATTGTTCCACGCGCCTTATTTTCACTTGGGATGCGATGAAGCCTACGCCGCAGACGGTCGTTGGGACGGACATCAGATACAGGAAAACCGTGCGTTTGTATCCTACTTAAACGATCTTGCACAGGATGTGCGTGCGCATGGCAGAATGCCGATCTTTTGGGGGGATATGTTCTTGAGCAATGACACATTCCCCTATCCGTTCTGCGGAAATGTGAGCGGGCATTGTTTGAATTGCGAAGAAAACTTAAAACAGCTGACGCCGGATGCCTGCCTTGTGGATTGGCAGTATAATATCAAGGAAGATCAACCGGAGTCGGTGGAATATTTCCTGCAATACCGGGATCCGAAAAAACTGTTGCTTGCGTCCTGGAATGAAACGGACAATATCCGGGGAAGATGCGCGCTTGCGAGAAAATACGGATTGCTTGGTATGATCGGTACCACTTGGAATCGGTTGCAATCCGATTTTTCTAAAGTGATCGTGTATACCGCGTGTCAGATGTGGTCGGAAGATCTGCACTATGCAGATCTGTGCGGCTGGGAAGTGCTGAAGACTTTCGCGGCGCGTCACCTTTCCAAATTGGTTCCTTGTCATGGCAATTATGCAGAAGCCGGATTTTTCCCGCAGGAACTCATGCCGAAATGGGAGTAAAAAGGCCGGAAAAAAGAACGGATTCCAGCAAAAAGAGAAAAGAGGCATCTGCCAAAAAGCAGATGCCTCTGATTTTCTTGTGGTTTTGTTTTCTTTTGGAAAATTGGATGCAGAAGTAAGATTTTTAAACAGCACCTTTCAGCGAAGCGCATTTTTCAAGATGCCGTTTACGAAAAATCGGATTCGCTTGCGGTTTCGTCCACCGGAATATGGAGCGGCGGATCTTTTTCCTCTTTGCTTTCCGGCGCGTCTCCCTGCGGTGCTTCCTCCAAATCGTCGGAATAGTCATAGAGCGCTTCCATTTCCGCACGTTCTTCCTGTTCGTTCTTGGCAATTAAGAGCGCGCCGGTGACGCCGGAAGCTGCGGAAACAGCCAAAAGTGCCCGCGCAAGATTTTTATGCTTTGCCCACATGCACAAGAACAGCACAAAGCAACCGATCGCCTGTACAAACAGAGATACGCCAAGATAAAATTTGGAATGCTTAAACATAAAAATTTCCCCTTTCTATTTTGCGTATGTGCTTATTTGATCCGCTGTCGCGGAACTTTACGCTTTCATTTTCAGATAAGCATTGATAAAACCGTCAATTTCGCCGTCCATCACCGCGCCGATGTTGACTTCCTCATAGCCGGTGCGGGTATCTTTTACTAAAGTGTACGGCATAAAAACGTAGGAACGAATTTGCGCACCCCATTCGATATTGGTTTTGTTTCCCTGAATATCTTCAATGCGCTCCAGTTTTTCCCGTTCCTTGATTTCCATTAACTTGGATTTCAGCATCTTCAGCGCGGTTTCCTTGTTCTGGAGCTGGCTGCGCTCGGTTTGGCAACCGACTACAATCCCTGTCGGAATATGCACGATCCGGATGGCGGAATCGGTCTTGTTAATATGCTGACCACCCGCGCCGCTGGAACGGTGCGCTGTGATCTCTAAATCTTCATCGCGCAGTTCAATCTTGCAGTCCTCATCGGAGAATTCCGGCATGACTTCTACCGAAGCAAACGAGGTATGCCGTCTGCCGGAGGCGTCAAACGGAGAAACGCGTACTAACCGATGCACGCCGTTTTCACTTTTGAGATAGCCGTAGGCATTGGTACCCTCCACTAAAATGGTCGCGCTTTTTAAGCCGGCTTCCTCCCCGTCTAACCAATCGAGCAACTTGACTTTGAATCCGTTCTTTTCTCCGAACCGGACGTACATCCGGTACAGCATGGAGGCCCAATCCTGTGCTTCCGTGCCGCCCGCGCCGGGGTGGAAAGAAAGAATCGCGTTGTTCCGGTCATATTGCCCGCTGAGTAAGGTGTCAATGCGTTGCCGTTCTGCTTCGTGCTTTACGGCTTCCACTTCTTCCAGCACTTCCTCTACAACGCTCTCGTCATTTTCTTCAATGCCCATTTCCGCAAGCAGATAAGCATCTTCCAAGCGTTGCTGTAACCGCTCGTAGGCTTCGATTTTATCTTTTTTTATTTTGATGGATTGCAGAATTTTACCGGAATTTTCCTGATCGTTCCAAAAGTCCGGCTGAGAAGTGCGTTCTTCCATTTCCGCAATTTCATTTTTTAACGTATCAATGCGAAGCGCGGAGGCAAGATCGTTTACCACCTGTCGTAATTCGCCTAAGGTCCGCTTCGCTTCATCTAACTGAATAATCAAAAGTTGCCTCCTGTATGTGAAAAGTTTCGGTTTTTACGGCGTATTGCCGATGAATTTGCACCTGAATGGTGTCGTCTATGGCGTGGATGAGCGAAAGAAGCATTTCGCATACGGGTTGCTCGGTGTAGAAATGTCCCGCTTCCACCAGGTTCAGGTTTCCACCGATTGCGTCGGTGAATGCGTGGTGCCCCAGTTCTCCTGTGAGAAAAACATCCGCTCCCATGCGCAGGGCGTCTTTCAGAAAATCTTTTCCGCTTCCTCCCAGCAATGCGATCCGCTGTACCTCTGCTTTTTCTTGCAGAAAAGCGACGGACGGAACACCAAGCGCGTTTTGTACCCGTTGCAAAAAGCAGGAGAACGGCTCCTTTTGCGGCAGATTGCCGATACGCCCCATGGCATTCTCGCCAAATGGCAGACAATCGGAAACGCCGAGGGCAGCAGCCAGTGTGTCGTTCACACCGCCCGGCAGCGCGTCCAACCGCGTGTGAAAGGAAAAAGCGGCAAGATCGGCGCGCACCAACCGCAAGAGTTTGCGCGCAGTTGCGTTGTCGGCGTCCAGCGCGTCCAACGGATGGAATAATAACGGATGGTGGGAAAGGATGACTTGTGCGCCGACGGATAGGGCAGTGTCGATTGCTGCGTCTGTGATATCCAATGTGACCAGCACGGTCCGGATTTCGGTATCCGGGTTTGGAAGACACGCAATGCCATCGTGATCCCACGCACAGCTAAGTCCTGCGGGAATCCGTTGTTCCAATGCCTGATAAAACTTTCGTGCGCGCATCGTTATAACCATCCTTTCAAAACCGCACGGGTAGCTTCTTCCTCATGTGCGTCCCGTCCGGCAGCGTGCAACCCGTCAATCCGGATGTTGAGCAATGCGATCTGCCGTTGCACAAAGGGGGAAAACAGCGGAGAAGTACCAAGTTGCCGTGTGTCTCCGAGCAATGCCTGCGCGGGAGAGAGCGAATAGGGAACGCCGGTATAATGGGCACGGAAGATCTGATAGATTTTAGAGGCGTCCGCTTCTGCGGCAAGCCGCTCCGCGTCGGGGAGAAATCCGTGCGACGCAAGATACCACCGCAAAGTGTCCGCTTTTGTCATCGGTTGCAGAATCAAGGAAATTGCAGGTGATTTAACCCATGGCGCGGCATCTAAAATGGACGCGATCAATTCGCCCCCCATTCCACAGATGGTGATTGCCGTCGGAGAGAACGCGGCTAAGCCGTGCAGTCCGTCTGTTTTGCGGACGGTGATCTTTTCGGAAAGTCCATGCTGTGCAATGTGCAGTTTTGCCCGTTCACAGGGACCATCCCGCAAATCGGAAGCGACCGCAGACGGAATTTTTCCCTGTTCCAGTAAATAAATAGGTAAAAAAGCGTGATCTGTACCGACGTCCGCAAGGATAGCGCCCTCTGGTACTAAGGATGCCACAGTCAAAAGCCTTGCATCAGGTTTTCCGTTCATCTTGTTTTGCCCGCCTGTTCTTGCATCGGTGTTCTTTTGAAAAAAGAGGAAGATTTATTTTGGTGATACACAAGGGAAACTCCCGTGCGAATCCGCATAAAAGCGTTTTGACACGGGAGAGATCATCCGAAAAGCTTATTTGCCTGCGAGAAAAGCGTTGATCTTTTCCACCAAAGCGTCTGCATCCGTACCGTGCACTGCGCAAGCATCTTCAATGCTTTCTCCGCGGGCAGACGGGCAACCGAGACAATGCATGCCGATTTCAAAGAAAAATTGTGCGGTATCCACATCATAGTCCAGCACATCGCCGATCAAAGATTTTTTCGTAACAGTCATGAAAGTATCCTCCCAAAAAAAGAAATTTCAATCGTATAAACCGATCTTCCTTTGTATTATACCCCATTTTTTGCATCTTGTCAACCGAAAACAAGAGACTTCCTCCGCAATTCAAAAAAAAATTACAAATTTTCATTGCGGTATGGCAGAACGTGGCCGTGTGCTGTATTCAGAGCTCCGTGCAAAATCAATTTTGCATTTTTTTGAGAAATTCTAAAAAAACACTTGACAATTGGGGTAAGGAAATGGTATAATGCTTTTCGTGCAATGGGATATCGCCAAGTTGGTTAAGGCACAGGACTTTGACTCCTGCATTACGCTGGTTCAAATCCAGCTATCCCAGCCATCTTTGTAGTACGAAAAAGCTACAAAACATAAAAAGCACAAGATTTAATGAATCTTGTGCTTTTTTGTTGCTATATTTAGTATTTTGCGCACTTCGCGGAATAT
>DLLB01000008.1:4819-5022 GCA_002477905.1 Clostridiales bacterium UBA7573 | reverse complement strand
AATATTTGAATTTAAGAGCTGCGTTTTGACCTGATTTTCAAAAAACAGGATTTGAACTGACAACCTCGTTTTCATCCCCGCCCAATCTTTACAATTTTAATTTTTTAAGAGAGAACATGAATTTGAGAGCAAAACGGAGGTGTTGCAAATGCGTTATTTCGTTGAAAAGAAAGTATATCGTACTCAGAATGTAGAACATCTTG
>DLLB01000008.1:1036-4789 GCA_002477905.1 Clostridiales bacterium UBA7573 | reverse complement strand
TGATATTGTGTTCCAAAATGGAAACTTTTTGAGAATTGAAAAAGGCGAGCTTACCGACCTTTGGTTAAATTTATATGACCGATTGGTTCGATATGAGGACACTGCCTCTTTTGTGGGGCACAGCGGATATGTGAAACTGAAAATATCGTCCAGAAAGCGAACATCTCCAAATGGAACCGCCTTTTTATATGATCCTGAGGTGTATAGGAAGAACAGAAAATCCTATATTGAGACAAGATGTGCAGAGGAAAATGACGTTGACCACCTGATTCTCTATAATGGAAATAATTGGAACGACATGATTTTCGGGGATATTCGTTGCCACATGGAGAGGGATTTTCTGATTTTGCAGTTTGAGCCGAATCAGAAATACGGGCCCGCCGATTCCGATACAGCTTATATCGACCTGCCGGATATATCAAAGAAAGATATTCTGAGGATGGATCTGGATTTTGAAAATTGCGAGTCGGTAACGGTATATGAGGACGAAATCCACGAGATTGATCTGACATTTGAGGAGCAACTTGAATGGGATGGCGGAGACTTTTGCCGCATGGTCAAAAACGGCGTTCTGAAACTGAAACTCATGAAGGATTTCCGGAATAGAGATGCTAATCTTTATGACTCTGAGCAGAGGGGGACAACAATCGGAAAAATCATAAAAAGGCTATGCGGGAAAGGGCAAGATATTCACGATATCTGTCACCTTTATATTACCTATGGTTATGTTGGTTATGGACATTTATTGAAGGAAAAAGTTGAAATCGCTGATATGCGTCTTTCTGAGGAAAAGCCTGCTGTCTTTGATGAAGAATTCGACGAAGATATTTATGTCGGCGGATGTGCAAATGTAGAGCGCAACGGTACTGTAACCGTGAGATTCGGAGCGCACTGTGCCGATGATGTGAGAAGAATCGTGGAAAAGAAAAATATTCGGCTATGACGTATGGCTTATCTGCAAACTCTTATATCGAAAAAAAATATGCACTTGAATCAGGTGTGTGTGAAAAAGGTAAAATCATGCGAAGCCAAAACAATATCGCTTTGTTTTCCTTGACAAATGCCACTTTCAATGCTATACTTGTGACAGCAAAACATCTGAAAAACAAAGAAAGCAGAGGGACAACGATATGGCAATTGTTACAATCATCGGTGCCGGTATGATGGGATCGGCACTGGCTTTTCCTGCGCGGGAAAACGGAAATGAGGTCCGACTGGTCGGAACGCATCTTGATCGCGAGATCATCGAGACTTGTCGTAAAACCGGGAGACATCCGAAGTTCAAAACGGATTTTCCCGCAGGCGTGACCTACTATCAGATCGAAGAAATGGAGCATGCCATAGAGGGCGCAGACCTGATCATCGGCGGTGTGTCCAGCTTCGGCGTGGAGTGGTTTGGCGATTTTGTTCTGCCGAAGATTCCGGATTCTATTCCGGTTTTAAGCGTGACCAAAGGATTGCTGGATATGCCGGATGGAAAGCTTCTTTGCTATCCGGAGGTTTGGCAGAAAAAACTGGACGCCATCGGAAGCCATGTGGAACTAAACGCCATCGGCGGTCCGTGTACAAGCTATGAATTGGTGGCACACGATCAGACGGAGGTAACGTTCTGCGGGAAAAATCTCCGCACACTGGAGCGGTTGAAACAGATCATGGCAACCGATTACTACCATATCAGTCTTTCTACCGATGTTGTCGGGATCGAGTCGGCGGTCGCGCTGAAAAACGGCTATGCGCTTGGTATTGCGCTCACGATTGGATTGAATCAGCGTAAATTCGGCATAGACAGCGAACTGCATTTTAATTCGCAGGCGGCGGTTTTCGGGCAGGCAACAAAGGAAATGGCGAAACTGTTGGCTTATCAGAATGCGGGAACCCTGGAAAATCTTTGTGTTGGTGCGGGAGATTTGTATGTAACGGTCTACGGAGGAAGAACCCGTTTGGTCGGGATCCTGCTGGGGCGCGGATTGAATATTGACGAAGCCAAAGCGGAGCTGAACGGGGTAACGCTGGAATCCCTTGTGGTTGCGGAGCGGGTGGCACGCGCGATTCGCATTGCCGCAAGCGCAGGGCAGCTACATCTTGCGGATTTCCCGCTTTTGATGTGCGTGGACGCGATTATTACCAAAAAAGAACCGGTCAACATTCCATGGGAGAAGTTTACGTTCCTACACGCGTAAAACGGAGAAGCCGGGCGATTCTTCTGGTTGCATCCGAAGCAAAGCAGCGGTCGAAGCGTTCGGAACGTTTGGGTTCGCTTTTTCCGAAAGACGGCGCGGACAAGGATGCGGAGCACTTGCCTTGGGATGCAAACGGTGAAAATTCCGGCACGGCTCGTGTGGAATTGTATGGAAATGGAGAAAAGAAATATGGATTCTATTTTGTAGACGGTCTTGACAGAAAAAGGCGAACCGATTTTCGGTTCGCCTTTTTCGTTATAATATGCTGTATAATATGCTGTAAGAAAAGCCAGTGCAATTCAGATCAATCGCTGATCGTTGCGGTTTTGTCAAATACAATCTTTTCACCGCCATCAAACGCCGCGATATTGTCAAGCGTCAGTTTCTTCACGTTTCCCGCGATCCGGACAGCGGCTTTTGCGCGGGAATAGACATTTCGCACTGTGATGTGAAACGTTTCATCCGGATAGGGTTGCCTTCCGCCGTATCCCTCATACGGATCGCCGATGCGTACCCCACTCTCTCCCCGCTCCAGATACTCCACATCCGCGGAAGCGTCCATTACGCCGTCGATCAGAATATTATACAGCTTTGGTCCACCTTGATTGAGCAGACGGATAATGGCGCAGAAAGACGCGGCATTGACGTTCCGGATGATGACGTTGTGGATACCGGTCGGAAGTCCCTCCACATGATGCAGTTTTTCCGTGGAAGCGTTGAGCGCGGTCAGCGCGATGGTGTCGTCCTCGGTGAATCCGGTGATGTTTTCAATCACAATGTCATGACATCCGGTGCGCAGGTCGATGCCGTCCGAATTTTTGAGGTATACGCTGTCATGCCCGTGATATTTTTCCCAGCTCAGCCCATGGACAAGATTGCCGTTCTCATCGATCATCCGGTCATCCGACCGGAAATCAATTTCCTGAATTCGCCCGTGCCGGCAAAACACAAAATTCATTGCCCACCACCGCTGATTCCGGATATGCAGACCGCGGATTTGAAATCCGTCCACATTGACAAATAACAGCAGATTGTTCACGCTGATATGCGGTCTGCCGTCTTTTCCGTGATTGCATTCGGCAAGTCCGTTGAAATTCCCACCGTCCAGCACAACGTTTCCATGCCCTTCGATGACGATGTTGTGATCGGCACCCTCCGGCGTGTGTCCCGTTTCCGAAAGACATCCTTCATTGGTAAACATGTTGCAGAATGTATAGTCTGCCATCCGGAGTTTGCAGTTGTCGAGAAGAACGGTGAAATCCGATGGGATCACAATGGTCTGTTCAATTTCATAATTGCCGCGGATTTGGATACAGCGGCTTCCGTCTGCGATTGCTTCCCGGATTTTTTCGTTGATTGCGGCGCCGCCGTTGGATTGATAGGTCAGAGACATAGCATTTCCTCCATTTGGGATACTTTACTGTTATCATAACATACCAAAGCCCGATTTGCAACCTGTTTTTTACGAAATGATTTCGTAACCGTTCGGTATTTTCGCAAAAAGCGACCTGTCCCAACCATAGCCCGCCATTCAAAGGGATGCGGCGGTTTTTACATGGTTTTTTCATTTTTG
>DLLB01000008.1:844-1004 GCA_002477905.1 Clostridiales bacterium UBA7573 | reverse complement strand
ATTTTTGGGCTGTATCCGATGTTTTGCCGGCTTCCTGTAATTTTGTACGGTAGTCGGAAAAATAAGTGACATAATTCTGAAAATCTTTCGCACGCACTTCTTTTGCAAATACGGAAAGAAGGTGCAATGCCTGCTCGGTTTCCGTGATCGCGGCGGGAAT
>DLLB01000008.1:0-808 GCA_002477905.1 Clostridiales bacterium UBA7573 | reverse complement strand
CGGGAATTTTCCCGATCTCCTCATAGCTCTGTGCAAGCTTTCCCATCATTTGCAGTAAATTTTCAAAGGAGATCCATTTTTGCTTTTCCGCGACGGGTAGCCGCTCCGCGCCGTGCAGGCAAAATGCCAGTTCGGTGAGCTTGGTGAAATACAATTCGGGAATCTGTTCGATTGCGGCGCGCGCCGCGGCTGTTTCGCCTTTTGCCGCATAGGCGTATGCGAGAAACCGAAGCGCATCATAGCGGATTTCTTCCTGCGCGGTTTGTCCGGCAAGCTTTTGGGCAAGCGCGATGGTTTCCTCCGGATGCGCGGTGTAATCCATGACGTACAACAGATTGTTCTGTAATACTTCATCGTCGGGATATTGTTGCAGGGCTTGCTCCAGGATGGCGCGGCTTTTTTGCGGATCGCTTTCCCGAAACGCGGCGGCATCTTTGCAGATTTGGGCGATCCGTGCTTGTAACGCGTACAGTTTGAAATCAAACAGTTCGTCGGTCGTCACTTGAAAATAACTTGCCAAAGCGGGAACCAGCGTGATGTCGGGCAGTGTCAGTCCCGTCTCCCATTTGGAAACGGCTTGCGCAGTCACACCGAGTCGATTTGCCAGTTGCTCTTGGGAAAGTCCGTGTGCTTTGCGTAGGGTTTTGATTTTGGTTCCAATGGAAAAAGACATGGCAGTTTCCTCCTTTTCTTTCAAACAGCGCGCTTGTTTGTATCCTCAGTATAACACAAAAATCCCTCCGAAAGCAAGCAACGCCTGAACGGATTTTTCGCAACCTGCGGTTGAAATACATGCACCGCTTCCTGC
>DLLB01000082.1:15475-24566 GCA_002477905.1 Clostridiales bacterium UBA7573 | reverse complement strand
CCGAACACGGAAGTTAAGCTCTGCTGTGCCGAAAATACTTAGCTGGCGACGGCTCGGTAAAATAGGTCGATGCTAACATAAGTGTCTACGGTACAAGCCGTAGACACTTTTTGTTTATTTTCAAAAATTTTGCGAAACGCAGAAAATGGAGGGAAAACCATGCTGACGATTGTGGATGATCAAGCGCAAATTGAAACCTATGGTATGCTGGTGCCCGTTTTTGTCAGTCAAAAAGTCGGACAGCCTTTGCAAATCGAAACTTACGCGCAAACTGCACCGATCGCGCATGCCTATGAAGCGCGGTTTTCCAAAGCTCCTTTTTCGGAAATTGCATTGAAAACATTGGACGAGATGCTACTTCCCTATTTCGCACAGCATGGTGCGAAGCGGGAGGATGCCGACCTCGGCGTTTCTTATTTCGTTTATACGCTCTCACAACCACCACAGCAAATTTCCAACCCGCATCCGGCAGAGCAGATTGTTTTTTTATTGCCGGAACAATTTGCAAATTATCAAAACCTGACTGATTTTTCGCCGGCTTTTGACGATCAACAGATCTGTGCGCTACTGGCGGATGGAAAAATTATCGGAATTGCGGCACAAAATCCAACCTATGCGGGTATTTATGAAATTTCTGTAGATGTGGCGCCCGCATACGCCGGCGCAGGACGCGGTACTTATGTGGCGTATGTGCTTGCGAAGCATGCAGAGCAGGAAGGCAAAAAGGTGTGCTATGTATGTGCGGCAAACCACAAAGCCTCCTGCCGGATCGCAGAAAAATTAGGCATGTCGGTTATAGAGCAGTTTTATTCTGCCGCCGCACAATTGCCGGAAAAAGGAGAGGAATCAGGAGATGGCATTTGACGCGGGACTGGTGGCGGCGTTGACTGCGGAATTGTCCGGTCAACTGACGGATGCCCGTGTGGAAAAGGTGCAGCAGCCGAATCCGGACGAAGTATTGCTGCTATTGCACAAGGATCGCACGACTTTACGCCTTCTGCTACATGCCGGTGCGGATTCTCCACGCGCATGTTTGGTTTTGGAAGGACGGGAAAACCCAGCGGTGCCCCCGATGTTCTGTATGTTACTACGCAAGCATTTGGTGGGCGCACGCATTGCGGCGGTACGACAATTCGGATTTGAACGGGTGATGGAGTGGGAATTTGACGCCGCAAGCGAATTAGGGTATGCCTGTAAAAAATCATTGATCTTAGAGATCATGGGCAAATACAGCAACCTGATTTTGTGTGAATTTACCGCGCAGGGCGAACGGCGGGTGTTGGGGGCTATGAAGCTCGTGGATTTTTCCACCAGTTCCAAACGGCAAATCTTAAACGGCATTTCTTATACTTTACCGCCCGCACAGGAGAAATTGGATCCTTTCGCTGAAACGGAATCGGCATTTTTCGCGCGCGTCGGCACGTCGCTTCCAACGGAAAAATGGCTTGCCGCAACGTACCTTGGAATCGCCACGTTCACCGCACGGGAAATGTTGTATCGTGCAAACGGTGAGATCGCACAGCTTTGGAATGCGTTTGCGGATATTCGCACACAAATTCAGACGCACAGCTTCACCCCATATTTGGTGACAGATGCTTCCGGCGCGCCAAAAGAGTTTGCTTTTTTCTGCCCGACCTGTATGCAAAGCGCCGGTCGGCTTGTTCCCTATGCGTCCGTGTCTGCCTTGATTGAAGCATTTTACCATGCCCGCGCACAGCAGGATGTGATGCGGCAACGTTCCGCGGATATTACGCACATACTTCATACGCATATCCATCGCTTGCAAAAGAAGCTTGCGGTACAGCAGGCAGAACGCAAAGAATGTGATGCCATGGAAGAATACCGGCGTATGGGCGATCTGACCTATGCCAATCTGTTTTTGCTTCAGCCGAAAACAGAGAAAGCGACCGTCACGGATTACACGACCGATCCGCCATCCGAAGTGACCTTGCATCTGAATCCGAAACTGACGCCGGCGCAGAATGCGCAGGAATATTATAAACGCTACCGGAAAGCCAAAAATGCGCAGATCATGTTGGATGCACAGATCCAAAAGGCAACCGGAGAGCTGCAGTATTTGCAGACGGTACTGGAGTCCGTTCCTTGTGCGGAAAAAGAATCCGATCTGGAGGAGATCCGCAGAGAACTGGTTTTGTCCGGTTATCTGAAAAAGAGTGCGCTACAACATGCCGCAAAGAACCCTCCCCCACCCGCCCCAATGCGCTTTTATACGGATAGCGGGAAATGTATTCTTTGCGGAAAAAACAATACGCAAAACGATTATATCACGACAAAACTGGCGCAGAAAACAGACGTTTGGTTTCATGTCAAGCATTATCCCGGCTCTCATGTGGTATTGCTTTGCGAAGGGGAAACACCCACCACACAGGACCTGACGCAGGCGGCTGTGATCGCGGCAACCTATTCGCAAGCGGCATCTGCTCCGCGTGTGGATGTGGATTATACCCATATCCGGTATGTCAAAAAGCCCAACGGCGCGCCGCCCGGATATGTGACGTTTTCCCAAAACGAGACAGCCTATGTGGCGCCGGATCCCGCGCTGGCAGAGCGTTTGCGGGAGAAAAACGGAAAATAACCCCTACTTTATCCGATCAAACAGGAGGATTGCGAGATGAAAAATCAGACAACGGGATTGTACCGCATTGCGGATCTTTGCGTAAAAATGACATCGATCGGCAGGACTGCCATACAGAGCGAGCCTTATCGGCTTCCCGCAGAGCAAGCCCAAGTCTGTCAGCCTGATTTTGAAATTTCTCCGGACGTTGGCGTTTATTTTCAAACGAAGTTTCCCAATACGCCTGCGGAAACCTGTGAATATATGGCGACCGGATGGGCATTTTACCGTGCGCTTGTGCATTATCACGGGATGCTGCTTCACGCGTCTGCCGTGTGTGTGGACGGCAAAGCGTATTTATTCACCGCGCCGAGCGGTACGGGGAAATCGACGCACACGGCTTTATGGCGGAAGCTGTTGGGCGAACGTGCGGTGATGTTAAATGACGATAAGCCCGCGATCCGGATCTTGGACGGGACGGCGTATGCCTACGGTACGCCATGGAGCGGAAAAAGTGATCTGAACCGGAATCTGCGGGCGGAGCTTGCCGGAATCTGTGTGTTGGAACAGGCAAAACAAAACGAAATGGCTCGGCTTTCCGTTGGGGAAGCATTGCCGTTGCTGCTTACACAGACTGTTTATTCCAAAGAGGCGGCAGTGACGGAATTATTCTTGCAGAATCTGGATATCCTGTTACGGAAGGTTCCGGTGTGGCGGCTCCGGTGTCTGCCGGATCTTGCGGCGGCAGAGCTTTCCTATCGTACAATGACGGAAAATGCGAATCGGGAAAATGCGAAAAAAATAGACGGAGATTTTTAAAAACTGTTGCATTTTCTTTGGTTTCGTGCTATACTAATACTGTTTTCAAAAGAAAAAATATCTTGAGTCCATAAAAATTGGAAGCCGACAGCTGTTTTGCCGCCTTCCATGAAAGAAAATGAAAAGGGGGAATCCGTTATGACACGCAGGATGCGGAGTTTGACGGTCGGGTTGATACTGGTATGGTTGTTCTGTGCCTTTGCGGGAACGGTCTTTGCGGCACAACCCACGTCGGAGCAGGAGATTGCCGGACAGATCGTCGGGCAGATCGCAGAAGAAAAAGTGGACGATCTCAAAGAAACAGGAAGCGGAATGTGGGAACGCCTGCGGGAGTATCTCGGAGATTCGTTTCCGCTCAGTCAATATTATGACAAGGTGAAAGAAACGACGGATTCCATCTCCAGCAGTCATTTTCATGCCACCTTTTTGTTGATTGCGCTCTTATTTTTAGTGGTGACCTTTTTTGGATACCGGCTGTTCAAGCTGGTGATTTCGCTGTTAGGGTTCGGCATTGGCGCCTTGCTCGGCACCTTGCTGATGGGGGCGATCAACCGCGGCAAAGAAACACCTATTTCCGGTACAGTGGTTTGGATTGCCATTGTGGTATTCGGTTTGCTTGGCGCATTTTTGGCATTTAAAATCTATAAACTCGGCGTATTTTTAAGCGGCGCAGTCGGCGGATACTGGCTTGGCGGTCTGCTGTTGCCCTTCATCAACGAGCATATCACAACGCTCAACGATTCCACACAAAAGGTGGTACCGTTTATCATTGCCGCCGTGGTTGGAATCTTAACGATGCTCTTGGTCAAACCGTTGCTTGTGATTGTCACCTCTGCGGTTGGCGGCTGGTATGCCGCGGAAAACCTTTTGGCGACTTTCGGATTTTCCAATCGGGTTGCGTGGAGCATTCTCGCCATTGTGCTGATTGTGGCGGGCATGGTGGTGCAGTTCCGGAAAAAATCGCATTGAATCTCTCGGAAAAGAAATGGATGGAAAGCCTGTGTGAAAACACGGGCTTTTTTGGCAGAACAAGCGCATTTACCGAATGATACCAACTTCAAATTGCAATAGTTTTGCTTTTATGCGGGCATGACTATCGGAAAGAAACGCAATTTGAACCGGAGGCAATCGAATGCAATCTATCCCGACTGCGCTTGCAGAAAGCAGCGCCGCATTGGAACGTGCGGTTTGCACAGCTCAGAATTTTGATATGATCTGTCATCCTTTGACGACTGACAGCGGCGTACAGGCAAAAGTATATTATATTGATGGCTTTGTAAAAGAGGATTCTTTTGAAAAAATTTTAGAAAATATCCGGAAACTGAATTTTTCGGAGCCGGTATTGGACATCCCGTTTGCGGAAGTGCATGAGGAGACGGACGCCGCGCGTTTACCGCAGGCATTGCTTTGCGGCGGCGCGGTATGTCTGTTTGACGGACAGGCAAAGGCGTTGGTCTTGGATACGCGCTATTTGCCGGAGCGGAGCATTTCAGAACCGGAAAATGACCGTGTTCTGCGTGGCGCAAGAGACGGATTTGTAGAATCGTTAACGCGCAACACGGCGTTGCTTCGCCGCAGGGTACACGATCCGCGTTTGCGGATGGAGTTGTATACGGTAGGGAGTGCCAGTACCACAGACCTGGTGATGTGCTATATCGAGGGGGCGGCAGACGCGTCGCTATGTGAAAAACTGCGCGCCAAACTGTGCCATCTTCCGGTGAAATCTTTAAATTTCGGACAGCAGAGCCTCGCGGAAGCGTTGCTTACGCAAAAATGGTACAATCCTTTCCCGAAATTCCGGTATACAGAACGTCCGGACGCGTTGGCGGCGATGCTGTTGGAGGGCAAGATCGCAGTGTTCTGCGACAATTCCCCGCAGGTGATGCTGATCCCGACCTCGATATTTGAATTTATGCAGGAGACAGATGATTACTACTTTCCGCCGCTTACCTCCACATATCTGCGCTTTCTACGGGTGGTGATCGCACTCATCGCGCTGTTTTTGACGCCGGTATGGTATCTGCTGGTCACGCACGATCCGTGGATTCCGAGTAGTTTGTCGGTTCTGCACATTACGCGTCCTTATACCGTGCCGATCCTGTTACAGTTGTATTTGGTGGAGTTTGCAATTGACGGACTGAAGCTCGCTTCCTTAAATACGCCCAGTATGCTCGGCAATTCTTTAAGCATCATCGGGGGACTGTTGCTGGGCGATCTTGCGGTAGAAATCGGTTGGTTTTTACCGGAGGTGATCCTGTATATGGCATTTGTCACCATTGCCAATTTCACACAGTCCGGCTATGAGCTTGGGTATGCGCTGAAATTCATGCGACTGCTACTCTTAGCGTTGATCGGACTGTTCGATTGGGTGGGATTCTGCATCGGGCTTGTCTGCATTGCGGTTTTGGTCGGAACCAATCGGACTTTCGGCGGAAAGCGACAATATCTGTACCCCTTGCTCCCCTTTCAAAAAGATGCCGCAAAGCGATTGTTCTTCCGTGCGCGACTGACCAAAAAATAAAATCGTGCTTTCGCAGAATTGCCCCTGTCTGCCCGTCGGATTCTGACGGCAGACAGGGGCATGTCGATTTACGGTTGGGTGGATTTTACGGGTTGTTTTTCGGGAAGTGATGCAGGAGATTTTGCGTGATTTTTTTGCACATCTGCGAAACTGCGCACGGCACGGATGCCGGCTTGCGCGGCAAGCGGTAAACCGCCGGGCGACGTCTGCCACTGCGTGGCAAGGTGCAGATGAGAAAATCCGGGAAGGCGCGAAGAAAGACGGCGATGCGGCAATCCTTTTGTCCATAGAAAACTCATATAAGAGCCGTAGTAACTGCCGAAATACCGATGATACGTTGCCGGCGTCCAGACATCCAAAGGCGTGAGCTCCTTTTGCAGTGCCGGAATTCGTTCTGCAATGCGTTCGGCAAGATCGGTTGCAAATCGCTTCTTTTCTGCCGCGTAAGCGGTCGGATCCTCTCGCAGATTCAGCCATTTTTCACATTCCGGTTGCCGTAAAAAAACCAGACACTGAAGGACTGTTTTTCCTTCCGGTGCAAAATCCGGCTCGTAACAGAAGGCGCGAAGCGGGATGCGTGTGATGATCCTGCCGCATATGACCATCGGACGGATGTCGATGGTATGCGTGCCGCATAGGGTTGTCGCCGCGTCACGGTTGACTGCAAACGCCGCGTGTAAACTGGAGCAGATCGGATAGTTTTCCGGATGGGTATACCGCTTCCGGAAGGCATCCGGTACAGGGACGTGTACCGCGGTGTAGCCGGACGGCAGAGTTGTAGCTTGCACGGCGGTGTTTTCAAAAGAAAAGAGGACTGCCGGATCGGTTGCACAAACCAGTTCCTCCGCAAGAAATACCTGTCCATCCGCACACACAACGCCCATCCCCTGCGCGCCGCGCAGGATCCGGACCACGGGCATGCGCAGGTGTAACTGCCCGCCGAGCGATAGAAACCGGTCGGTCATCCGCTTTGCCATGGCAAGCGAACCGCCGCGCGGAATATCGCCGTTTTCATAGGCAAAGGTGCCGTAGGCAAACAGGAGCGCAAGTGCGCAAAGCTCCCCACCGAGAAAATCCGTCATTGCCATGCGTAACAGCGGATGGGAAAACCGTGCCGCAAGCTGATACAGATTATATTTACCGTAAAACCATAACGCACGCATCTGCCGCAGGCGTCTCCGCATCCCTTTTCCTTCCCCGAACAATGCGTCAAGTGCGTCGAAGAAACGTAGAATTTCCGTGCGATCTTTCGGAGAAAGCTCCAGCATCCGTGCTTTTGTTTTTTCCGGATCGCGGGAAAAAATAAGCTGTTCCTCCCCTTGTTGACTGGTGAACAGGCAGGAAGGACGGTACAGCGCGTCCGGTTGGTTGTCAAGCGCGCCAAGTTCCTGCCAGATCTGATTTTGCTTGGTGCCGGTTTTGGTGCCGGTCAGCCAGTGGATGCAGTTATCCACGGTGTAGCCGCTTCGCACCCATCCGGTGAGATTGCCGCCGGTGACGGCGTTTTTTTCAAAAATTTCACAGGCATATCCGGCTTGTAAAGCTGTGATACCGGCGGCAAGTCCGGATACACCGCCGCCGATGACGATGACCTTTTTCATAGAAAATTCCCCCCGCTTTCTTTGTTTTCAGTATGTGCCAAAGCAGGGAAGTTATGCGCGAAGCGGCAGGAGCAAGGAAATGGCAAGTTTTTCTTGACAGGAAGAAAAAAGTATAGTAAAATGAAGAAAATGTATGCAGAAAAAGGAGGACTTGGAGAATGAGCTTGAAAATTGCGGTTGCCGGCGACGTGAGCTTCCGGCATCCGTTTGCGACGGAGAAAGATTACCGCGTCGCGCTGCAACAGATACAACCCATTTTCACACGGGCAGATTACCGGATTGTCAATCTGGAAAATCCGGTAGCGGCGCAGACCGATGCCCCGATTCCGAAGAACGGACCTGCGATCGGATGCCGTGCGGAGGATCTGATATTTTTAGAGCTGTTACAGTGCGATTGTGCGATTCTTGCAAACAATCATATGAAAGATTTCGGGGAAAAAGCGGTTTTGCGCACAACCGCAAGCGCTGTATGCCATCCGGAATCTGTTTTGTTGCGAATCGCATCTGGAACTTGTCCGGCGCAGTCTGCAATTGATGACAGCGGGTGGCTTGGTGCAAGCCCGCGCAGGAGAAGCGGAGATCTTACGGTTGCAGATGATGGATGCGGGAGAATAGACGCACGGGAAAATCCCGCCAAAATTGAAATCAGTGGGCGGATACGCTCAAAAGTGTAAAAAAAAAGCCCGATTTGACACTTGCAAGATACTTACAGATATGATATGATAATAGAAATAGGGGAGTTGTCCCTAGTTTTGAATGCACAGGAGGAACGTATATGTATCAGTTTCCGATCGGCGTAATGGTCGATTCTTTCCGTTGCGATATTCGCTCCGCAGTGGAAAAAGCGGTATCCATCGGCGCGAAAGGATTACAGCTTTATTGCACAAGAGGGGAGTTTGCACCGGACGCCTTTACCAAGGAACGGCGGCGCGAGGTTTTGGATCTGGTTCGTTCTCACGGATTGGTGTTTTCTGCAATTTGCGGAGATCTCGGACATGGGTTCGGAGACGCGGAGCGCAATCCGGCGTTGATTGAGACTTCCAAGCGGATCATGGAACTTGCCAAGGAACTGGAATCTGACGTGGTCACCACGCATATCGGCGTAGTACCGGCAGATGAAACGCACCCCCGGTATCGTGTTATGCAGGATGCCTGCAATGAGCTTGCTGCTTTTGCGGACAGCATCGGCTCGCATTTTGCCATTGAAACAGGACCGGAAACCTCCGCGGTATTAAAGAAATTTTTGGATTCTCTCACCGCAAAAGGCGTCGGCGTCAATCTGGATCCGGCAAATCTGGTGATGGTAACAGGAGACGATCCGGTACAGGCGGTACATAGACTGGGAAGCTATATCGTACATACGCATGCCAAAGACGGTGTGAAGCTCAAGGAGAGCAATCCGGAATATATCTACCGTGTGGTACATCCGATTCCGAAGGAATACAGCGAGGGCGGCTATTATAAAGAAGTGCCGCTTGGCACCGGTTCGGTGGACTTCCCGGCATATCTGCGCGCACTGGAGGAAGTCGGCTATCGCGGCTATCTCACGATTGAACGGGAATGCGGCGACGATCC
>DLLB01000082.1:4492-15435 GCA_002477905.1 Clostridiales bacterium UBA7573 | reverse complement strand
CAGATATCCGTACAGCGGCAGATTATCTGCGCAAAGTGATGGCACAGGCATAAAACGGAATTCATTTTTTCAAACTTCAAATCTTCAAAAAGGAAGGAATTCAGATATGGGAAAACTGAAAATCGGTATCATCGGGCTGGGAAATATTGCACGTTCTCATCTTGGCGCTTATCAGAAGTGTGCAGATGCGGAAATTTATGCATTCTGCGACATCAACGCAGATCGTTTACAGGCTGCGGCAAAGCAGTATGGCATTCCTGCGGAGCGGTGCTTTACAAAAGTAGAGGATATGGTGGCATTGCCGGAGATCGACGCGGTGTCGGTTTGCGTTTGGAACTGCAATCACTATGCCTGCACGATGGCGGCACTGAAAGCCGGCAAACACGTTATGTGTGAAAAACCGCTTGCCATGAACGCACAGCAGGCGGAAGAAATGTGCGCTGAGGCAAAGAAGCAGGGAAAACTGCTGATGGTCGGTTTTGTGCGCCGGTTCATCAACGAAACGGAAATGCTGAAGAAATTTGTAGATGACGGCATGTTCGGTGAATTGTACTATGCAAAAGCAACCTACTTGCGCCGCAACGGATGCCCCGGCGGATGGTTTGCGGATAAGAGCCGTTCCGGCGGCGGACCGGTCATCGACATCGGCGTTCATGTGCTGGATGAAACCCGTTATCTGATGGGCAATCCGAATCCGGTTTCCGTGTATGCGGTGACCTATAAAAAGCTGGATCGTTCCGCGCAGTGGCACAGCCGTGGCTACCATGCCGCAGATTCTGTGCCGGGTGAGATTGAAGATGTGGAAGATTTCGCACATGCAGTGATCCGTTATGACAACGGTGCGACGGTTTGTCTGGAGGCTTCTTTTGCCCTGAATACCGAAACGGAAACCAAAATTGAGTTGTTCGGTACCAAGAGCGGATGCCGCACCGATCCTCTGAAGATGTATTCGGAAATGGACGGACAGCTGGTGGATGTAAAATTTGCGGAATTGCAGGAAGATTCCTTTGGCGACTGGTTTGCAAAAGAGATCGCGCACTTTGTGGATTGCGTCAAAACCGGCAAACCTTGCAGAAACCCTGCCGAGGATGGCGTTGTAATTATGAAGATTTTGGATGCGATCTACAAGTCCGCAGAGACGGGACATGAAGTTCTGCTGTAATTTCTTCACCGGACAGGCAATGTAGAAATGCAACATGCGCACACATTCCCATCGGGAATGTGTGCGCATGTTATCTTTTCATAGTGGTCATAGATCCTGTGTGTGAGAATCTGCAAGATTTTGGATGGTCAGCATGGCTTTTTGCGCCATTTGCAGGGTGGCGGCTGTGCCGCCGCTTTCCCTTGTACAATAGCAGATGAGCGCTGCGCTGTGGTCAATGAGATACCGGTTGCGGATCATCATGCATCCGCGATGATAATGTTCTGCGGTGTATAGTATTTCATTTGCACGCTTGCAGATGGTTTGCAGCTGCCCGCGTTTTGCAAAATTCCACTTTCCGTCGTGTGCCGGACACGGCAGGATCATACTGAGTGTGATGTACGGAAACGAAAACTGTAAATTCAGAACAGTGATGGCGGCAAGCATATCAAATCCCATCGCGCCGCCCGCAAGAAAATGGCGGTAACCCTTTGCAATGCTGGCAGTAACCACTTGCTCCATCCGAGGCTGTAAAGCGCGTAGCGCCGCCTCGGAAAGATCGCGGTGCCCACTGAACGCGCAGCATAGTTCCCGCGGCTGTGCCGCAACAGAAAACGGCGTATTCAAAACGGCTTCCCCTGCGCACTCAAGCGGATGAGCAAAGAAAGATCGTCCGGTTGTTCCTTTGCATTGTGCGCGGCGCGGTTGCGGCGGATCGCCCCGCATTTGCGGCATTTGTGGACGATAATATAGCCCTTGCGCGGATCAGTCTCCACGGTGATGGGATCTAAAATTCCGCCGCAGTCAGAAGCGCGATCTCCCGGCAGAACGTCTACATGCAGAGAACACAGGCATTTGGGGCAGTGATTGCGGGAAGAATAGCCGAGCGGTTTGACGTCCAATCCGCAGTTGGCACAACGAAACCCCGCGTCATTTTTTGAAAATCGTTTGGTTTGCAGTTCCATGATGACTCCGTTTTTTTAGTCGAAAAAACAATCGTTTTTCCGATTGATAAGGAAATGTTCATAATTTTATGATATACTGAAAAAGAAGAAACAGGAAATAGAGGAAATCGCGTATGTTGCCATTTTTTTTAGAACAGTGGGGTGCCCGGTTCCGGATGCTTCGCTTGCCAGCTATGTTTTTGTCTGCACAGCCGCAGACGGAGGCGGCAGGACGTTATCAGCTTCCGGTTTTGGTGTTCGTCGGAGTGATTGCCGTTTTGATCGTTTGCGGCACCATTCTTCCTGTATTTTTCCAACCAAAATCCAAGCGCAAAGGGAAGGATGATTCCAAAAAATCCTGATCTCTGTTCAGTATAGCACAATTTTTTGGAAAATACAAGTCCTTTTCCGCCTTTGTAGGTAGATTTTCAAAAGCAAACGCGGGTGATGGCACAGGCAAAAAGCGCCGCGCAAAGCATGGTTACCAAAGCGGCGGCGAGCGTGTGTTTGCCGTGCTGGATCCCCACCGCCCCAAAATAAACCGCGACGACATAGAACACAGTGTCGGAGGAACCCATCAAAACCGCGGCGCACCGCGCAGGAAAGCTGTCCGCACCGAAGGTGGTGAACAATTCCTGTGCAAGCGCGGTAGAGGCACCGCCGGAGAACGGACGAACGGCAAGCAAAGGCAGGATCTCCGTCGGGATGCCGATTTTTTCACAGAGCGGTGCAAGCAGGGCGGCAATCGCATCGCATGCCCCACTTGCACGAAGCATGGAGATACCGACTGTCAGTGCACACAGAGACGGCAAAAGATGCGCGCAGGTGCGCATTCCATCTTTTGCGCCGCAAAGATAAGAAGAAAACAGATCTTGTTTGCGGCATAGGATGCAGAGGGAAATCCCGCAGAGAAGAAGCGGAACAAGATAAGCGGTGATTTGCTGAATCATAAAGGCTCCTGTCGCAGAATGCGGGTATTTGTCTTACGCGATCGTCTGACGCACTTCTTTCGCACCCAAAACGGGATTTTGGCGCATAGGATTGCCACACAAGTGGTGCAGGCGGAGCAGAGCCAGATCGGGATAAGCACCGCAAACGGCTCTGCCGATCCCGCGGCACTGCGCAGTGCCAGCACAGTGGTGGGAAACAGTCCGAACGGCGCTGTGCCGAGTACCGTGAACGTGAGCATATCCTCCGTTACCGTATCCGGCGTCGGGTTTTGCTGTTGCATTTGCTCCATGGCGGCAATGGCGAGCGGCGTTGCCGCGTTTCCGAGTCCGAGCAGATTGGCACACAGACATGCGGTGATTTCCGCGGAGCCGGCACCCTGTGCAAAAGTGTTTGGAAAAAGCCGCCGCAAAATTGGCGCCGCCAGGCGGGACAGCCGATCCACCCAACCTAAGGCATGTAGCAATTGCAGGATCCCGTTCCAGAAGCAGAGCGCACCCAATAGACCAATGGACACGGTGACGGCTTGGGTAGCGCCGGCAAGCACGGCATAGGAAACCTCTGCCATCCGGTGCGTTGCCATGGCGAAAATGGTCGAGAGCAGGCAAAGTGTTGCAAAAATTTTTCCGATCATTCCAGACACCTCTCAGAGTATTCGTGAAAAGTAATAAATTTTATTATAAATAAGCTTAAAAACTGTACAGTTCCATGAAAAACGACAAACTAATTTTCGGGAACCCCAAAAAAGTTACAAAAAAATACGACAAAAACAGTCAAAACCTATTGACTTTCGCGAAAAAATATGATATACTTTTATATGTAATATGTACTTTTGCATAATTTGCCGTATTTGCGTGCTTGCTGTCGCTCCCATTGCAGAGTTGGCGCAGTCGGATGGATTTCGGAAAGTACAGGAATGATAGCCAAAAGCAGGAGGATAACACAATGAAATCAACCGGCATGGTTCGTAAGATCGACGAACTGGGAAGAATCGTTCTTCCGATCGAAATTCGCAATACTATGGGAATTCAAAGCAGAGATTCTTTGGAGATCTTCGTGGATGAAGATCGCATCATTCTGAAGAAGTATCAGCCGTCTTGCATTTTCTGTGACAACAGCGACGGAATTACGTTTTTCAAGGGCAAGCTGATTTGCTCCGAGTGCCTCAAATTGTTGAAGAACACCTGAGTTCAAAAAATACACTGACTCTGCAAACGGGTTTGCTACCCTGCTTTGCAGAGTTTGTTGTTTTACATGATATGCACAGGTTTGTCGCTTCATACCGAAAGTTTTCCAGTATAATATTACTTGGCATCGTCCGTACAAACGCAGTTGCGTTTGCCAACGGACGATGCTTTTTTTTAGTCGAAAGATTCTTTTTTTGTGAAATCTGAATAATCGTGGACAGCTTGGAAACAATAGGAGCATCAAACCGCGATTGCGGAAAATCACAGCGAAAAGGATGGAATGCATATGAAGTACGAACAAAAGCCCAAAGTCAATGGAAAAACAGTCTATATACTCATGGCAGTGATGGTATTGGTGATTGTCAGTGTGGCGGTAGCCGTGGCGGTTGCCGGCGCGGCGCGCAGAGCCAAGCAACCGAACATTGTTGTGACCGATCCCACCGTGACCAAAACGCCCAATCAGAGCGAACGTCCGAATACGCCGGATAAGCCGGACGAGAGTCAGAAGCAGGGTGACAAAGAGAACCCCGGAAAGACAGACGAACCGGGTGGAAATGAGGAGCCGGAAAAGCCAAACTATCAGAAACCGCTTGCGGGAAGCGTCAGCAAAGGATATGACGATTCGGTATTGGTATTTTCCATGACAATGAACGATTATCGGATCCATTCCGGTGTAGACATTGCCGCGGCACTTGGCAGTCAGGTGGTTGCGATCGGTGACGCGACGGTGAAGCATATTTATCTGGATCCGTTTATGGGGTGCTGCATCGAACTGGATCTCGGAGACGGTCTGTCAGCGATTTATCAGAACCTGAGCAATACCTTGCCGGATGAGATCGTGGAAGGCAGAAAAGTGAAAGCGGGCGATGTGATCGGCGCAGTGGGCGAAACGGCAAAGATGGAACTTGCGGAGGAACCGCACCTGCATTTTGAAATGGCAAAGAACGGCGTGCGGGTGGATCCCGGTGATTATCTGCCGGAGCTTGCCACGGTGGAAACCGGAAAGGATCAGAATCAGACAGAAAAAACGGCTTGATCCTTTTGATAGAGAAACTTCCCCTGCCGCATGAATGGAGCGGCAGGGGAAGTTTTCTTGTTTCAAAATTTTTGTGTAAATTTGTCAGATTCAGTTTTGCGTATCGTTGCCGATAGCAACTTCCTCTTTTTCTTCTGTTTTCGTTTCACATTTCGCGCACTTGCGGTTGGCAAGCATGAGATTGGTGAGGATACCGAGGATCAGTGCGCATGCCACAGAGGTGATGGTGATTTTTCCGAAAGTCAGGACCAGACCGCCGACGCCCGCAATCAGGATGGCAGATACGACGAACAGGTTGCGGTTTTCGCCAAGGTCAACCGTTTGGATCATCTTCAAGCCGGAGACTGCGATGAAGCCGTAGAGCGCGATGCACACACCGCCCATGACGCAGCTCGGAATGGTGGAGAGGAAGGTGACGAAAGGTGCGAGGAAGGAAGCTGCGATTGCAAGGAAGGCAGTTGCGGTGATGGTGACTACGGAAGCGTTTCCGCTGATTGCGACGCATCCGACCGATTCACCATAGGTGGTGTTCGGGCAACCGCCGAAGAAAGCGCCTACCATGGAACCTACGCCGTCGCCGAGCAGGGTGCGGGACAAGCCGGGATTTTCAAGCAGGTCTTGTCCGATGATGGAGGAGAGGTTTTTGTGATCGGCGATATGTTCTGCAAAGACTACGAAGGCAACCGGAATATAGGCGACCGCGATGGTGCCGAGGTAAGTACCGAAGCTTCCTAAGTCTCCGTAGGTGTAACCGCCCTTGAAGGCTTCTAAGAAAGTGAAATCCGGATACCACTGCATGTTCTGGAACTTGGAGAAGTCGATGATCTGAAGTGCCATCGTGTTTGTGACATTGCCGATGACCGTAAATACCGTTGCGACAAGATAGCCTGCGAGAATGCCGATGATGAACGGGATCATTTTCAGCATTTTCTTTCCGTAGACCGAGCAGAGCATGGTGACGGCAAGGGTGATGATTCCGCAGAGGAAGCAGAGCAGAACGTTTGCATTCTGGACGTTCTCAATATGCCAATCTTCCATGACGAGCGCATAATCGCCGGCGGTTTTGACAACGACTTCATGCGTGACGTTGCCCTTCATCAGATCGCCGATGGCGTTGCCCGCAAGGGAAAGACCGATGATGGCGACGGTCGGACCGATAACCACAGCCGGCATCAGTTTATTGATCCATTTGACACCGGCGAATTTGACGATAATCGCGAGGAGTACATACACCAATCCGGCGAAAGCCGCGCCGATGATGAGTCCGAGATAGCCGAGGGACATGGACACACTGCCTGCAAAAGCAGCACTCATAGAGCCGAGGAACGCGAAAGAGGAACCTAAGAATACGGGGCTTCTGAATTTGGTGAACAGTTGGTAGACCAAGGTACCTACACCTGCGCCGAACAGTGCCGCGGAAGCGGACATGCCGTGTCCGGTAATCGCGGGAACCGCGATGGTAGCGGCGAGGATCGCGAGCAGCTGCTGAAGCGCGAATACGAGGACGCGTCCGAATGGCGGCTTGTCTTTGACGTTGTAAGTGAGTGTCATAATACTCCTCCAAAAAATATGAAATATTTTACAGGCGGTTTCCCGCTTATAAGCAGAAGAAAGAGGGAACGGTGCGTTTTACAGATCGCACAGGACGACGTTCATTTGCGTGTCGATGGGCGGAATGTGTACCGCGATCTGTTCGGTTTGCGCGGTGGGAACGTTCTTTCCCACATAATCCGCGCGGATCGGCAGCTCCCTGTGACCGCGGTCCACTAAGACCGCAAGCTGGATGGAACTGGGACGTCCCAATTTGAAAATGGCTTCAATGGCGGCGCGTGCCGTGCGGCCGGTGTATAAAACATCGTCTACCAGGATTACTTTCTTTCCGTTTACGGAAAACGGAAGCGGATGCTCGGTTACGACCGGCATTTCGGCTTTGGTGCTGAGATCGTCACGGTAGAATGTGATATCCAGAGTCCCGCAGGGAACCTCTGTGCCCTCCACGGCTTTGAGATTGTCCTGCAACATCTTTGCAAGCGGAACTCCGCGTCGCAGAATGCCGCACAGACAGATGTTTTCACAGCCTTTGTTGCGTTCGATGATTTCGTGCGTAATGCGCATCAGCGCACGCCGCATGGCAGCATCGTCTAAAATGATGGATTTTTCCTGCATGGATCCTCCTTTGCGCAAAATGCGCATAAAAAAATCTTGCCTCTCGGCAAGATCGTACTTCTGTATCGCAAAATCTCCGCGCGTTGCGCGACAGCATTCTGCTCCCTTATTACAGATTCTTGCCGGCATCACGGTACCGGATTAAAGATTCCATGTCGTGAGGTATTATAGCACACAATTTCCGATTTGTAAAGGGGTTTTTCAAAAAAAAATTCAGACTTTTTTCAAAAAACAGTAAAAACCTTGAAACAACGGGCTTTTCTCGTGCGAAGCAAAGGAAAGACTTCTGCATGGGAAAATGAGGAAAGATACGATCGCGATTTTGTATCTTTTTCGGGATTTTACAGGGATTTTTCTTGACTTTCCGCATAAAATGTGCTATACTGCATACAGGCTTTTGGGGCTGTAAATTTATTTTTCAGGAGGCTTTGTCTTATGAAAACTGCAAGTGAATATCGTACAATGGCAAGGGAAAATCTGGATGGCTCTATTTTCAGCACCAACTGGTTATATGCGTTGCTTGTGTGCCTGATTACGGGGATATTGGTTTCTCTTTGCAGTTCGGCGTTTGCTGTCGGCGCATTTCTTGTCGCCGGATGGCTTTCTGTCGGCGCGGCGACGATATTTTTGAAGCGGGCAAGAAAACAGACCGATACCATTGATGTCGCAGATCTGTTTATGGCAAAACGCGATCACGGCAATGCGTTGCTCTTGGGATTATTGCAAGGGATATTTATCTTTCTGTGGTCCTTGTTGTTTGTCATCCCCGGAATCGTCAAGGCGTATGCGTATTCCATGTCTTACTATCTGATGGCAGATCATCCGGATTGGGACTGGCAGAAATGCATGGATGAGAGCCGTCGTTTGATGAACGGGAATAAAATGAGATTGTTCTGCCTGCATCTGTCATTTCTCGGTTGGATGATCGTCGGTTCCCTGTGCTTTGGCGTCGGGACTTTGTGGGTAGCCGCTTATATGAGCGCGGCACAGACCAATTTCTATCTGGATCTGGTTGCGCAGGATGGAGGCAACGTATCGTTTCGCGATGTGACCAAGGAAGATTCGTCCGCAGACGATCACACGGAAGCCTGATGCAAAGTTTTTCAAACTCTGAAAATTGTTTTTGGATCGAAGAAGCCGATCGCAGGAAGTGCGATCGGCTTCTTTTGTAATTGCAACCGGAAAATATAAAAGAAAAGCCGGAAAGTATAAAAGAAAACACTTGCGTAAACGGGCGTTTTATGCTATACTGACCGTAGAAAGGAAAAATGTACGGAGGTTTCAGATGATTCGGATAAAAGAAGGATTTTTATTGCGTAATGTTGCGGGACAGGATGTCGTGATGCCGGTCGGCGAAGCGGCGGAGCGTTTTTCCGGTATGATCCGGTTGAATGCGCTCGGCGCATTCTTGTGGGAGCGCTTGGAACGCGGTACGACCGAGGAAGCACTGCTTGCAGATGTGCTGGCGGAGTATGAGGTGGAGGAAGCACAGGCGAAAGCGGATATTGCGGCGTTTTTGGAGGGGATCCGGAAGGAAGACCTACTCTGCGAGGAGCTTTCGTGAACGAACTTTCGGTGCAGACTGCACTGGACACCTGCGGCATTTGGACGGGAGCGCCGACCGGACGCAGTATGTTACCTCTGCTCAAAGAAGGCAGGGATCGGATCGTCATTACGCGGTTTTCCGGACGCGCACGGCGCGGAGATGTCCTTTTATATCGCCGCGCGGACGGCGTGTTGGTATTGCATCGGGTGATGCGGGTGACCTCCGAGGGATGCGATTGCACGGGAGACGCGCAGGCCGGACATGAAATGGTCCGCTATTCGCAGGTGCTGGGAGTGTTGACCGGCTTTTTCCGAAAAGAGAAGTATGTCTCTGCCACGGCATGCGGCTATCGGTTGTATATGCTCTTTTGGGGCAATCGCAGGCTTCTGCGTAAATTTGTTTTTTTCTGGCGACGGGTATTTTGTGCCGTCTGCCGGCGGCTTTGCCGCAAAGCTTGACTTGCGTTTCCACATACACAATCAAAAAACGGGTTCGGAATGGTTCTGACGCATTCCGGAAAAAGGAGGATTTTTCATGCATCTTACGGCTTATCCGGTTTCCTCTTTGGAAAAAGTATTTGCCGATCGCGTCTGCACCGCACCGGCTTACCCGCAGATGCGCGCTTTGCGCGGGGAAGCGGTGTCTTTTCAGGTGGTTTATCGCACGGATACCCCTGCAAATGTGACGGCACAACTGCAAACGCCGCCCTCTCTTGCGGGGAGCCTGTTTACGGTGGAAAGTGTTCCGGCAGATATGCCCTGCTATCCGGATCCGCTCTGCCGGGATGATAATTATCTGTTCTATACGCCGGGATCCGTACCGGATGTGTTGGTGCCGATGCGGGACGCGCATGCGGTAGAAGCGAACCAAACCTATGCCATCTGGGTGCAGATGAAAATTTCTGCGGAGGCAAAAGCTGGCACCTATCCGATTACGGTGGCACTATCTGCGGCAAATGCGGCGGATACGGCAAGTAGTGTGGTGTCGTTTACTTTGACGGTGTGTCCATTTACGCTTCCCGCGCAGACTTTGAAAGTGACGCAGTGGTTCCATGCGGATTGTATCGCTTCCTATTATCAGATCCCGGTCTTTTCGGAAGCGCATTGGACATGGATGGAACGCTTTTTGCGCGTGGCGGTAGAGCATGGACAGACCATGGTGCTCACGCCGGTGCTCACGCCCGCTTTGGATACGGCGGTCGGCGCAGAGCGCCCCACCGTACAGCTGATAGATGTGACCAAAACCGAAACCGGCTATACCTTTGGCTTTGATCGGTTGCACCGGTTTTTACGGATGGCAAGAGATTGCGGAATCCGGCAGTTTGAAATTTCCCATTTGTTTACGCAATGGGGCGCAAAAGCCGCGCCTAAGGTGGTGGACACTGACGGAAATCATCTTTTCGGATGGGATACACCGGCAGACGGCGCCTATTTGGATTTTCTTGCACAAATGTTGCCCGCACTGTGTCGGGAACTGCAAGCATGCGGAAAACCGCAGGATTTTGTATTCCATATCTCGGATGAACCGCACAGTGATGAAGATCTGGCACAGTATAAGAAACTCAAAGAGTTTGTTGCACCGTTGGTCGAGGGATTTTCCATCATGGACGCGCTTTCCCGTTATGAATTCTACGAGCAGGGAGCGACCGAGCATCCGGTGGTGGCGACCAATGCCATCGACGCCTATCTTGCGCATCAGGTGCCGGATCTGTGGGCGTATTACTGTTGCGGACAGCATGTCGGCTGTGCTAACCGCTTTCTTGCAATGCCGTCCGCGCGGAACCGCATCTTGGGATGGCAGTTGTTTTATTACGATATTGCGGGATTTTTACACTGGGGGTATAATTTTTATTATACCCAGTATTCCAAACGGGCGCTGGATCCGTTTGTGGAAACACATGCGGGAGGCGGCTTCCCTTCCGGCGATGCGTTTGTCGTGTATCCCGGAAAAGACGAGGTGCTGGTATCTCTGCGTC
>DLLB01000082.1:2087-4464 GCA_002477905.1 Clostridiales bacterium UBA7573 | reverse complement strand
GGTGTTTTATGAGGGCTTGCAGGATTTGCGCGCATTGCAACTTCTGGCAGAGAAGAAAGGCGCGGCATTTGTGAAGGAACTCATTTTGCGCCGTGCGGGCGGAACGTTCACTTTCACGGAATATCCGCATGACGCACGATTTCTTCTGACGCTTCGGGATGAAATCAATCAATTACTTTGCGAATAAATTTGTGCAAAAGAAAAGGGGAAACGATTATGGCAGAATCCGCGGCATTTCATGACAAAAATTTTGACATCGACCATCACATCGGCGAACCCGACGTCGCCTTTTACGATGTGCGAAACGATCCGTTTACGCTCTATGGTTTTTATCATCCGAAAACCGAGCCGACCTTCAAACGGCTGCCGGATGCGGTGCGTAACGCTGTCAGTCCGGACGTAGCGGGGCTTTCTTTGCATTGCTCCGGCGGGCGCGTCCGCTTTTCCACCGATTCCAAGTATGTGGCGATCAAGAGCGTTATGCCGTACATTTACCGCGCGCCGCATATGCCGCTCACCGGCGCGGCTGGATTCGACCTGTATGAGGATTCTCCTGCCGGTGCGTCGTGGTTCCGTGGGAATTTCAAACCGGACTATGATATGAAAGACGGTTATGAATCCAAGATTTGTTTTCCGGATCGGAAATTGCGGTATTTTACGATTGATTTTCCGTCTTACAGTGCAGTTTCCGCGTTGTATATCGGTTTGCAAAAGGATGCGGTGGTCGGCGCGGGGATGCCGTACCGGAAAGAAAAACCAATCGTTTTCTATGGCTCCTCCATTACGCAGGGCGCTTGTTCTTCCCGTCCGGGACTTTATTATCAGAACCGGATTGCGCACCGGATGAATCTGGACTATCTCAGCCTCGGCTTTTCCGGCAACGCCAAAGGCGAGGATGCGATCTGTGCCTATATGTCAGAGTTGCCGATGTCGGTGTTTGTCAGCGATTATGACCACAATGCGCCGGATGCGGAGTACCTTGCCAAGACGCACGAAAAACTCTACCGCACGGTGCGCGCCAAAAATCCGGATTTGCCGTATATCATGATGTCCCGTCCGGATTTCTATTACAATTCGGATTGCATCCATCGTCGGAATGTGGTCTATCATACGTTTTATCAGGCGTATAGCGAAGGGGATCGGAACGTATACTACTTAGACGGACAGATGCTCTTTGAAGGACCGGACGCGGACAGCTGTACGGTGGATGGATGCCATCCCAATGATCTCGGTTTTAAGTATATGGCAGAGGCGGTGGAATCCACCTTGCGCCGGATCCTCATGCAGACGCACTGAGTTCTCACACCAAACGCTGATAAAAAAGCACACCGCGCTTTTCCAAAGTGCGGTGTGCTTTTTTTGCAATCCGGAATATCGGCTTACAGGACAAATTGCTTGATGGGCTTGATAGCGGCGCCTTGTGCGTCCTCCACCGCTTCGCCCAGCGCGAAAAAGCCTTCTGCGTCTGCCAGCCTTACCCGCGTGCCGCAGGGATAAGCAGTGCGGAGCTTTGCCTGATAGAGCAACGCGCCGCAGTGTCCAAGCCGCGCGAAAAACGGCGGAAGAACGACTTTGGGAAGATCGGCAAATAAAGATTCTACCGGTTGCAACCGTGTTTTGCGCGCCGCTTCGTCCATTTCTTCCAGCGCGTCCGGCGTGATTGCCTGCGCTTCGGTAAACTGTCCGCTTGCAGTGCGACGGAGCGCAGACATCACCGCCCCGCATCCGAGCGCGGCGCCTATATCCGCACAGAGGGTGCGGATATAGGTCCCTTTGGAGCAGATGACATCCAGACAAAAATCGTTTGTCGGATCCGGACTGTCACAAAGGGTGATCCGTTCAATCTGAATCTGCCGGGCGTTTCGCTCGACCGAGATTCCCTGTCGCGCAAGATCGACCAGCTTTTGCCCGCCGATTTTAAGGGCGCTGTACATGGGCGGAATCTGCGCGATCTTTCCGGTGAATTGCGGCAGGATGGCTTCTATCTCCGCACGGGAGGGAATCCGGTCAGTTCTTGTCTGTACCGTTCCGGTAATATCTTCGGTGTCGGTGGTAAATCCGAACCGGATTCCCGCAAAATACCGTTTCTGTTCTGCCATGACATACTCGGATGCTTTGACCGCACGTCCGATCAGTACCGGAAGCACGCCCGTTGCAAGCGGATCCAATGTTCCGGTATGCCCCACCTGACGGGTGTGGAACAGGCGGCGCATACGCCCCACTACGTCATGGGAGGTCATGCCGGCGGGCTTATCGACAATCAATACCCCACCGACGCAAAAATCATCACAGATGGCAGGCATTCGGATACTCCTGTAATACCGTTTTCAGAATGTACTGTGCGGCTTCCTCCATGGAAGCGGCGGTGACAGAACCA
>DLLB01000082.1:0-2043 GCA_002477905.1 Clostridiales bacterium UBA7573 | reverse complement strand
GCCGCGCCGGCATGCCCGCCGCCGCCGAAGCAAGCACATAATTGATTTGCGGCAACGCCGGCGCCACTGCGCATGGAGATCTTAAATTCCTCCGGATGCTTTGCGGATTGCTTGACCAACACGCCGAGCCGGACGCCCGCAATCTCACGCAGAATGGAGTTTGCTGCGCCACAGTCCGCTTCGGAAATCTGATGCGCGGTTTTCTGCACGTTATCCAACGTGGAAAATGCGATTTCTCCGTTTTGATAAAATTGCAGATTCTGATAAACACAGGTGATGGCGGCAATTTCTCCGCGCGTGCGGCTTTCAAACAGCAGATGGTCAATGGTAGCAAAGTCCGCGCCCTGTTCCATTAAAGCGGCGGCAATGCGGTGCGTGCGCGGGGTGGTGTTGCGATAGCGGAATCCGCCGGTATCGGAAGAAATAGCGGCATAGAGCGCGCTTGCGCTTGCGGGATTCTGCGCATCGAGTGCGTGGATGATGTCATACAGGATCTCGCCGCAGGCGGCGGCAGTTTCCTCTACATAATAATTTTTTGCAAAATCGGCGCCCATGGCGTGATGATCGATCTTCAGATCAATTTTTCCGCCAAAAGCGGCTTGCATATCCCGACTGAGCAACTGTTCCTCCGCGACATCGACGGATACGATCAGATCCGGTTGCAAGTCGGCGGTCTGCGCGGTCGTGTACAGCGGCAGATTCTTTCGCAAAAAATCCAACCGTACCGGCAAAAGATCATCGTTTACCACAAATACCCGCGTGTGCGGGTTTTTCTGTTGCAACGCAAAGGCAAGCGCATAGGCACTGCCTATGGTGTCGCCGTCCGGACGGCTGTGGGTAAGGAGCAGGATGCACTTTGCGGCACAGAGCCGCGCGGCAATTTCGGGAAGCGTCAGAGTTGCGTTCACGATGGATCCTCCTCCGCAGACGGGGCTTCTTCGTTTCCCGCCGGCTCTTTCGGAAGCTCCGCCTCCACCTCATGCAGAAGTTGCGCGATTTTTGCACCGTGTGTGACGGATTCGTCATATAAGAAAGTAAGCTCCGGCGTAATGCGCAGATTCAGCCGCTGGGCAAGCGCGGTACGGATATAGCCTGCGGCGGACATCAGCCCGCGGCGCACTTCTTTGGGATCGGCGTTTCCGCCGATGGCGGAAAAATAGATTTTGGCGTATTTCAGATCTTTGGTACAATCGACTGCTGTGATGCTGACAAAGGTATTTGCCACACGGTAATCCTTAACGGTGCGTAAAATATCGGCAAGTTCTTTTGCCATTTGGTCGTTGATCCGGTTCTGACGGTAATTTGCCATGAGAATCTCCTTTCCTCTTTGTCCGCATACGGACAGAGAAGGGGAAGCGACGAAAAACCGGCTTCCCCTGTGATATGGTTAAGACTGCTGTTTTTTCAAACGGCTTTCCATTTTCATACGTTGTTCCTTGGATAAGATCCGCTTGCGCAGACGGATGCTTTTCGGTGTAACTTCAATCAGCTCGTCCACTGCGATGAATTCGATGGCTTGCTCCAAGCCCATTTTCTTCGGCGGCGTCAAAATCAGAGCTTCATCCGCGCCCTTGGAACGGACGGCGGTCAGATGCTTTTCCTTGCAGACGTTGACTGCAATATCTTCCCGCTTCGGGCATTCGCCTACAATCATTCCTTCATAAACCGGCGTTTGCACTCCGATAAACATCGCGCCGCGATCCTGTGCGTTAAACAAACCGTAGGAGGTCGCAGTTCCTTGCTCGGAAGCGATCAGGGAACCGGTGAATCGGGTGATGATCTCTCCGCGGAACGGTTCATACCCGTCGAATACGGAATTCAAAATGCCTTCGCCGCGCGTGTCCGTCATGAATTCACTGCGGTAGCCGAATAAACTGCGTGCCGGAATCTTGTATTCCAGGCGGGAACGGCTGCCGTGCGCATGCATTTCCAAAAGCTCGGCTTTGCGCGCGCCCAATTTTTCAATGACTGCTCCGACGTAGGCTTCCGGTACGTCAATGGTAACGTGTTCGATCGGTTCACACTTCACGCCGTCGATTTCCT
>DLLB01000063.1:2062-31026 GCA_002477905.1 Clostridiales bacterium UBA7573 | reverse complement strand
AGGGGACGCCTTTTGCAAAAGGCGTCCCCTGACAAAGACGTGTGGATTTTGCGTTCTGTTCGTCCGGTTGCGTTCGCATGCCCCTTTTTCCTTGTGCCCCGGATTGCCTCAATCTTCAAAGCTATGCGCGTGATATTCGTCGCAGAGGGCTTGTATTTCGGTTTGATCGTCCGCGGAGGAAGCGTCATAAATGCCGACGCAGTACAGACCGAGCTGTTTGCCGGTGCGGATGCTGTACAGGGCGTCCTCCACCAGACCGCACGCTTGCGGTGCGGCGCCGAAGCGGCGCATGGCGTCCAAAAAGATTTCGGGGGAATTTTTTCCGCCCGGATAATCGTCTGCGGAGAGGATGAAATCGAAGTAATCCGCGAGATGCGAAGCGCGCAGGGCGATGGGGATCATCGGCGCGGGCGTGGCGGAGACGACGCACATTTTCACGCCGCGTTCCCTGAGCGCGGCAAGGAAGGGGAGCACGCCGGGCTTGGTCGGTACGCCCGCAAGGTAAAATTCGCGCATAAGCGAGAAAATATCTTCTTTTCCGATGGGCGGATCGGGATGCAGGGTGTGGTTAAGGTACGGGATGGCAACGGAGGACGCCATGAAGTTGATCTTCTGCAAAAGCGCGTCTGTCACGCCGGCGCAGTTGCGGCGGCGCAGAATGGTCACCAGCGCACCGCGCCAGAAGTGCATGCTGTCCAGCAACGTGCCGTCCATATCAAAAAGCAGATAGCGCACGTGCGCAGGGAGCGTCAGATGCATGGGAAAAACGTCCTTTCGTGAAAAATTCTGCGTTCAGTATAGCATAATCCGACCGAAAAAGTCAAGGTGTACGGGCTTCCCACGAAAACTTTTTTGCAAGAAAGCCCTCGCGGAGGCGCCCGCTTGTACCTCCCGTAATTTTCTTCAGAAACTTGCAATTTCCTCTTGCAACTTTTGCGGGAATCGTATATAATGGAAGAAAGCGACTGTTTTTTATCGGATTCCACAAAAAATACAATCGGATACCACCAAATACAACCAAAACGGAGGGATTTTACAATGGGAATTATCAAAGCGGTAGTTTCCGCCATCGGCGGCGGACTTGCGGATTCGTGGTTAGAGGTTCTGGAAGCGGACGGTATGTCCGATCAGACCGTCATGGTACGCGGGCAGGCGGTGCGGAAAAATGACCGCCGCAGTACCAATCGGCGCGGCAGCGCGGATTATGTCAGCGACGGCTCCATCATCCATGTAGGCGAGAATCAGTGTATGCTGCTGATTGACGGCGGCAAAGTGGTGGACTACACCGCCGAAGCCGGTTATTATAAAGTAGACAACGGCAGTGCGCCGTCCATGTTCAACGGACAGTTCGGAGACGCGCTGAAAGAGTCTTTCTCCCGCATCAAATACGGCGGCGTGCCGTCCAAGTCGCAGTATGTGCTGTTTCTGAATTTGCAGGAGATCAAGGGCATCCGGTTCGGTACGCGCACGCCGGTCAACTATTTTGACACGTTCTACAATGCAGAGCTGTTTTTGCGCGCGCACGGTACTTATTCCATCAAGATCACCGATCCGCTGAAATTTTACGCGGAGGCGATTCCGAAGGATCGCGACGCGGTGAACATCAACGACATCAACGAGCAATATTTAAATGAATTCCTGGAAGCTTTGCAGACCTCCGTCAATCAGATGTCCGCGGACGGCATCCGCATTTCCTTTGTCGCGTCCAAGAGCATGGAACTTTCCAAGTACATGGCGAATGTCCTGGATGAGGAATGGAAAGCCATGCGCGGCATGGAAGTGGTGAAGGTCGGCATTGCGTCGGTATCGTATACCGAGGATTCGCAGAAGCTGTTGAATATGCGCAACGAAGGCGCGATGCTGGGCGATCCCGGCGTGCGCGAGGGCTATGTGCAGGGCGCGATCGCGCGCGGGCTGGAAAGCGCCGGTTCCAACGCGAACGGCGCGGCGGCGGCGTTCATGGGGATGGGCGTCGGGATGCAGGGCGCGGGAAGCTTTTTCGGCGCGGCAAGCCAGTCCAATCAGGCACAGATGCAGGCGAACGCGGCAAAAACACCGGCGAATGCCTGGACATGCGCCTGCGGCGCACAGAATACCGGAAAATTCTGCGCACAGTGCGGCGCAAAGCGTCCGGACGGTGGCGACCAGTGGAAATGTCCCGCCTGCGGCAAAATGAACAGCGGGAAATTCTGCGGCGAATGCGGACAGAAAAAACCGGAGGGCGCGGCGGAATGGTTCTGCACCGAATGCGGGCATAAAAACGCCGCCGATGTGAAATTCTGCTCCGAATGCGGCAAAAAGAAACCCTGACGCACAAACCAAGACGCGACTGCGCGGCGGGATGTTTGCCAAATGTCCTGCCGCCGGCTGTGCATGAGAAGAAAGGAACCTGATTTATGAGTGATCCGAGCGGTCAAACAGAGGCGACCTATTCCTATCAATGTCCGAACTGCGGCGGCGATTTGCGCTTTGACGCGGCAAAGCAGTGCTTTGTCTGTGAATTCTGTCTGTCCGATTTCACCAAAGAACAAATGGAAGCCGTGGACTCCGCCAAACAGGCGCAGAAACAGGCGGAGGCGGAAGCCGAAGCCGCCTATAACGAGGAAATGGTGGGCTATCACTGCGCCACCTGCGGCGCGGAGGTCATCTGCCCTGCGTCCACGTCGGCAACTTTCTGCGCCTATTGCCACAATCCGGTGCTGCTGACGGGCAAGCTCAGCGGCGAACACCGCCCGCATAAAATGATCCCGTTCAAGCTGGATCGCGCGGCGGCGACCGACGTGTTTCTGAAGTTCGCCAAAAAGCGGATCTTTGCCCCGCGCGATTTTACATCGCAGCAGCAATTGCAGCAGCTTACCGGAATCTATTATCCGTTCTGGGTGACGGACGCGGATGCGGACGCGGATCTTTCCGCGCTCGGCGAACGTATCCGCGTGTGGCGCACCGGGAATACGGAATACACCGAAACGTCCCATTACCGGTTTGTGCGGCAGGGCGCGATTCACTTTGAAGATATTACCACAAACGCGCTTTCCGAAGCGGACAAAAAAATGCTGGAGGGCATTCTGCCCTATCCGTCGGAGGCGATGGAGGCATTCTCCATGCCGTACCTGTCCGGCTTTTACGCCAAGCGGCGCGACATCGCGCGTACCGCGGTAGAGGGGGAGGTGCGCGGCAGAATGGATACCTATGCCCAACAGCTTCTGAAAGGAACAATCAAGGGCTATTCCGGCGTGCGCACCGAGCGCTTTCAACAGAAGCTTTCCTCCTCCCACTGGGACGATACCCTGCTTCCGGTGTGGATTCTGACTTACATTCGCAAACGCAAGACCTATACTTACGCCATCAACGGGCACACCGGCAAAATCTACGGGAATATCCCCGTCAGCGTGCCGAAGATTCTGGCATTGTTCGGCGCGGTTGCCGCGCTTGTCACACTGCTTTGCTTTTTCATCGGAGGGCTGTTATGAAACGGAATCGGAAACGCGCGTGCGGTGCGCTCTTTCTGCTCTTGCTGCTGGTTTTGACCGCGTTGCCCGGTTTTGCGCAAAGCGCGGGCAACGTGTACGACACGCAGGATTCTTTTTCTGCGGCGGAGCTTGCGCAACTGTCGCAGGCAATGGAAGAAGCAAGCGAGCGGTGCGGCGTCGGAATTTATTTCGGCACGTTACGGTTTGTGCCGGATGAGGATGACGCGGTACGCTTCTGCGACCAATATGCCATCCCGAACGACGCGACGCTGCTACTGTATTGTCCGCAGCAAAACCGATGCGAACTGTTTTTATACGGGAGCGCGGACAAACGCATTTCCAACTCCGCTTCCGACCGGATTCTCTCCGCGATCGCCGCACGCAAGCAAACGGGCGATCTGATCGGTGCGGTGCAAGCCTATGCGGATGCCGCCGCGACGGAATATCAGGACGGAGTGCATGCCGCCGCTGGCAAGCGCGTCGTGATCAGTCTCTTGCTGGGACTGCTTGCCGGTACGGTTACGGTGATCCTCGTGTGCTCCAAATACCGGATGCATCTGCGGGAAACCAACTACCCGCTGGATCGCTTTGCAAAGCTGGATCTGAAAAAACAGGAAGACATTTTCCTGCACACGACCGTCACCCGCCGTCGTCTGCAAAGTTCGGGCGGAAAAAGCGGCGGTGGAGGAGGCGGTGGCAGAAGCGGCGGAGGCCGCGGCGGTTGCTGAGCGCGCATACGGCGCATACTTTCTGCATATTTATTCAATAGGAAATTTCATTTGCAAAATTGCCGGAAACCGGTAAAAATACAAGAGATACGGTCGCGGCGGCGACCGGAGGAGTCAGTATGAAAATCTGTATCAGCACTTATAGTTTTCACCGCGCACTGGCGGATGCGTCCATGACGCTTTATGACGTTGCGGATTTTGCCAAGGCGCACGGCGCGCAGGGCATAGAAATTGTGGACAGTTGCGTAGGAGAACGAAAAACGGAAGAACAGGCGCGGGAATTTGCCGCTTACTGTGAAAAGATCGGCTTGGAAATTCCGTCTCTCTGCACTGGGGCGGACCTTACGGCACCGGACCTTGACGCGCAGATCGCCCGTCTTTGTACGACGGTGGACCTTGCGGCGGCGTTCGGATGCAAGACCATGCGCCACGACGCGACCGGCGGGGACTTCCGGAAGGCGCGGCACACAAAAATCGGATATGCGGACGTTCTGGAAACGCTGGCAAAGGGTTGCCGCCTGGTGACGGCATATGCCAAAACGCGCGGCATCCGGACGCTGACGGAAAACCACGGGTACTTTTCCCAGGACGCGGATCGTGTGGAATCCTTAATCAATGCAGTGGGGGACGAAAACTTCGGCGCGCTGGTGGACATCGGCAATTTCCTGTGCGCGGATGAAAATCCGCCGCTCTCCGTGGGCAAGCTCGCGCCCTATGCGGGAATGGTGCACGCCAAGGACTTCCATGTTCTGCCGGGAGATCTGCCCTCGCCGGGAGAAGGATGGTTCCGCTCCCGCGGCGGCAATTATTTACGCGGCGCCATCATCGGACACGGCAACGCGCACGTCACGCAGTCGCTCGGCGTACTCAAACGCGCCGGCTACGACGGCTTTATCTCCGTGGAATTTGAGGGAATGGAAGCGGAGAGCCTCGGCGTCCGCCTCGGCATCGCCAATCTGCGCAGATTCTGGGACGCGCTGTGAAACATTTTTGCAAAAAATCTTCAAGTTTTCCGGCGTTTTTGCGCAAAATGCAAAGAAACGGAACCCCGCGGCGGGTTTCTGCAAAAAAATCCCTTTTTCCTTAAAAGATTACTTTATTTTTTTTAATTTTTCTCTTGACAGACACAAAGGATTGTGTTATGATATACACAGAATCGCTTGCCCTAACTATACTTATCCCTATTTTTGGGTGCGGGCGGAAAATTTTATCGGGACAACGTCGAATGAATAAACGAAAAGGAGAAAGTTTATGAAAAAACAACTGTTTATTTTTTTGATGATTGCCATGCTTCTCTGCAGCTTCCTGGTAGGCTGCGGCGACGCTACTTTGTCCTCTGTGGTCGTAAAGACGCAGCCGAACAAAGTGACGTATGAAGTTGGCGAATCTTTCAAGGTAGACGGCGCAAAGCTGGAGCTGACGTTCAGCGACGGCTCTACGCAGGAGGTCGAGGTAACGCAATCCATGATTGCTTCCGAGGTGAAATTTGACACCAAGGGAACCAAAGTGATTGAAGTTACATATACACACGAAGGTGTGACCAAGACCGCGACCATCACGGTCAATGTCAAAGACACCCTCGGCGACGCGCGCACCGACGCGGAAGCGGAAGTGAAGGGCTATAAGGCGACCGAAACGACCAACGACGCCGTGGCGCTTTATATCACCACGCTTCGCACCGATGCCATCAAAGCGATCGGACTTGCAACGGACACCGACGCGATCAATGCGGTCGTGAAATCGTTCAAAGCAAGCGTAGACGCGGCGATCGAAGGCTTTAAGGCGGACGAAGCATTGCAGACCGCAAAAGCGGAAGCAATCACCGCGATCAATGCCTGTGAGCAGGATTCTGCGCTGGACAGCGTGAAATTTGTCCGCGCGGCTGCTATTGCGAAGATCAATGCGGCTGTCAGCAAGGAAGCCGTAGAGGATATTCTTGCGACGACCATCAAAGATATTCAGGCTTTGGCGGGCAAGGGCGAGGCAATCGGCGCACTGGATAAGGCACGCAACGAAGCCATCGAAATCATCAAAGCTTACAAGGCGGATGTGGAATACGACGCAAGCACGGCAACCTATGTCGGCATGTTGCGCGACAACGCCGTCAGCAATGTGAAAATCGCAACCAATAAAGAAGCGATCGACACGATTGTAAATGCATTCAAGGCGAATATCGACGCGCAGAAGACCGGCGAGGAAGCGAAAGCAATCGCGGCGGCAGAAGCAAAAGATTACTTGGATAGCTTTGCGAAAGCATATGTGTTCACAAGACCGTCTGAAAATTATCCGGATCTTGCGGAACTGGAAGCTTATCTGAAAAAAGATGTGCAGACCACGGTAAATGAATTGCTGGCGGCTGCAAAAGAAAAGATCGATGCCTGCGAATCTGCGGAAGAAATGCAGAAAGTGGTGGCGGAAACCACCGCACTGATCGACGCACAGTATAACTATGTCGATTTGTACGCAGTTTATGTAGTAGAAAACATCAACGCGAAATTCGACGAAAAATATGCGGCTCACCGCGTATTGATCCCGAACTTTGACACGATCTACGGTCAGAAAGAGCTGCTGAACGCAATGATTCTCCGTTGCGATACGCTGGCACAGATCGACGTGCTCAAAGACGCGGCAGAAGAAAACCTGGATCAGACGGTTGACCTCTGCGACAAGATCGTACAGCTCATCATGCAGATGGAATTTGTCATGGACTTCCCGGAAGATCCGGCAAATGACGCAGAATGGGCAAACGGCCGGATTGTTGCGGCAATTGAGGATGTTGTCGCCTCCATGTTCTCGGAGGACTTTGATGGAGGAGAACTTTCCGATGAGGACTTTGCCAAACTGACTACGCTGATGCAGTTCCTCTCCGATTATGACTTTACCCGTTACAACAGAGAAAAACTCTATGCGGATGTAAAGGCATTGGTGGAAGCAAGCCATTATTCCGAAGAAGAAGGCGTTTCCAATGTGGATCTCAGCAAGATGTATGAAGATCTGAAATATTGGGATTACGAAAATACCACGATCGAAGTTTCCGCGTTTGCAGACGGCAAGCCGTTTGATTCCTTCCGGTATGACAACGATCCGGCATATCGCGAAACGGTGGATGATTATGTAGCGTCGCTTGGCCGCGTTCAGAGAACAGATCATGATGCTGACAACGGCATCACCTTTACGATCGCTACGACAACCGAGACAGAGAAAGACGTTTACAACAGCGGATCGAAGCGCCTGCAGGTGCTTGCACTCATGGAAGTGCTGGTTGCACGTATGGATCAGCTTGCAGAAGCGCGGGATGTTGCAGACGGACAGTATTGCTACATCTTGGTGGACGCAGACGGCCGGACGGTTGTCGGCGCAGGCGAGATTTTTGAGAGATTGGCAAATTGCCTGGAAGCGGATCTGCTTGAAAAACTGAACATCATGAATGATGAGAGTGCGACCGAAGCGGAAAGAGCGCAGGCAGAGGAAGCATACAACGCGTTGCTCCAGGTGAGAAACATCGCGGACGGCAAGGAATTCCTGCACTCCGACTGGGCAGTTGCTACTTTGGCAGAACTGTATCCGGCTTCCGAAGGGACATTGGTAGAAAGATACCAGTATGTCGAGTATATCGATGAGGAAGCACATTATTTCGATTCTGTGGAGCAGGTCATTCAGATCGCTCTGGACGAACTGGCGGCTTGGGTGCCGGGCGCAACGCTGACCTACAAGATCAGTGACGCGATGAACTTCTACAATGCATGGGTTGCAGAATTTGACATTGACGAAGTCAACTATGACCTTGTAAAGAATCACGAAGCATTGTTCCGCGCTTACGAAGACGCTTTGCAGAAACTGTATGATCTTACGGCTGATCTGACCTTGCCGGTCATCTACACCGAAGCTTACAAGGCAAAGATCGAGGCTGCGGAAGCAGAGCTTGCAAGATTTGAAGCAAACTTCACCGTCGAAGAAACGGATTTGGAAGCATTTAATGCAGCAAAAGACACCATCCGTGCAAGACGCGCAAGATACGACGAGTTGCAGGCTGCACACGACGACGCATTCACACGCGATGAAGGCTTGGTTGCGCTGTTCAACAGAATCCATCCGATCAACCTCTGCGCAGAAGGAAGAATCCTTGCGGCAGAAGCAGAATTTGCAAGATGGTATGAGGCATATCACCTTAACGAGGAGCCGGTCGGCGATGAAACCGAAAAAGACTTCAACGTGAAGTATATCCTCGGTGTGGACGCAGACGGTAAGACCTATGCAGATAAGATTGTGGACGCACGCGCGGCATATAAGGTGCTCAAGGATAAACTGGACGCATTGATTGCTTATATCAACACGAACCTGAAGGCGAAAGTTGCCGACGAAATGATCATCATCGGCGACACCGGCGATCTCATTGACGGTCCGATCGCAGAAGCAGATAAGAGCGTAGACGAAAAGGCAGTGGATACCGCATGGGCAATGCTGAACGAACTGCGCGAACTGAATCACTGCGATGGCGAGGATGATATCCCGACGGATGAACACTTGGCAGACGAACTTGCAATCCTGACGAAAGCAACGGAGATGATCCGTGAGAAACGGGTAGTCCAGTCCTTCAGAAACGCATACGTCGAGATCAGCGATGTGACGAAAGCATACATCCTGGCTGTCGGTGCAAACCGCAGCGACGCGACCACGGCTCTGACCAACGAAGCAACCGCTTTGAAGGCAGAATTGGATACGATTCTGGCAACAGCAGATCATCAGGATCTGGAGAACGACATCATCGACCTGTTCCGTGCAAAACTCGGCGAGGTGGATAACCGCATGAAGATTGCGGCGAAGTACATCATCGTCAAGGGCGAAGATGGCAAGTACACTTTGACCATCTATGCGGCGGGCGTATATGACGCACTGCTGATCACGGATCCGGAAGGCATTACGCCGGCTTCCGCTGATATTGTAAAGGTTATCGTTGACGCATTGGTCGGCGATGGCGAGGTCACCTTGAAGAACTTCGATGCGCAGAGCATCGAAGTTCTGGGCGGCGGCGCGCACAGCGTAATCCTCACGGACTGCAAATTTGCAACGCTTACGATCAATAAGACCGTAGCGGGCGAAATTGTCACTGTGAAACTGAACGGTGCAACCGATGTTACGGACATCATCGCAAACAGCGAAGCAACTGTCATTGTCGAGGATGACGCGAAGGTCGGCAAGCTTGCGGCAAAAGAAATCGTTACCATTGAGAACAATACCGAAACCCAATTCCCCGCAACCAGTGAAAAGGGCTTGATCCACGACGGCAATGTGGATGCAGACGCTTATGTCGCATCTTTCGTGCTGGATGGCAAGACTTATGCGTTCGCTTCCCTGAAGGATGCGATTGCAAAGGCAATCGAGTTGAATGTCGATACGGTGTCTGTTGTCGCAGATACCACCGGCTATGAGCAGTATGTCATCACAGCTGGTCTGAAGCTGATTGGCGTTGCAAAAGCGGACGGCACCAAGCCGATCGTATACGGCAACTTTACCATCAATGCACCCGGCGCAGTGGTTACGATCGAAGGATTGAAGATCGTGCACACCGGTATGTTCAAAGAAGGCGTGAATGCAGAGTGGCATCTGTATGCGATCGTTGCAAAGACCAATGCGGTCATTCGGAACAACGAATTCGCAGTTGATGTAGACGGCGCGCTCATGACCATTTTCACGACCGGCGGCAATGACCTCGGTGCATATGCGGCTCCGTGCGCAATCCTGTTGGATCTTGCGGATACCTCCGCAGTTTACACTGTGGAAGGCAACACCTTTGGTGTGTATGCATTCTCCAGCACGAAGGGCGCAAATAAGCAGTCCGTTGTTGTGAAGTTCTTGGGACTCACGGATGCGGCTACCATCGAAAAGATGCTCACTGCAAACACCTTTGCAGACGGTTCCAACTACTATGTCATGGACTCTGATGCAGACGGTCTGTACACCCGTGCATACGTCGGCAACCAGGCTGGTTACGCAGATGCATGGACGCGCAAAGCGGACGCAGAAGAAGGCGCTCCGGCAATGGAACTGTATATCCGCGTCAACAAGACCGGCTTCTGCTACGAGTGGAAGGGCGCGTTCAACCCGAACCTCAACTTTGACAAAGCACCGAGTGAAGTAGTTCCGGGCGAAGGCGGCGGCTCTCATGAGGAAGGCAAAGGCGACGACGGCGATTACACCGGCGGAGATTATTAAGTTTCATTACGTTTCATAGTTTTCTCCTTTCTATGTTACAGAAACGTACGCGTTTCGGGGGGAGCCGGAGCATTCCGGTTCTCTTTCCCCGACGCGGACCATTTTGTAACCGACTTCCGTTCCCTGTTTGGCACGCTTGCACAGCATGTGCGCATTGCGGGATGGGAATGAGAGCGGAATCGGAAGGACTGTAAGACACGGTTGCGTGCAGGCTTTGCAGTGCGAGGATACTGTCGCGGCTGTATGCGGCGCAGGATTTTTGCGGTGTACGGCTGTGACCGCACCATGCTTTGGCAATGTGCAAATGCGCAGTGATAAGGCAGTGATAAGGCAGTTGCACGGTCAGCGGCAATGGCGGGGAACGATCCCCATCCACAATCTGGGCAAAAGCGAATTGCGGTTGCTCTTGGTTTGTGCGCCTTGGCGGTCTGTCTGCACGATGTTTGACAGAAGAAAACGAAGAATCTTTTTCGGAAAGGGGATGCCCACGGTATCTCCTTTTTGGTTTTTGTGACATCGCAGCGTAAAAAGGGACACCATAGAAACGTAGGATCGCGGAATACGGGAAACGAAAGGGAACATCGACATGAAAACAGTCATCGGCATTGATGTAGGCGGAAGCACAACGAAAATTGTCGGATTTACGGAAAACGGAACGCTGATCGAACCCATGTTGGTCCGCGCGGCGGATCAGATTACGTCGGTTTACGGTGCGTTTGGTAAGTTTACTGCGCAAAACGGGCTGAATCTCTCCGACATCACCCGCGTGATGATGACCGGCGTCGGCTCCACATTTGTGAAAAATCCGTTGTACGGCTTGCCGTGCGACAGTCTGCCGGAATTTGAGTGTATTGGCAGAGGCGGTCTGTACCTGTCCGGTATGCAGGAAGCGATTGTGGTCAGCATGGGCACCGGTACGGCGTTGGTACACGCCAAAAAAGGGGAGCATATGACGTATCTCGGCGGCACGGGCGTTGGCGGCGGCACGGTGATGGGGCTGTCCAAGCGTTTGCTCGGACTCGACGACATCACGCACATCGTCGGACTTGCCGCGCAGGGAAATTTGGATTTGGTGGATCTGCGCTTGAAAGACATCACCAGCAAAGGCATCATTCCGGAATTGCCGGAAATCATGACCGCCTCCAATTTCGGGAAGCTCAGCGACATTGCGTCGCAGGCAGATATTGCGCTCGGCATTTTGAATATGGTGTTTGAAACCATCGCAATGGTTTCGATTTTCGCTGCCCGCGGTTGCAAAGTCAAGGATTTGGTGCTGACGGGCAACCTCTCCACCGTGCCGCAGGCGAAAACCACCTTCGCGGCGCTCAATGAAATGTTCCATGTGAATTTTCAGATTCCGAATATGTCTGAATTCGGTCCCGCAATCGGCGCCGCCCTTGCCAAAAGTGCAAAAGGGCGTAGCTGACCGGAAAAAGAATCAGGGGAGCCTTTGCAATGGCTCCCCTTGTCGTCCGCGGAACTTTTGGAAAAAGACCAAGTACGCATGCACAAGGGTACTTTTTCGTAAAGTTTTTTGGGGGAGTCCGGGGAAACTTTTTTCAAAAAAGTTCCCATAGAAAGGTTCTCCCATAAAAACCGCTTCACACATTCAGATACGCGCGGTTGATGGCTGTGGCGATGGTTTGCGCCAGTACCCGCACGGCTTCGTCGCTCTCCTTTAAGGAAACAAAAAAGCTGCGTCCGTTCTCCAGAATCGCGCGGAGCGGCTCCACCGGATCGTCGATTCCCGCCTGCGAGAGCACATCAAAGATCAGCGTAGACGAATCTACCACGGTCGGGACGCCGATCACCAAAACCGGTACGCCGAGCGTTTCCCGCGACAGCACATTCCGGCGATTGCCTACACCGGAGCCCGGCGCGATGCCGCTGTCGCTGAGCTGAATGGAAGTGGCAAGCCGCTCGGCGGAACGCGCGGCAAGCGCGTCGATTGCGATCAGAAGATCCGGCTTGACATGTGCAACCACACCTTTTAACAGTTCCGCCGTTTCAATTCCCGTTTGCCCTGTCACACCGGGCGCGATGGCGGACAGGGCAAGACTGCCGAGCGCCTCATATAGCTGCGGTGCTTCCGCTTTGACATGGCGGGTGACCGTCAGTGCTTCTGTGGCAAGCGGTCCAAGCGCGTCCGGCGTGATCTGCCGGTTGCCAAGCCCGGCAACCAATACATTTTGCGCGTGCGGCGCGAGCCGCTCACTGAATTCCGAGATCTGTGCCTGTAACATCGCGGTGACGCTCTGCACCACTTCCTCCGACGCGAGCCACAGCTTGCCGACTTGTAACATCACATAGGTGCCGCGCGGCTTTCCGGCAGCTTTTTCCCCCTCCTCCGTCAGAATCTCTGTGCGCGTCAGCCGCACTTCTCCATGCTCCTGTTCGGTGACGCGGATTCCTTGCCGCACGGCGGCTGTAACGCACTCCGACGCAAGGTCTGTGCGGATATATGCCGATCCTTCCATACTTACCTCCTGCTTGTGGAAAATGATTACCAAAAGGATACCCGTTTTTTTACAAAAAACACAGGCAGAATGGATAAAAACTGCTTTGAAAAATTGTGCAGTTCTACAAATTCCGAAAAAAAACGGATTTCTTTTCAAGAAATGTTGAATTTGTCACAGAATCATGCTATAATAAATGATGATTCGATCCATCTGTTACGGGTACCCCCCGTTGATTGTAAAAGATTTTAGGAGGAAGATTCCATGAAGAAAGCACTCGCGCTGATTTTGTGCGTATTGATGGTGTTCACGGTCGTACCGTTTGCGGTCAGCTGTGGAGACGAAGAGGATGACACGCCTACCGGCGCGGTAATTCCCGCTTATTTGACCACGCCGATTTATAATTTTGATCCGGCATATGCTTACAATGACGAAGCGACCATGCAGGTGTTAAGCCTGCTGTTCCGTTCGCTCACCTATGTCAAGCCGAACGGCAAGATCGTCGGCGAATTGGCAGAGGAATGGGAGATTTTCGACGACGCGGAAACCGGTGAGCACGCGATCGAGTTCACCTTGAAATCCACGGCATGGAGCAACGGCACCACGCTGACGGCGTCGGATTTTGTGTATGCATGGCTGAGATTGTTGGATCCGCAGTTCACCAGTGATGCGGCTTCTCTGCTGTTTGATATTCACAATGCCAAGGCATACAGCAACGGAGAAATCGATTCCAAATGGCAGGTTGGCGTGTACGCCATCTCCTCCAAGATCCTGCGTGTGGAATTTGACCATACCATCGATTATGACCGCTTCCTTGCCAACTGCGCAAGCTTGGCACTGTCTCCGATCTATGAGGATAACGTCCTGCATACCGAATGGGCAAGTAACCCGACGTTGCTCAACACGGTCGGACCGTTTACGGTTCGTTCCTATAAGGTCGGGGAATCCCTGGTTCTGGAACGTAACCGTTTCTATATGCGTAACGACGCGCGCGATTCTCTGGACAAATACGTCAGACCGAAAACCATCGAAATCAACATGGGCAAAACTGCGGAAGAACAGCTTGCGCTCTTTGACGAAGGCAGTATCTTCTATGTGGGCTATATCGCACTGGCACAGCGGGAAAAGTATAAAGAGGATGCAGTGATCCAGGATACGCTCACCACGCACACCTATTATTTCAATACGAATAAGGCGCCGTTTGACAGCGTAGAGTTCCGCAATGCGCTCTCGCTCGCAATCGACCGCAACGCGATCGCGCAGAAGCTGGTGTTCGCAAAAGCGGCGGAGGGATTTGTGCCGGCAGGCGCATTTGATTCCGTACGCAAAACGGACTTCCGGGGAAACGCAACGCAAGGTCTTTTGAAGGACGCGGATGCCGCTGCCGCAAAGCAGATGATTCAGTCTTTGTTGGACGCGGGAACGATTCAAAAAGAGGATCTGACGTTCACCATCAAGATCCGCTCCGGTGAGATTGATCGCGCCGTGGCAGAGATGATTGCCGAGACGTGGAACGGCTTGGGACTTGGCTTCAACGTAACGGTGCAGACGGTCAGTTATACCCGTTTGCCCTCCGGCAGTGAGATCAAGAACGAAGCGGGCGAAACGATCGGTATCGAGAACAAGACGGACTACGATTTCTATAAAGATAACTTCCGCAACGATCTGTATGCCGGCAATTTTGATGTGATCGCAGTGGATAGCACCCTGATGGCGCCGGACGCTTTCTCCGCGCTTGCCGCCTATGCGACCGATTTCAGCGGCACCGCCGTTTCTGACATTACCCTCGGCGCAGCCTATGACGGCGCGCATTTAAGCGGATACAGAAGCGAAAAATACGACAAACTGATCGCAACCGCTTTTGCGGAACAGGATGCCAAAGCACGCGCGCTGATCCTGCACACGGCAGAGGAACAGCTGATTGCGGATATGCCCGCCATGCCGGTGTTCGTTTATCAGGACGCGGTATTGATCAGCTCGGAGATCAGCAAGGTCACCTTTGATTTCTACGGTTACTATGTGCTGACCGATATGAAACTGAAGAATTACGAAAAGTATCTGGAAACGCAGGAAAACTGAGCTTCTGACACCTTTCACGCGGCGTGTAGCCGCAAGCGGACTGGGTTTCCCCGTCCGCTTTTTGCCCTTATGCCACTTCCCCGACCACGACGGTCATGTAAATCCAAAGAACAGGAGGGATCCCGCATGCAAGCACCGCTCAAAGACAAGAACGACATTAAGATTTTCATTTTATACCTGCTGTGGCATGTGCATTACCCCTTGGATTTTTCCACCGTGAACGATATTGTGGTGCAGGACGGTGTGGTGGGGTATTTTGACTTTGCAGAGTGCTTCGCGGAGCTTTTGGAAACCGGTAATATCGCGGAGGAGACGAAGGACGGTACCTGTCTGTATCGCATTACCGAACAAGGGATCCGGGTGGCGGAAAACCTGCAAAGCAAGCTCTTGGTCACCATCCGGGAGAAAAGTCTGAAAAGCGCAATGCGCCTGCTGTCTTTCCGCAAACGCGGCTCCAAAGTCTCCTGCTCGTCGGAGGATCTTGGAGACGGTACCTACCAGTTTCATTGTTCTATCACCGAGGAAGGGCGTACCGCAATGGAGCTTTCCCTGCATGTGGATACGCCGCAGTTGCTGAGTCTGATGAAATATAATTTCAACGACCGACCGGAAGTGATCTATCGCGGCATCTTGGCGATTCTTTCCGGTGAGGTGAATTATCTGATTGATTGATTCGTCATTTTTCACGAAATTTTTTATAGTTTTTTTACAATAATACAGGAAAACGCCATAAACCGTTGTGAAAATCACGAAAAATGACACCATTCTCTCGTGCAATTTTCGGGAAGTGTCATTTTTTGCGACCGATTTTGTGAAAAAAGCTATTGACATTCTGAAAAAACATGGTATAATAGGTATTGGCAAGAGGTTCTCCTGCCAAAACGCAGGATTTGGGTACAAAAGTACGGAGGTGGCTATGCCACAGGCGGAAAATGCGGAGACGATCCGCTTATTGAAGGCGGTTGCCGCAAGAGACGATTCCGCTTTTGTCACCTTGGAAAATGCCTATCGTCCCTTGATGCAGAAACTGGCTTCTTTTTATGCGCAGAAAGCCAAGGATCCGCACACGGAGGATTGGTTGCAGGAAGCGGAGATCGCATTTATCCAAGCGGTCCGGACGTATCGTTGCGAGCAACAGGAAGTGACGTTCGGTCTGTATGCGAAGATCCTGATCCGCAATCGTTTAATCTCTTATTTACGCAAGCGCAGTAAATTGCAGACGGTACAGCTTGACGTTGTAAAAAACGGAAATTCGCCGTACAAAGTCGCACGCGTTGCCACTGCGCCCGATCCGCTGGCACATGTGATTGCTGCCGAGCGTATCAACCAGTTGCTTACCCAACTGGAGCCTGTTCTCTCTCCCTATGAAATGAAAGTATTTCAATTCTATCTGCAAGGTGAAAAACCACGCCGGATCGCACTCGCTTTGGGAAAATCCGCAAAGTCCGTGGACAATGCTTTGTGTAGGCTGAAATCTAAAATCAAGTTGTTGGCTGGGAGTTCTGATTTTCGTTTTCATATGCCCGAATAGCTTAAGCAGAGCGTTGGTTTCCAAAGGTGACGGTTTGAGTCCGTCTGGGGCAAAAACAATAACCTATTTTTATACAAAGCGAGGTAACACCACATGTTCGAAGACAAGACTCTGAAGTGCAAAGAATGCGGCGCAGAATTCGTTTTCACCGCAGGTGAACAGGAATTCTATGCAGAGAAAGGCTTCCAGAATGAGCCGCAGAGATGCAAGAATTGCCGCGACGCGCGCAAGAATGCAGGAAAGGTACAGAAAGAACTGTTCACCACCGTTTGCGCAAACTGCGGCGGCGAAGCAAAGGTTCCGTTCCAGCCTTCCAATGACAGACCTGTTTATTGCAGCAAGTGCTTTGCTGAGATGAGACAGGGACAGTAAGTTCTGTTTCTGCTGTCTTTCTACAAACGAACACAAACAAGACGCTTTCTCCCCCGAAAGCGTCTTGTTTTTTTATGCGAAACATCGGCTTGCGCCGATTTTCGGCACGCGATATACGGACAGGAATTGTCGATGGGAAAAATCCGTTTCCGCTTCCGTGGACGAAAACCGCCAAGCACCGCGCCTGCTATCCTGTAAGCGGCGTATAAAAGGCGTATAAAACAGGATAAAAAACGAGCCTGTCAAACGACAGGCCCGTGATCGAACGGGTATTCAGGATTCTGCTTCCTCGTCGGCTTCTTCCACCGGCGCGGGGAGACGGTGAACCTGAATCTGCAAAATGCGGCAATTTTCCACCTTGGTGACGGTGATCTCCAGATTTTCGTAAGTAAACGCCGCGCCGCTGTCCGGCACTTCGCCCAACTGTTCCATCACCCAACCGCTGAGCAAAACCATCTCAGAATCGGTCTTGATGTCAAAATGATCGCAGAAATCGGACATGGCCATGGAACCGTCCACCAGGAAAGTATCCGGCGCGGTCTGCGTGATTTCCTCGCTTTTTTCCTCGTGTTCGTCCCAAATCTCGCCGACCAGTTCCTCTAAGATGTCCTCGATGGTGACAATTCCGTAGGTTCCGCCGTGTTCGTCTACCACAACGGCAATGTGCGTTTTTTCTTTTTGCAATTCCTGCAAAAGCGCACTGATTTTTTCATTTTTCGGCACAAATACCACGTCGGTCATGATCTCCGAGATCGGCTTTGGCGTAATACCGCTGCCGGTGTAGAAATCTTTTTGGTGGATTTGTCCCACAATGTTGTCAATGCTGTCCTCGTAGACCAGAATCCGTGAGAATTTGGATTCCTCAAATACTTTGGCGATCTCCTCTTTGGTCGCGGTGATCGGCACCGCTTCCAGATCCATGCGGTGGGTGAGAATATCCTCCGCTTCGCGGTCGGTGAATTCAATGGCGTTGCGCAATAGATCGCCTTCTTTGGCGTCAATACTGCCGTTTTCCTGCACTTCCTCCACCAACATCAGCAGTTCTTCCTGCGACATCTTGGTGTCGGCTTTCAGGCGGAAGATCTTGGTGAGCAGTTTTTTCCACATGGAAAACAGAAAATTGATCGGTGTTAAGAGCACAATCAGAATCTTCAGAAGCGGTGCGGATAACTTTGCGATCTTTTCCGCGCTGTCCTTGGCGATGCTTTTCGGGGTGATCTCTCCGAAGATCAGCACGACGACCGTAGACACGGCAGTGGAGATGGTGGCGCCGTTCGGCGCCTTGATGACATCGACGAACAACAGGGTGGACATCGTGGCAAGCAGGATGTTGACGACGTTGTTGCCGACGAGAATGGTGGAAAGCAACTTGTCATAGCGCTCGGACAGCTTGCAGACAAGGGAAGCCGCGCCGTCGCCGTTTTCCGCCATGGCTTTCATTTTGGTTTTATTGAAGGATGAAAATGCGGTTTCCGTCGCGGAAAAATAGGCGGAAAACGCAAGGCAAATCACGATAACTAAGATATGGGTTGACATTCTGAAATTCCTTTCTTTCCCCAAATACGGGGATTCTTCTGTAAAATGAGCGGTATAAAAACACAAAAAAGCATATCCCCCCTGCGGTGAGCATTCTCACGGCAGCGCGGCATATGCTTATAAAACCACTCGTTTGTCGGGAAGATAGGAAAGGACAGAATTCGGACAGTTTCCGGTATCGCTACAGTCTGCGTCCATGGTTACACATTACCTCCTTTGGTTCTGAAAATACAAGGATATCCTAAGATATTATTCTCATTATACAGGATAGAACCGATTCCGTCAAGAGGTTTTTCAAAATTTCCACAAAAATCGTGAAAAATTTTCGATTGCATTGACAAATCCGGCGGGATTTGCTACAATGAGCACAGAGCGTGCCAAGGCGCGCCGGAAAGGAAGAACATATGAATTTTGAGGAATATTTTTCTGCGCCCAAAACAGAGCGCCCGCTGGATCGGATCGTGACGGACGGCGGATTCTGCGGCATTTTCCGCACGATCGGATGCGTGGGGGACAGCCTGTCCTCCGGCGAATTTGAATCCATGGCGGAGGACGGCACCCGCGGCTTTCACGATATGTTTGAATATTCGTGGGGACAGTACCTTGCGCGGGACGTGGGCTGTAAGGTCTATAATTTCTCCCGTGGCGGTATGAGCGCAAAATGGTATATGGAAGTCTTTGCGGATGAGAACGACTACTGGAATCCCGAATTTGCGTGCCAGGCGTACATCATCGCGCTCGGCGTAAACGACCTCATTTGCGCCAAGGTGAAAGATCCCGGTTCGGTTTCCGATATTTGCGCAGAGGATTATACGAAAAATTCCAAGAATTTTGCCGGCTACTACGCGCAGATCATTCAGCGGCTCAAAACCATTCAGCCGAAGGCGAAATTTTTCTTGATGACGATGCCGCATGACGGTGTGAATGATGAGATCATTGACGCGCACGCAAAGCTTTTGCATGATATGGCGGCGTTTTTTGATTCTACCTATGTGATCGACCTTGCCGCTTATGCGCCCGTGTATGACGCGGATTTCAAGGCGAAGTATTATCTGGGCGGACACCTTTCGCCCGCGGGGTATATCATGACCGCGCGTGTGGTGGAATCTTACATGGACTATCTCATCCGGCATAACCCCGGCGATTTCAAACAGGTTCCCTTCTACGGAAAGGATTATCATAACGTTTCCGCTCCGTGGTGAAAATCCCATGTCTTTGCAAGGGAAGCCTTTTGCAAAAGGCTCCCCTTGCACCCCCGCGAAAACTTTATCGCAAAAAGACACACACGATCTGATTTTCGGATCGTGTGTGTCTTTTTCTCAGACGGGAAAAACAAGCCTGCCCCCTTTTGCCCGTAAAGTTTTGGGGGTTGTGGGGACTTTTTCAAAAGTCCCCACAAAAAAGCCGTATCCCTTAAGCCGTGCCCCTTACGCGTTATCGCGAATCTGTTCCATCTGCGCCATTTTCCGTTCCATATCCGCGACGAGGGCGAACTGGGTACGGCAACGGTCGAGATTGTGGTTGGGGCGGTGAATTTTGAAGTAGGTGTCGCCGTTTAAGTAATCGGTCAGGAAGCGGATCCCGCATTCAAAGGTCAGAAGTTTCACAGAATGGGGTAACAGCTCCTTTTCCTTTTTGGTGAGGGTATCTCCCATGCTGGAGAGAAATCCCTCTGTATAAGCGGAAAAACAGTCCAGACGGAAGAATACTTTGCGCAGATCCGGTTCGTCCTCTGCCGCGCTGGACGCGCCGAACCGGAGGGCATCGCCGTAGTCGTACAACAGCGAACCGGGCATCACGGTGTCCAGATCAATGACACAGCAGGCTTTGCCGGAGGTTTCATCAAATAAAATATTGTTGAGCTTTGTGTCGTTGTGCGTGACGCGCAATGGCACAAGCCCGTCACGGATGGCGTCGGTGACCACATGCGTGTCGGCTTCCCGCGCAAGCGCAAATGCAATTTCCGTCTGCACATCCTTGGCTCTGCCGCACACATCCTGCCGCACGGCTTCTTGAAATGCGGCAAAGCGCGTTGGCGTGTGGTGGAAATTCGGAATCACTTCGTGCAGTTTGTCTGCCGGAAAATCTGCCAGTCGCTTCTGGAACAATCCGAATGCCATTGCCGCGTCGCGCAAAAGTTCCGGAGATTCCACGGTCTGATAGGTTTTGGCATGGTCGATAAAGTCGTATACGCGAAAATAGCTCTCGCCGTCAAAATAGCAGAGCGCACCGTCCTTGGTCTTGCGGTAGTGCAGCGTCTGGCGGGTGGGATCGCCGCCTTCCGCTGTGATTTTCTTGCGGATGTGATGCGTGACGGCAAAGATATTTTCCATCACTTCTTCCGGATGTGGGAATACGACGTGATTGATCCGCTGTAAAACGTATTGCTTCCCGTCCGCGGCAGTGACTAAGAATGTGTCGTTGATGTGTCCTTCCCCAAACGGCAGAATTTCCACCGCGTCAGAAAGACCGAACTGTGCAAAAATTTCCTGCTTGGTCATAAAAATACCCTCTCTTAAAATCGGAAATTAAACGGAGATTGTACAAAAGAGGATGCCGAAACCGGCGATCCTCTTTTTTCATCTGTTGTTGCTTTTGTTTTCCCTGCGGGATCAATCGCGGGGTTTGCGGAACGGACGGTGCGGTTTCTCGGTTTTTTCCGGTTTCTCGCTCTTGTCGGCATCTTCCGCGCCAGCCATGGCGGCTTTGCGGGAGAGATTGAATCTGCCCTTGGCATCTACGCCAAGGTATTTCACCACAATGGTATCGCCGACGTTTACCACATCCTCGACCTTCTCCACATACTTGGTGTCCAGATCCTTGATGTGTACCATGCCTTCTTTGCCGGGCGCAAATTCTACAAATGCGCCGATCTCGATCACGCGTGTGACTTTGCCGCTGTAAATTGCGCCGACCTCCGGCTCAAACACGATGTCGGCAATGATCTTCTGCGCCATTTCCGCGCTGTCGCGGTTGACTGCCGCAATATAAACGGTACCGTCGTCCTCAATGTCGATCTTCGCGCCGGTATCTGCCACGATCTTCTGAATGACCTTTCCGCCGCTGCCGATGACTTCGCGGATCTTATCCGGATGGATCTTCATGGTAATCATCTTGGGCGCGTAGGGCGAAACGTCCTCCCGCGGTGCGGGGATGGCTTTGAGCAGGATCTCGTCGATGATATAGTCGCGTCCCTTATGGGTGACGGCGAAAGCTTCCTTAATGATCTCCGGCGTCAGACCGTCGATCTTCAGATCCATCTGAATCGAGGTGATGCCCTTGTGTGTGCCGGCAACCTTGAAGTCCATATCGCCGTAGAAATCTTCCAAGCCCTGAATATCGATCATCGTGCGGAAACTGCCGTCCTCTGCGGTAATCAGACCGCAGGAGATGCCGGCAACCGGCGCTTTGATCGGCACGCCTGCGCTCATCAAAGCCAGCGTGGAGCCGCAGACGGAAGCCTGCGAGGTAGAACCGTTGGAGGAAATGACCTCGGAAACGCAACGGATGGCATACGGGAATTCTTCTTCGGGGGGAAGCACCGGCAGAAGCGAACGTTCTGCGAGCGCACCGTGTCCGATCTCCCGCCGTCCGGGGCTACGGGAGGGTTTGGCTTCGCCGGTGGAAAAACCGGGCATGTTGTAATGATGCATATAGCGCTTGGACGTCTGCTCGTCAATGTCGTCCAAAAGCTGTACTTCGCTCAGCGGCGCGAGCGTGCAGGTGGTAAGAACCTGTGTCTGTCCACGGGTGAACATGCCGCTTCCGTGTACACGGGGGAGCAGATCCACTTCCGCCGCAAGCGGACGGATCTGATCCATACGTCTGCCGTCTACGCGCTTGCCTTCTTCCAAAAGCCACTTGCGCACGACGTATTTCTGAATCTTGTACAGGATCTCCCCGAACAGTGCGTGGGAATCCGGATATTTCTCGTCAAACTGCTGATAGACTTTTTCGGTGATGACTGCCATCCGCGCGTCACGGACGTTCTTGTCGTCGGTGTCCAGTGCAACCTTCACTTCGTCGAGGCAGAAAGCCTTGATCTCGTCGTAGATGGCGGGATCGGGGTTGCCGGAGGTGTAGGTGAATTTCTCTTTGCCGATCTCTGCCACGATTCCGTCGATGAAATCGCAGAGCTTCTTGATTTCTTCATGCGCGAGCATGATGGCGTCAAACATCACATCGTCTGCCACTTCTTTCGCGCCGGCTTCGATCATGACCACTTTCTTGTGACTGCCCGCAACGGTCAGTTCCAAGTCGCTCACCGCGCGCTGTGCGGCGGTGGGGTTGATGACCGGTTTGCCATCCACCAGCCCGACGAATACGCCGGCGATCGGTCCGTTCCACGGAATATCCGAGATGGACAGCGCGATGGAAGCGCCGATCATGGCGGTGATCTCCGGACTGCAATCCAAATCGACGGACATGACCATCAGATTGATGGCGACGTCATTGCGCAGATCTTTCGGGAAAAGGGGACGGATCGGGCGGTCGATCACACGGGAGGTGAGGATGGATTTATCGGTCGGTCTGCCCTCGCGTTTGTTGAAGCTGCCGGGGATTCTGCCAACGGCGTACAGCCGGGCGTCGAAATCTACGGACAGCGGCAGAAAATCAATGCCGTCTCTGGGGCGTTCGCTTGCGGTTGCGGTTGCAAGCACGGCAGTCTCGCCGTAGCGGACGAGGCAGGAGCCGTTTGCAAGTCCTGCCATTTTCCCTGTCTCGATCACGAGCGGTCTGCCGGCAAGCTCATAGCGGAATACTTTGTAATTCTCAAACATCTTTCTTTCTTTTCCTCCGTTTCACACACACTGTTCTATGACAGCAACATAGGGCGGAGCCATGCAACCCCGCCCTAAGTATTTTACTTTCTCAGATTCAGTTTCTCGATGATCGCACGATACCGCTCGATGTCCACCTTCTGCAGGTAGCCGAGGAGGTTTCTTCTGTGACCGACCATTTTCAGCAGTCCGCGACGGCTGTGATGATCTTTGTCGTTGTGCTTTAAGTGCTCGGTGAGGGCGTTGATGCGGGTGGTGAGGATGGCGATTTGCACCTCAGGCGAACCGGTGTCTCCCTCATGCGTCTTGTATTGGTCGATGATCTGCTGTTTTTCTTCTTTCTGTAACATGGTGTTTCACCTCATAGAAATATTTCGTCAGACTTCCGTTCCGGTCGGTGAGAGCCAAAAACCGAGTCTGCGATGACGCGGCGTTTTCCTGCCGCAGATACTGATAGAGTATACCACATTTTTTCGGGTTTGTAAAGGGGTTTGTGAAAATTTTCCGCGGTTTTTTCGGAAATTCACAAAATCTTTACCTTTTTATTTGCCTTTATTTGCCGCTGTGATTCGCTTCTGCACCGGCGATTCCTTCCGGCTACCCAAGCGGTCAGGTGGCTTGCGGCACTGTCTTTTCCGCGTTCGGATCGCCGAGATGCTGTGCAATGCGCTTTAAGACGATATGCACGATCGGTACGAACGTCAGCGCCGTCACTGCCCATGAGATGGGGTAGACCACATACAGCATCGGCGGCGTGGGATTCAGCCGGAAGATGGTGTTGATCCACACGATCCGGAGCAGGCAGCTTCCGCACAGGCAAACGACCATGGCGGTCGTGGATTTGCCCAATCCGCGCAGACCGTAGCTGAGCGCGTCCATGAAGCCGCAGAGCACATGGGTGCCTTCTATAATCAGTAACCGCAGATAAGCGGCATCCAACGCGACCGGATCGCTGATTAAGATTCCGCACAGCGGCTTGCGCAGCAGGATCACGCTTCCGCTGACGAGGATCCCGGCAAAGAGCGTGATGACGATTGCCGAAAGGAAAGATTTGCGCACGCGGTTGAGATTGCCGGCGCCGAGGTTCTGACTGACAAACGACATATTGGCAAGCGCAACGGAGTTCATTGCCTGATAAGCGAAGCCTTCGATCTGTCCGGAGGCGGCGTTGCCCGCCATGACGACCTTGCCGAAGGAATTGATGGTGGATTGAATAATCACGTTGGAGAAGGAGAACAGACTGGACTGAATGCCGGCGGGAAGTCCGATGCGGATGATCCAGCCGAATTCCTCCGGATGAATGCGGATCTTCTTCCAATGCAATTTGGAATAGCCGTCCGCACGGGTAAGCGTAATCAAGGCAAGCACAACGGAAATTGCCTGCGAAACGACGGTGGCAATCGCCACCCCCTCCACATCCAGCTTGACTACGGTGACAAAGAAGATGTTCAGTCCGACGTTCACTACGCCGCCGATAACGAGAAACAGCAACGGCCGCATCGTGTCGCCCACTGCGCGCATGATGGATGCGCAGAAGTTATACAGCATGATGATCGGCATGCCGAGGAAGTAGACGCGCATGTAGGTTGCCGCCATGTCCAGAACGTCCGGATCGCAGTCCATCCAGATCAAAAACCGGCGGGCACAGAAAAAGCCGATGCCGGCAAGCACGACGCCGAAAATCAGACTGATGCACACGCAGGTGCCGACCGCGTCTGCCGCACGTTCCCGGTTGTGCTGTCCGACCAATCGCGCGACCAGCACGTTTGCGCCGAGCGAAAACCCGATAAACAGGCTGACGATCATACTGACCAGCGATCCGGTTGCGCCGACCGCCGCCACAGCGTCGTCTCCGACAAATTGTCCAAGCACCGCAATGTCCGCGGCGTTGAACAACAGTTGCAGGACGTTGGTTGCCATCAGCGGCAACGCAAACAGGATCATTTTCTTGGGAATGGAGCCTTCGCACAGGTTCATTTCCGCACGTTTTTGCTTTGCAGCATTCATGATAGTATGTAAGTTTTGAAACTTTCCTCCGATACCGTCGTCTGTTGGGACGGGCGCTTGCCCTTGCGTTTGATGTTTCTGCTGTACGGGGAAGTCAGAATACCTCGGCAAACCATGCCGGCAGATCGGTGTCGCAGTCCAGCATGATCTTGTCGCGGATGACCGCGAGCTGCCGGAACCGCTCCGTGTTGTCATAGCATACAACGGCGTCGCAAAGCGGAATGACCGTGCGCAATGCCTCCGAAAGTTTTTCAAAGCGTTTGCGCACCAGCTTTTCCTCCACACCGTGTCCGCCCGCGTCCACCCGCTTTTGGATTCGGGAGAGCGCAAGCTCCACATCTGCGATGCCGACAAAATAGAGCCGGACGGTGTACCCGGCTTTTTTGGCGTGGGCGATCTGCCGCAAAACGGGCTTGGTCGGCAGCGTCGTTTCCTGATGAAAGGAAACGCCCTGCTCTAAAAACACATTCATTTTGCGCAGCGCGTCCACGGAAGTTTTGATTTGTAAGAAGTTGTCCCGCCAGTCGCCGACCTCGTGCACCATTTCGTCGATGTTAATGCGTTCGCCAAGCGACTGTTCGGCTTTGAGTACATTATATAAGGTTGTCTTTCCGGCGCCGTTGATGCCGGCAAAGATGGTGTAGACCGGTTTCATAACAGCACCTCGTCGATGACGCGTTCCTGCTCGATCTGGAGCTTCAGATTGAGCAGAGCGCGGTAGAACGCTTTTTCCTCCCGCGCACGGCAGGACAGCAGCGCGTCTTCTAACTGCGCCATCGTCATTTGGGTAAACAGCTGATAAAGCTGTGCCGTTTCTTCCACTTTTCGTTTCCTTTCCGCAAAAAAGCTCCCGCAAAGCCGTGTATCTTTGTGTAAACGAACCCTGCTTGTGCAAGGCGGTGTCCTCTCCGTTTGTTTGCGCTCCCAGCTTCCGCCGTGTGGCGGGAGGTCTGCATCCCCGCACGGAAGTCCGGACTCCTTTGATCGATGTGAGGGTTTCACAACAAAAATATCACGCACTCCGCAGGAGAATGCGCGGGGAAAATTCCCCGGTTTTTATCTGACGGGATGAGGTTCTGCTGTTTGCCGGATTATTCCGCGTCGTGATCGACTTCGCCGAACATCCGATCTTCAAACAGGTCGGCAATGCGGTCGCATTCGTCGTCATCGTCTACCGAAAGCAGGATGTCGTCGCCGTTTTCGTCTTTGGTTTGTTTCAGGATGACGTATTCTTCGCCTTCCACATCGTAGTTGCCGTCTGCGTCTTTGGTCATCGGAACCATGGCAAAGTATGCGATTCCCTCGACTTCGACCGAATCGAGAAGTCCGAACTCGGATTCTACGCCGTCCTCGTCGGTGAGGGTGTAAATATCGTCCTGATTGAATTCTTCTGCCATTTTGTGTATCCTCCGTTTTCTGTACTACTCATATTCTATACCGAAAATGCCGGAATGTCAATAACAATTTTTCGCAAAACCGCTTTTTTCTTTCCTTTTTTCGTTTTTCCAAAAAGAATGCGCGGCTTTTTTGGAAAATTCCCGTTTTGCTCTTTACAAATCGACGCTTTATGCGTATAATAATAGGTACAGGATTTTTTTCCGAATTTTTGATACGGAGTTACGCCATGAAATTTTACAACGAACAAACCAAAGAAAAAGAAGAATTCCAACCGATGGATCCGCATCATGTCACCATGTATGCGTGCGGTCCGACCGTATATAATTATTTCCATATCGGCAACGCGCGGTGTTTCGTGCTGTTCGATATGCTCCGCCGGTATCTGGAATACCGCGGCTATCCCGTGACGTTTGTGCAGAACTTCACGGATATTGACGATAAGATGATCAAACGCGCAAACGAGGAGGGCACCACGGTCGCGGCGATCGCGGAGCGGTATATCGGGGAATATTTCACCGATGCGAAAGGCTTGGGCGTCCATCCCGCCACGGTGCATCCGCGCGCGACGGAAAACATCGACGAGATCATCGATCTCATCCGGACGCTGATCGAAAAAGGACACGCCTATGCCGTAAACGGCGACGTGTATTTCCGCACGCTCAGCTTCCCCGGCTATGGCAAGCTGTCGCATACGAATCTGGAAGATCTGATGAGCGGTGCGCGTATCGAAGTCGGGGAACAGAAGGAAAATCCCTTGGACTTTGCGCTTTGGAAAGCTTATAAACCGGGCGAGCCGTATTGGGAAAGCCCATGGGGCAAGGGACGCCCCGGCTGGCACATCGAGTGCAGCGCGATGACGCGGCGGTATCTCGGCGAGCAGATCGACATTCACTGCGGCGGACAGGATCTGACCTTCCCGCACCATGAAAATGAGATCGCGCAGTCTGAGGCGGCTTCCGGCAAGCAGTTTGTACGGTATTGGCTGCATAACGGGTACATCAATATCGACAATAAGAAAATGTCAAAATCGCTGGGCAACTTCTTCACGGTACGCGACGTTGCGGAGAAAGTCGGTTATGCCCCCATCCGGTTCTTCTTGCTGTCTGCGCATTACCGTACGCCGGTCAATTACAGCGCGGAGATCATCGAGCAGGCAAAGAACGCGCTGGAACGGCTGTACACCTGTGCGGACAGTCTGGCGTTCTATTGCAAAAATGCGACCGGCGAGCTGAAACCGGAAGAAGAAGCGCCGCTTGCGGCGATCCTTGCCCAAAAGGAACGGTTCATTGAAGCGATGGACGATGATTTCAATACGGCAAACGGCATTTCCGTGCTGTTTGATTTGGTTCGCGACATCCATGCGATGCTGGCAAAGGAGCCGTCGCTTGCCATGGCAAAGGCGGCGCAGGCATTGTTTACGGAGCTTACGACCTTGATGGGTTTTGTCAAGGAAGATACCGACGCGGATTTTGACGCGCAGATTCAAGCCGCGATCGACGCACGCACCGCCGCGAAGAAAGCGAAGAACTACGCCGAAGCGGACCGCATCCGTGCCGAGCTTCTGGAGCGCGGCGTGATCTTGGAGGATACCCCGCAAGGGACAAAGTATCGCCTGAAATAAGCGAGGGGGACGGCTTTTCCGTGGGGACTTTGGCAAGCCCCCACCCCCAAAGCTTCATCGGCAAAAGAGGACGGATTTGCTCCTCCCGGCAAAGAAAACAACACACACCATCTGATCGTTCGGATGGTGTGTGTTTTTCTTTTTTGCTGTAAGGTTTTCGCGGGGATGCAAGGGGAGCCTTTTGCAAAAGGCTCCCCTTGCAAACGCATAAGCTTGTTTTTTGTTTTTGTCCGTTGCGTTCCGCCGTATCGCCGTACTCGCTTATAAAAATGTATTTTTATGCCTTGCGGAATATGCAAAAACAGAATGCATAAATGCATAAAATACAGCAGGGAAGTCTGCGAAAAACGGAATAAGACTGCCGAAAACCCCGTAAAACGCACGAAAAACAGTAAATGTATACAAATACACCACGCGGGAAACAGTAAAACTGCACAACTTACCCAAATTTGCAAAAAATACAAAAAACCGCTTGACAAATGTATAATTATGCGCTATAATAGTGCCATCACAAAACAAAACAACATCCCCAACGGGGAAAGAAAGGAATCTATCATGAAAAAACTGATTGCCTGCCTGCTTCTTGCGGCAACCCTCATCTGCTGTGTCGCGTTCACTTCCTGCGGGGAAGCGAAAGACGTCGCGAAAGTGATCGACATCAACTTAAGCGAAGAACAATATGCGTTCGCAGTCAACAAAAATGACACCGACCTGCTTGCAAAGGTCAACGCCTTCCTGAAAAAGATCAAAGAGAACGGCAAGTTCGACGAGA
>DLLB01000063.1:0-2017 GCA_002477905.1 Clostridiales bacterium UBA7573 | reverse complement strand
CAAGTTCGACGAGATCTGCAACAACTACTACGGCAACGGCACGCCGCTCACTTTCCAGAGCGCGGCAGAGGACGCAAGCAAGGATCAGCTGATTGTGGCGACCTCCACCGGTTTCGAACCGTTTGAAATGGTGGATCAGAACGGCAACTTCTCCGGCATCGACATGGAGATCGCCTACTATCTGGCACAGGAGCTCGGCAAAGAGCTGGTGATCAAAGACATTGATTTTGACGCGATTGTCAACTCTGTCAACACCGGGATCTGCGATATCGGCATGGCTGGTATGACCGTCACGCCGGCACGGGAAAAAGAAGTGACGTTCAGCGAGAGCTACTACAACGCTTCCCAGGTCGTGGTCGTAAAAGCGGACGATACCACCTTTGACAACTGCAAGAGCAAAGAGGATGTGGAAGCGATTCTGAACGCGCTTACCGCAGACAAAAAAGTCGGTTGCCAGGCTGGCACGACCGGTGAGACTTACATCGTCGGCGATAAATTCAACGCAGACGGCACGGTGAATGAGGACGGCTACGGCTTCCCCGGACTGAAAGCCCAGAAGTGTGCATACAAGTATGTCGCGCTTGCCATCACCGATATGATCAACGGCAATGTGGACCTTGTGATTGTAGACAACGGTCCGGCAAAAGCTGTCGTCAACAAAATGAACGGCAAATAAACAACATCCAGAACAACCCTGCCGACCAAAGCAAGCCGGCAGGGGTTGTTTCCTATCACAGGAAGGACTTTACCTATGAATCTTGGTTATAAATTTCAGATGTTTTGGGAGCTGTTCATCACGCAGGGCGGCTGGAAGCGCGTCATCAGCGAGGGATTGAAAAATACCATGCTGATCGCGGTATTCGGTTTGCTGATCGGCATTGTGATCGGTACGCTGATCGCCACGGTTGCCGTGATGCCGAAGTATAAGCGGCTGCCGCGGGTGCTCAACCGTATTTGCCGGGTGTATGTCGGATTTTTCCGCGGTACGCCGATTGTGGCACAGCTTTTGATCGCTTATTATGTGTTGTTCCCCTTGATGGGGATAAAAGTTTCGTCCCTGCTCACCGCGATTCTGGTGTTCGGCTTCAACAGCGGCGCCTATGTCTCTGAGATGATGCGCGCGGGGATTCTTGCGGTGGATCCCGGACAGATGGAAGCCGGACGCGCACTGGGACTTTCCTATGCGGTGACGATGATGAAGATCGTGGTGCCGCAGGCGGTGAAAAATATTTTGCCGACGCTTGGCAATGAATTCATCGCGTTGGTCAAGGATACCTCCGTGGTCAGCTTCGTCGCGGTCATCGACCTGTACAAAACCTTTAACGAAATCGGAAATGTCCGGTATGAATATCTGATGCCGTATTTGATGATGGCGCTCATGTATATCGTCATTGTGCTGATCATCACCGGATGCATGAAACTCTTGGAGAGGAGGCTGCGGAAAAATGAACGATAAATCCTGTGAGCAGGGCGAGGTGCTCCTGCGCACCGAAAAGCTCTCCAAGCATTACGGTTCCCTTGTCGTCTTGGACGAGATCGACGAAGTGGTGCACAAGGGCGAAAAAGTTGCGATCATCGGACCGTCCGGCAGCGGAAAATCCACGTTTTTGCGATGCCTGAACTGCATGGAGGATCCCACCTCCGGTTCGATCTATTTTCATGGGACGGACCTTGCGGATATGCGGGTGAATATCAATCATCACCGCGAACATATCGGCATGGTGTTTCAATCGTTCAATCTGTTCGCCAATAAAACGGTTCTGGAAAATATTATGCTTGCGCCGGTATACCTCGGCAAATGTAAGCTCCGCGCCGTCAAACGGAAAAATTTCTGCACACGCATCGGCAACCTTTTCCGTGCAAAGGAGAAAAAGAATCCGTTGCTCCCTGTAACGACGACGAACGAACAGATCAAGGCGGACGCGAAAAAGAAAGCGATGGAATTGCTTGCACGGATCAATCTGACCGAAAAAGCAGACGTCTATCCGTCCACCTTGTCCGGCGGACAGAAACAGCG
>DLLB01000091.1:7757-19307 GCA_002477905.1 Clostridiales bacterium UBA7573 | reverse complement strand
AATACTTTTTTTAAAGTTTTTTGGATTTATCCCAAATTACCAATCACAGCCCGTTTTATATGGGTTCTATTTGGTTGTTTTTCACAATCTTACAAGCATTCTCCTCTTTTCTATTTTCAATTCCCACCTCCAAAATCAAAAAAATCAAAGGATTCGTCTTGACAGATGTGGGCTCCCCGTGTTAAAATAAATCATATCGCCCTATTATATTTAAGGTAAGCAAACCGCAAAGGAGCATCGCCATGCCAGAACTATTATCCCCTGCCGGAAACTTTGAAAAACTGAAAGCCGCCCTGCTTTACGGGGCTGACGCCGTATATCTTGCCGGAACCGCGTTCGGTATGCGGGCGGCAGCGGATAATTTCACAGAAGAACAGTTACAAAAAGCCATTGCCTACGCCCATGCGCAAAACAAAAAAGTATACCTGACCGTCAATGTCCTGCCGCGCACGGCGGAATATGACGCGCTCCGCGCTTATTTGGAATCCCTGCGGGAATGCCCGCCCGACGCGCTGATTGTCGCGGACCTCGGCGTCCTGACATTGGCAAAAGAGCTTCTGCCGCAGGTGGATCTGCACATTTCCACACAGGCAAGCGCCGTGAGCGTCGCCGCATGCAATGCATGGCACAAGCTCGGCGCAAAGCGCGTGGTCCTGGCACGGGAGCTGTCGCTTGCGGAAATCCGCGCCATTCGCGCGGGCGTATCGCGGGAGCTGGAACTGGAGGCATTCATCCACGGTTCCATGTGCATGGCTTACAGCGGGCGGTGTCTGCTTTCCTATTATTATACGGACCGGGACGCGAATGCCGGCAAATGTACCCAACCCTGCCGGTGGAATTACACCGGCACCTATACCGGCAGAATCACGGAAGAAAAGCGCCCGCAGACGCCGCTGTATTTAGAGGAGGACGCGCGCGGTTCTTATATTCTGAGCAGCAAGGATACCTGCATGATCGCCCATGTGCCGGAGCTGATGGAAAGCGGCATCGACAGTTTCAAGATCGAGGGCCGTATGAAAAGCGCGTATTATGTTGCCGTTACCGCCAATACCTACCGCATGGCAATGGACGCCTACGCCGCTTTGGGCAAAGATTTCGTCTTTGATCCGGCATGGCAGAAAGAGCTGGACAGCGTAAGCCACCGCGAATACGCAACCGGCTTCTATTTTGACGATCCCATGCGGGAAGGCAATTTCTGCACCGTCCCGGGCTACCTCTGTGAAAAAGCCTACCTTGCCGCCGCCATCGCACCGCAGGCGGATATGTGCGTTCCGAATGGTTGCTTTGCGTTTGTGCAGCGGAATAAATTCTGCGTCGGAGATCGGGTGGAGCTGCTCACACCGGGGAAAATCGGGCAAGCCTTCTCTGTGACGGCGCTGTATGACGAAACCGGCGCGCCCATCGACGCCGTGCCGCACCCGTCGATGCGCTTTTCCCTGCCTGTACCGTTCGAAGTCCGCCCCGGCGACATTTTGCGGGGCGTCTGAACGCGTTTTCCCGAAAGCCGCAGGGACAGCGGCAAAAAGTTGTTGCTTTTTTGAGAATTCTTTTCAAAATCGCTTGCTTTTTTCGCATAAATCGTGTATGATGTAAAAAGAATGGGTAAGCGCAGGCGCGTTTGCCAATCAGACGAAAGGACAGGTGCATTTTTATGAAATTAGGCGTTCTTGCAAATTTATACGCATATAAGACTTTGGATGAGACAATGACGCGCTTGGAGGAACTGGGCGTAGAAGCCATCGAGATCGGTTCCGGCGGCTATCCCGGAAAAGCGCATGCCAATCCGGAGGAGCTGCTTGCCGACGCAGACAAGCTCGCGGCATTCAAGGCAACCCTTGCCAAGCACAGCGGCATTGAAGTCGCCGCGCTTGCCACCCACGGCAACTGCGTGCATCCGAACAAAGAGATCGCGGCACAGTTTGAAGCGGATTTCCGCAACACCGTTCTGCTTGCCGAAAAGATCGGCGTAGACACCATCATCACCTTCTCCGGTTGCCCGGGTGATCAGCCGAACGCAAAGTATCCGAACTGGGTAACCTGCGCATGGCCGGAAGATTACCTTGCAATTCTGGATTATCAGTGGAACGAAGTGCTGATTCCTTACTGGAAAGAAGCCGTGAAGTTCGCAAACGCCCACGGCGTGACCAAGATCGCCTTGGAAATGCATCCGGGCTTCTGCGTATACAATCCGGAAACCCTGCTTAAGCTTCGCCGCGCGGTCGGAGAAACCATCGGCGCAAACTTTGATCCGTCCCACCTCATCTGGCAGGGCATCGAACCGGTCGCGGCGATCCGCGAACTGGCAGGCGCGATCTACCATGTGCATGCCAAGGATACCCGTGTGGACAAATACAACACTGCCAAAAACGGCGTGCTGGATACCAAGCATTACAGCGACGAACTGCATCGTGCATGGGTATTCCGCACCGTCGGCTACGGCAATGACGCGCAATACTGGAAGGATCTTGTCAGCGCATTGCGTCTGTGCGGTTATGACAAAGTGCTGTCCATCGAGCACGAGGACAGCTTTATGACCATCGACGAGGGCTTGGAAAAAGCGGTTCGCTTCTTAAAGGATGTCATGATCCACGACGCAAAGCCGACCACCATGGCATGGGCATAATCTCTTTCGAAGTTTTCAGAGCAAAGGCAGGAAAAATACTATGAAAAAGAACTTGGTAGTCATCGGATTCGGCGGCATGGGCGGATGGCATGTCAATCACGCGCTGGAAAGCGACGTGGTTCATCTGCTCGGCGTCTACGACATCAAGCCGGAACGCAACGAAGCGGCAAGAGCGCGCGGCATTTTCGCCTATGATTCGCTGGAAGCCGTCCTTGCCGATCCGCGCGTCGATATGGTCACCATCGCCATTCCGAACGACCAGCACGAAGAAGTCGCAATCAAAGCTTTGCAAGCCGGCAAGCATGTATTGTCTGAAAAACCCGTTACCTTAAGTCTGGAATCGCTGGACCGGATGATTGCCGCTTCCAAAAAAGCCGGCAAGATCTTCTCCGTGCATCAGAACCGCCGGTGGGATGTGGACTACCTTGCCATGCAAAAGATCCGCGACAGCGGGGAAATCGGGGAAGTCCTCAACATCGAGTCCCGCATTCACGGTTCCCGCGGGATCCCCAGCGACTGGCGCGGGGAAAAGAAGTACGGCGGCGGCATGCTCTACGACTGGGGCGTACATCTGATCGATCAGGTGTTGCTCATCATGGGGTATGACGTCAAGAGCGTACGGTGCGACTTTGACCACATCACAAATCAGGAAGTGGATGACGGCTTCCAGCTCACCATCCGCTTTGCAAACGGCTCCCGCGCCTATGTGGAAGTCGGCACCTACAACTTCATCGCCATGCCGCGTTTCTACATGCGCTGTCAAAAAGGCACGGCGCTCATCGAGGACTGGCGGGAAAAATGCAAGGTCGTCAAGTGCAAGTACTGGCACGAAAACGATGTGTTGCCGGTACAGACCGCAGCAGGCTTAACCAAGACCATGGCGCCGCGCGACAGCGTGACCACCGACACCTACGAAATCGAACGCCCCGCTTCCGATGTGCATGACTACTACCGCAACTTCGTTGCCGCGATGGACGGCAAAGCAACGCAGATTGTCACACATGAACAGATGCGCACGGTACTGAAGGTCATCATGACCGCATTCCAGTCCGTAGAAGAAGGCAGAACCATCGAGTGGTAAACTCCCCCCATACGCAATTCCCTTTTTTAGGGACGTCTTTTCCGAAAGACGTCCCCTTTATCATCTGAAAACCGTTTTGATTCTGACAGAAAGGATTTGTTTTATGCTGAAAAAGCTCGCCGCCAGCATTCGGGAATACAAAGCCGCGTCCATTCTGACGTTTTTGTTCATTCTCGGAGAAGCTGTCATTGAATGCTTTATCCCGTTTATTACGGCGCGTATGGTCAATCGGATCGAAACCGGCGCGCCCATTTCGGAAATTCTGGAAACCGGCGGACTGCTTGCCGTCCTCGCGCTCTGCTCCCTCTGTTGCGGCGGGATCGCGGGGCTGACCTGTGCGAAAGCCTCCGCGGGGTTTGCCAAAAATCTCCGCAAAGATCTGTTCCATCAGGTGCAGACCTATTCTTTTGCCAACATCGACAAGTTTTCCTCCGCGTCGCTGGTCACCCGTATGACCACGGACGTCAGCTATGTGCAGATGTCCTTTATGATGATTATAAGAACCGCCATCCGCGCGCCGCTGATGCTGATCTTCTCCATTGTCATGGCGTATGTGATGGGCGGACGATTGGCGACCTCGTTTGTGGTCATCATCCCGATTCTGGTCACGGGGCTGTTTCTCATCAGCCGCAAGGCGCTGCCCGCCTTTCATCGGGTATTCAAAAAGTACGACCGCCTCAACGAATCCGTCGAGGAAAATGTACGCGCGATGCGCGTGGTGAAAGGATTCGCACGGGAAGACTATGAGAAACGCAAATTCGGTCGTTCCGCGGAAGATATTTGCCGCGATTTCACCCATGCGGAACGCATTGTGGCGCTCAACTCTCCCCTGATGCAGATCTGCGTCTATTTCAATATGATCTTTGTACTGATCGTCGGTTCCAAACTCATCATCACTTCTTCCGGCGCGGCAATCGGCGTGGGCGAAATGTCCTCCATGCTCACCTACGGTATGCAGGTGATGATCCAGCTGATGATGCTGTCCATGATCTACGTCATGATTACCATTTCCATCGAATCCGCCAAGCGGATCACAGAGGTGCTTTCCGAAAGTTCCTCGCTCACTTCGCCCAAAGACGCGGTGACGGAAGTGAAAAACGGCGCGGTGGACTTTGCACACGTCCACTTCAAATATGCGGCAGACGCCGAGCGCGACGCGCTGTCCGATCTGCATTTTCATATTGACAGCGGTATGACCGTCGGGATCATCGGCACGACCGGCTCCGGCAAATCGTCTTTGGTACAGCTCATTCCGCGTCTGTACGACGTCACAGAAGGATGCGTCAAAGTCGGCGGCATCGATGTGCGCGACTATGATTTAGACACCCTGCGCAAAGAGGTCGCAATGGTTTTGCAGAAGAATCTGCTGTTCTCCGGCACCATCGCAGAAAACCTCCGTTGGGGAAATCCGCAAGCCACAGACGAGGAACTGGTGCAGGCGTGCACGCTCGCGCAGGCGGATGAATTCATCCGGAGCTTTCCGGACGGCTATCAGACCTACATAGAGCAAGGCGGTACCAACGTTTCCGGCGGACAAAAGCAGCGGCTCTGCATTGCACGGGCACTGTTGAAGAAGCCGAAAATTCTGATCTTGGACGACTCCACAAGCGCGGTAGACACTAAGACGGACGCCAAGATCCGCGCGGGCTTTGCCGCGTATATTCCCGAAACCACCAAGATCATCATTGCACAACGGGTTTCCTCCGTGGAGCATGCCGATTTGATCTTCGTCATGGAAAACGGGAAAATCGCCGCGTCCGGCACCCACGAAACCCTGTTAAAAGAGAGTCCCGCCTATCGGGAAATCTACGAACAGCAAAGCGCGGGGGCAACCGGGACGCCGCCGCAAGCGACGTGCGACGCGCAGAACGGATCTGCAAAAGGAGGTGCGCTCCATGCGTAAAAATACCGCACCCAAACCAAAGCTGAACGGCAAAACCCTGTTCCGCGTTTTAAAACTGCTCTACCGCAGCTATCCGGTTATGCTTCCGCTGACGGTACTGTTTATTCTGCTCTCCGCAATCGTCAGCGCAATCCCGTCTATCTTCATGCAGAAAGTGTTCGCCGTCATCACCCGCCATACCGAAGCGCAGGATTTCAACTGGGCAGTGGTGAAAAGCGAGATTCTGCCGATTGTCGGCATTCTCATCGGGCTGTATGTGCTATCGGTGCTCTGCATCACCGTGTACACCCAATGCATGACAAAGATCACGCAGGGCTTTTTGCACAAACTGCGCTGCGCCATGTTCGACGGCATGCAGAATCTGCCGATTTCCTATTTTGATACGCACAAGCACGGCGACATCATGAGTCACTACACCAACGATATTGACGCCCTGCGGGAACTGGTTTCGCAATCTCTGCCCACCATGATCCAGGCATCCGTCATTGTGCTGACTGTATTCGGCATCATGCTCTGGTACAGCGTTTACATGACGCTTGTGATTCTGGTCGGCATCGTCTGCATGGTGTTGGTCAGCGGAAAGATCGCCGGCGGCAGTTCCAAATATTTCATCCGGCAGCAGGAATCCGTCGGGCGCACCGAAGGTCTGATCCAGGAAATGATGAACGGGCAGAAAGTCATCAAGGTATTCTCCCACGAAGCCGCCGCCGAACAGGATTTTGACAAGATTAACGAACAGCTCTTTTCGGACAGTTACCGTGCGCATGCCTACGCCAACTGCCTCGGACCGATCATCATGAATATCGGCAACCTTTTATATGTGCTGTGCGCCGTAGCGGGCGGGATTTTCCTGCTTTCCGGCGCGCCGAACCTCGCCCTCTCCGGACTTGCCTTTTCCATCGACATCATCGTACCGTTTCTGAATATGACCAAGCAATTTTCCGGTAACATCAACCAGCTTTCTCAGCAGATGAACTCCATCGTCATGGGACTTGCCGGTGCGGAACGCATCTTTGCGCTGATGGATGAAAAGCCGGAAGCGGACGACGGATACGTCACCTTGGTACGGTGCAACCTCGGAGAAAACGGGGAGATCACGGAAACGGCAGAACGCACCGGTCATTGGGCTTGGAAGCATCCGCACGGCGACGGTTCGCTGACCTATACGCGCCTGCAAGGGGATGTGCGGATGGTAGACGTGGACTTCGGCTATGAAGAAAATAAGCCGGTGCTTCACCATGTCACCGTGTACGCAGAGCCGGGGCAAAAGGTGGCGTTTGTCGGCGCGACCGGCGCGGGAAAAACCACCATCACCAATCTCATCAACCGCTTTTACGACATCGCAGACGGCAAGATCCGCTATGACGGCATCAATATAAACAAGATCAAAAAGGCGGATCTGCGGCGCAGTCTCGGCATTGTGTTGCAGGAAACCAATCTGTTCACCGGCACCGTGATGGACAACATCCGTTACGGACGCCTGGACGCAACCGAGGAGGAATGCATCGCCGCCGCGCGGCTTGCCGGCGCGGACGATTTCATCACCCGCCTGCCCAAAGGGTATCAGACAGAGCTTTCCGGCAACGGCGCCAACCTTTCACAGGGACAGCGGCAGCTCATTGCCATTGCCCGCGCCGCGGTCGCCGATCCGCCCGTCATGATTTTGGACGAAGCGACTTCCTCCATCGACACCCGCACGGAAGCCATCGTGCAACGCGGTATGGATGAACTGATGAAAGGGCGCACGGTGTTCGTCATTGCCCACCGGCTGTCCACCGTGAAAAATTCCGACGTCATTCTGGTATTGGATCACGGACAGGTCATCGAACGCGGCAACCACGAAAAACTGCTGGAAAACCGCGGCACTTACTACCAGCTTTACACCGGCGCGTTTGAATTGGAATAAAAGGTCTGCGGGCAATCTGCGGATCAAAAGCAAAAAAACAAAAGGCAGCGTTTTCGCCGATTCCGGCAAAAACGCTGCCTTTTTTTCACGATTTCAAGAAAAATCGTATTCCCTCTGTTCTCCATCGGACTGTGCAGGAAACGGCTTGTTTGTCCCCGCCAAACCATTCTTATGCCCGCACTTCGGTACGTCCGATGGGTTGCGGCGCCGAGCAGGTGCCGTCAGAGCAAACTGTCTGGTACACCGAGCCTTCCTTCTGCAATGTCACCAACGTCCCGGTGAGCCTGTCTCCTTCCAGTGCCGAACCGACCACGACCGGATACAAATGCTCGATCTTCGCGTTCGGATCGTTTGCAGGATAGTAGGCAAGCCGATGGATGTGCCCGCAGATCATAAACGAAAGCGGCATCCGGTTCAGCGCCGCGCCCCACTTCTGATACACCTCCGGCATAATGTCAAAATCCCCATGCATTGCGTCCGCCGACATAAACGGTACATGGCAGACGGCAAAGCAGAACGGACCGCCCCGCAGTTTGACGCGCTGTAAAAAATGCAGTTCCTCCCGTCGGTAAGTCTCAAAGAAATTCAGCCCGCAGTATTCCGCATGATCGTCATATTTGTCCTCGCCGCAATCCAGCACGATCCCACTGACACTGCCGAAAGAGAAATCAAAATAAGATCGCCCGTGTTCTGTCGCCATATAATCGGTGACTTTTTCCGCGCACGCGCCGCGCGTATCGTGGTTGCCGCGTCCGATAACGGCAGGGATCCTGCCGCCGGTCACCTCCCCCACCAGTTTATTCAATCTGCGCAGATGCTCCTCGTCGATCGCTTCTCCGAAATCTCCGTTGACCACATAAAAATCCAGTTCGCCGGTTTGGCGGCAGATTTCCGCCAGCTTCCGCGCTTCTGCATAGTGGTCGTGAATATCGGCTGTGTACAAAAAACGGATCCCATCCGACTTTTCAAGTGGGCAGAACGCAAAGGTCTGCGTTTCCCATTCCCCAACCTTCGGAAAATAGGAAAGCCGCTCATACACCCGCTTATAATGCACCGTATAAGCTTTTGCCGCGTCCAGTACGCTTTGCGGAACGCGGAATTTCTGCACATGGGTACGACTGGGCAAAATTCCGGTCGCACTGCTGTAATACGCGCGTCCCGCAACGCTGACATAGCACACCCCGTCCTCTTTGAGGTTTATCACGATTTCATACCGATCCTTCACGACCAGTACATTGGGCAGACAATCCAAAAAATCCATCTTATTTTGCGGCGCTTCGCCGCCTCCTTTCTGTCCGTATCAGACGTGAGAAAGTGCCTGTGCAACATCCGCAAGAATGTCGTCGATATGCTCCAATCCCACCGAAAACCGCACCATCCCCGGTTCAATTCCCGCAGCGACCAACTGTTCATCCGTCAGCTGCCGGTGCGTTTCACTGGCAGGATGCAGCACACAAGTGCGGATATCCGCGACATGTACCTCGTTTGACGCAAGACGGAGCGCGTCCATAAAGCGCACCGCCGCTTCTCTGCCGCCCCGGATCACAAGCGAGATCACGCCGGAAGCCCCTTTTAAGTAGGTTTTTGCAAGCGCATGGGAAGCGTCGCTCGCAAGCCCCGGATAGATCACCCGCTCCACTTTGTCCGACGCGGCGAAATATTCCGCTACCCGCTGTGCGTTTTCGCAATAGCGTTGCATACGCACAGCAAGCGTTTCCAATCCCAGATTCAGCAAAAAGGCGGAGTGCGCCGCCGGATAACATCCGAAATCCCGCATCAGTTGCATCCGCGCCTTCAAGATGTACGCCATCTTCCCATACGTTTTGACATAAGACAGTCCGTGATAGGAGGGATCCGGTTCCACAAGCTCCGGAAATTTACCATTGTCCCAAGGGAAATTCCCACTGTCCACGATCACGCCGCCGCACTGCACCGCATGCCCGTCCATGTATTTACTGGTGGAATGCGTCACAATATCCGCGCCGAACGCAAACGGTTTGCACAAAACAGGCGTGGCAAACGTGTTGTCCACGATCAGCGGCACCCCGACTTTATGCGCAAGACGCGCAAACCGCCCGATGTCCAGTACGCACAGCGCGGGATTGGCGATGGTTTCACCGAAAAACGCCTTGGTATTTTCTCTGCATGCGGCAAGAATGGCGGCATCATCCCATGCAGGATCGACAAAAATACATTCAATCCCCATTTTCTTCAAGGTGAACGCAAACAGATTGATCGTCCCGCCATACACCTGCGGCACACTGACAAAGCTGTCGCCCGCGCGGCACAGATTGAGAATGGCAAGCAAGGTCGCCGCTTGTCCGGAACTGGTACACATCGCGCCGACGCCGCCCTCCAGCGCCGCAATCTTTTCCTCCACCGCCATCACGGTCGGATTCGCGAAGCGCGAATAGATCAGGCTCTTGGTCGGATCGTCGAACACCGCCGCCACATCGTCTGTGGAATCGTATACATAAGTCGTACTCTGCACAATCGGCACCACACGCGGCTGTGCGTTTTTCGGCTGATACCCTGCATGCAGGCATTTTGTCTCATCTTGCATTTTCCATGTCCTCCCGCTTCTTTTTTCTGCTTTCAGTATACCATAAAATCTGCCCGTTTGCAAGCCTTTTTCCGCGCCGGACGCGGAAAAATACGCATATTCCGCAAGGCACGCGCATAAGATGGTAGCAATCACCCAACCAGGAGGAATCATCATGTCCGGCAAAACCGCTTTTTTCAGGCTGTGCGCGTTGTGCTTATGCATCGCGACGATCTTCCTTTTCTCGTGCGCGCCGTCCACGGCAAACGTCCCGTACTTATCGGACGATACGTTCACATTGCAGGCATCCGGAGAGTTTTCCGGCTTTTCCACCGCCTTCACAGTGGAAAAACAGGCGCAGGGCAATCTGCGGCTGACCTTCACCGCGCCGGAGAGCATCGCCGGATGCACCTATACCCTCACGGCGCTCCCAAGCAACGAATCTCCCGCGCTCTTTTCTTTGGAAGCGTCCGTTATCCCCACCCAAATCCGGATGTCGCTTGCGGATCTGGAAATCGAGCTGTCCGAGGGCGATCTGCCTGCGTCGGTCTTAGCCATGGGGATGCTGTTTTCCTTTCCGCAAAGCGATCTGGTCAAAGCGCAGAACTGCGCGCAGGGCGTAGAGACGGTGTTCCTCTGCGAGGATGGGGAAGCCAGTCTGCTCTTCCGCGCCGACGGCGTGCCGCTTTCCGCCTCCGGTACGCTGTACGGAATCCCCTTCACCTTGTGCTTTGCCGATTATCGTCCGGAGGAACCTCATGTACAATCACAGACATCTTGATCTTGCCGCGCTTGCGGCAAATTATCATTTTTTAAGGGAAGCCGGACAGCTTCCGCTGTACGCGGTGGTGAAAGCCAACGCCTACGGACACGGCGCGGCAAATTGCGCGGCGGTTTTGTGGGAAGCCGGATGCAAGCGATTTGCCGTTTGTTCCCTTGCGGAGGCGCAGGGATTGCGCACGCTTCTGCCGGACGCCGAGCTCCTGTTGCTTTCCCCTACGCCGCCAAACGCGGCGGAAGCGCTGGCGGCAGGGCATTTCACCCAATGCGTCGGCTCGCTTGCCTATGCAAAAGCGTTGAATCAAGCGCTCCCCGCGCCGCTTGCCGTACATTTTCAGGTGGATTCGGGCATGCACCGTCTGGGATTTCCCCCGACGGAGGCGGGCATGGAAGCACTCCTTGCCGCCGCGCGGCTCCCCCATCTGCAACCGGACGGATTCTGCTCCCATTTTGCAAGTTCAGAAACCATTCCCCTGCAAGCCGCGGCGGCACAGCGGATGGGAACGGAGCTTACCTCCCGCGGATGCGCGTTCCGGATGCGGCATATCGCGGCAACGGACGCTCTTGGCTTCGTGGGAACATTCTGGAACGCACGGCGCATCGGGCTTGCCCTTTACGGATACGGTTGCGACGGCGTGCGTCCGGTACTGTCGCTCACATCCGAGGTGGTGGCACTCCACACCGTTGAAGCCGGCGAAGCTGTCGGCTACGGCGG
>DLLB01000091.1:3554-7713 GCA_002477905.1 Clostridiales bacterium UBA7573 | reverse complement strand
GGCTACGGCGGCGCGTGGCGCGCCCGCCGGCACAGTCGGATCGCCACGCTTCCGATTGGATATGCGGATGGACTGCCCCGCGCGGCAGAGCGCGGCGGCGTTTGGTACCACGATACGTTTTTGCCGTTTGCCGGACACATTTGCATGGATCTGTGCATGGTGGACGCAACCGACTGCCCTGACCTGACCGTCGGCGCAAAAATCACGCTATGTGATGCACAACACCCCCTCTCCCTGCTCGCCGACGCCGCGCAAACCATCCCCTATGAGTTGCTCTGCGCCTTCTCCCGTGCCCGTGCGGACGAAACGACGGCTTAAAAGAGAAGCGGTGTTCTTTTGCGGAAAACAAAAACCTTCTTTCGCAGAGAATCCGTCCCGGCCTACTTGTTTCCTTTCCGGTTTTGTGGTATAATACGCATAGAAGTCTTGCGGTGCAAGCCACAAAAATACGGAAAGGATGTTTTCTATGAAATACGCCTTGAAAAACGCCATCGTGCTGGACGGTACCAAAGATATGGAACCCCGCACAGGGCTTGGAATCCTAATTGACGGTACGCAGATTGTAGATATTCTGCCGGATACGAAAATTCCGACCGGATACGATCCGGTAGACCTTGGCGGAAAATATCTGCTGCCGGGACTGATCAACATGCATGTTCATCTGGCAGGAAGCGGCAAGCCGCAGAAGAAACAGCGCGATTCCGCGAAACTGGTCAAAACGATCTTGCGTTCTCCGCTGACGCGGGCAATCGCCTATCAAATGGTCTGCGGCTTTGCGCACGACGCCTTGATGAGCGGCGTCACCACCATCCGCACAGTCGGCGGACTTGCGAATTTTGACACCCGTCTGCGGGACGAAATTGCCGCGGGAAAACGGGTGGGGCCGCGGATTTTGGCGGCAAACGAGGGAATTTCCGTCCCCGGCGGACACATGGCAGGCTCCGTCGCTATCGCCGCGCACAACGTAGAGGAAGCCTTGGCGCATGTCCGGCAAGCGCAAACGGAACGGGTGGATCTCATCAAGCTGATGATTACAGGCGGCGTGATGGACGCCAAGGAAAAGGGCGTACCCGGAGAATTGAAAATGCCGCCCGAAATGGTCAAAGCCGTCTGTGACGAAGCGCATCGGCTCGGGTATCCAGTCGCGGCGCACGTGGAGTCGCCGGAAGGCGTGCGGGTGGCGCTGGAAAACGGCGTGGATTCCATTGAACACGGCGCAAAGCCGGACGCGCAGATCTTGTCGCTGTTCCACAGCACCGGCGCGTTCCTCTGCACCACGCTTTCCCCCGCCCTCCCCTACGCGCTGTTCGACCGCTCCATCACCCATGCAAGCGAAGTGGAACAGTTCAACGGCAATGTGGTATTTGAAGGAATTATCGACTGTGCCAAGGCGGCGCTGGCAGAAGGAATCCCCGTCGTGCTCGGCAATGATGTGGGATGCCCGTGGATCACGCAATATGACTTCTGGCGGGAGCTGTATTATTTCCAAAAGTATGTAGGCGTGTCCAACGCCTTCGCGCTGTACACTGCCACCGCCCGCAGTGCCGCGCTTGCGGGCATCGGAGAGATCACCGGCACCGTCGCCCCAGGCAAAACGGCAGATCTGATCGTCACCGCGGAAAATCCTTTGCAGGATCTGCGTGCGCTCCGGCATGTGGACACCGTGATCGCACGGGGCAATCTCCTCCGCCATCCCGCGTTTCGTCGGCGCAAAAACGTGGAAGCGGAGCTGGACAAGTTCCTTTGATCAACCGGATGCAACGCATCCCACCGCAAAACTGCACAACCGCCGTCCGGACGGGAACGGCGGTTGTGTGCTTTCCTACGGCATCCGGCGCTTGCTTCAAAATGCCCTTTTCGGAAAGTTTCTACCTTTTATCTTATAGAAACTTATCGAAACGAAAAACGAAATCCCTTTTCAAGCGATTTTCGGCAGAAAAAAACACAAAACTCCCACACAAAACCGTAATTTTTCAAAAATCTGTTTTTTCTATTGTTATTTTTCCGACTGTGTGCTATACTGATACAAATCGGAAGATCACAATTGCAACCAAGTTGCAAAAAGGAAGGCAGATATGAAAACGACAGCAGAACGGCATAACGAAAAAAAGCAAGAAATTATGGAGAAATGCTTCGCATGTTATGCCGAAAACGGCATGATCGGCACAGGAATCAAAGCATTGGCAACCGCCTGCGGATTTACACAGGCAAACCTGTATGGGTATTTCAAAAATCTGGACGATCTGATTATCCAGTCCACCGCCTACTGCATGGCAAAAGTGGAGGAAGATTTTATGTCGAAAGCGCCGGTCGATCTGAAAGATATTGGGCGTTTTCTGGATGAAATCCCCTATTGGACGGCAAAAGAACACGGCAAAAAATATCGCCTGATGTATCAGGTCTATACGCACCCGAAATATATGGATTATGGGAAACAGTTTTTCGAGGGCGTCAACCAACGCTATGCGGAGTACGCCAAAAAACTGGAAACGCAACTGGGCATTCCTGCCGATGTATTAACCCCCTTGATCTTCATTTTCGTTCGGGCATGCGTACACTACGCCATGTTTGAGGACGAATACTATCTGAAAAGTCAGCTTACCATCCTAAAACAAGGCATTGCCCTGTTTGTGGAAAAATACAAAAACGTTCCTTTGTGCGAAAAGCACCCGGAATAAACGCCCCGCCGAAAAGCAATAGAAAAAACAACCAGCGTTTCCACCATTCAAAATGGCGGAAACGCTATTTTTATAGACAAAAATCCCACAACTTCCTTTTCCGGATACGACGTACCCCTTGCGCAAGGCGCAGTCTGCCCCTTTTCTTGCGCTTTTTCCAGTTTCTGCATTGGATAAAATCCGTCAGTCTTTCAAATAATATCCTTACCACCCCGACTCTGACAGGCGGGGATGCTATATCGTAAGGAGAACCAAAATGAAAGCAACTGGAATCGTAAGAAGAATCGACGACCTCGGTCGTGTTGTCATACCCAAAGAAATCCGCCGCACCATGCGTATTCGCGAAGGCGACCCGTTAGAGATCTACACCGACCGCGAAGGCGAGGTTATTTTCAAGAAATATTCCCCGATCGGAGAATTGAACAGCTTCGCAACCCAGTATGCGGAAACCCTGCATAAAACCTGCGAACTGACCGTCTGCATCTGCGATCGCGACAGCGTGATCGCTTCTTCCGGACTGCCGAAACGGGATTATTTAGACAAACGGATCTCCAAGGAATTGGAGAACGTGATCGAAAGCCGTTCCCTTTACACCTGCCAAAGTCAGGAACAGGGACAGACACAGCCGTTCGGCGCGGTGCTGGACGCTCCTGCCGGCTATTATGTCTCCTGCGCCATGCCGATCCTTACGGAGGGCGATATTATTGGTTGCGTCGTTTCCATGCATATGGATTCCGACCTCCACGCGCCGACCGAGACAGAAATCAAGCTCGTACAGAGCGCTGCTTCTTTCTTGGGAAAGCAACTGGAATCCTAAGAGAAATCGAACAGTTTCTGCAAACAAAAACCGCACACACGATCCTTTGTTCGGATGGTGTGTGCGTTTGTTTTTGCTCCTAAAGTTTTTGATGGAATTTACAGAGGCTTTTTGCATAAAGTCCCGCGCGGCTTTTCGGAAAATACGCCTCAATTACTCTTTCTGGCAACGCAGGCAAGGGCTTTTCGTGCGATCGTCTGCGGCGTCAGACCGTAAAGCTCCAACAGCGGCGGCACTTTGCCGGATCTGCCGAACAAATCCTGCACGCCGACGCGCAAAACCGGTACCGGTGCAAGCTCTGCCATCGTTTCGCAGACTGCGCCGCCCAAACCGCCGATTACGCTGTGTTCCTCCGCGGTTACAAGCGCGCCGCTCTCTGCTGCGGCTTCGGCAAGAATCGCCGTATCCAACGGTTTTATGGTATGCATGTTGATGACGCCGGCGTCCACGCCTTCCTGCTTCAGCAGTTCCCGCGCTTCCAGCGCGGCATTGACCATGATCCCCGTCGCCACAATCGTGACGTCTCTGCCATGTGCAAGCCACACGCCTTTGCCGATTTCCGGCTGATAATCCGGCGTATTGAACACCGGCACAGCCGCACGTCCAAACCGCATATAAACCGGTCCCTTATGCAGAATTGCGGCTTCCACCAGCTTTTCCGCTT
>DLLB01000091.1:0-3504 GCA_002477905.1 Clostridiales bacterium UBA7573 | reverse complement strand
TTCCACCAGCTTTTCCGCTTCCACCGCGTCTGCCGGATTCAGAATCACCATTCCAGGGATGGTGCGCATGAGCGCAATATCCTCGTTGCATTGATGCGTCGCGCCGTCCTCGCCGACGGTGATACCGGCATGCGTCGCACCGATTTTGACATTCAGATGCGGATAACCGATGCCGTTGCGGATCGGCTCAAAGGCGCGCCCCGCCGCAAACATCGCAAAGGAACTGGCAAACGGGATCTTTCCCGCCGCGGCAAGTCCTGCCGCCACGCACATCATGTTGCCCTCCGCGATTCCGCAATCGAAGAAACGCTGCGGATAGGCTTTTTTGAAATACACCGTTTTGGTCGCTTCCGCAAGATCGGCGTCCAAAACAACAAGCTCCGGATATTTTTCCGCGAGCGCGACCAAGGCATGTCCGTACGCCTCGCGGGTTGCAATCTTCTCAGCCATTGTCCTTGCCTCCTAATCTTGCGGTCAGTTCCGCGACTGCGATCTGATACTGCTCCTCGTTCGGCGCTTTGCCGTGCCAACCGCAGGCATTTTCCATATACGACACGCCTTTTCCTTTGATGGTTTTCGCCACGATCACCGTCGGGCGGTCGCTCACGCGCTCCGCCTCCTGCACCGCCGCTTCTATCTGGTCAAAATCGTGTCCGCAAATAGAAAGGACATGCCAGCCGAACGCCGCAAATTTTTCTTCAAACGGCGCCGGCCCGATCACTTCCGCAACCGGTCCATCAATCTGTAACCCGTTATAATCCAAGAACAAAGTCAGATTTTGTAATTGATAATGCGCGGCAAACATGGCGGCTTCCCAGATCTGCCCTTCTTCGCTTTCCCCATCGCCGCAGATGGCATATACCCGATACGGCGCATGATCCAGCTTCCCTGCAAGCGCCATGCCGCAGGCAGCGGAAAGTCCCAGCCCCAGGGAGCCGCTGGACATATCCACGCCGGGAATATGCTTCATATCCGGATGCCCCTGCAAATAGCTGTCCACCTGTCGGAAAGTTTTCAGATCTTCCTCCGGAAAATATCCGCGCAAAGCAAGCGCCGCATACAATGCCGGCGAGGTATGCCCTTTCGACAGCACCAATCGGTCGCGCTCCTGCATCGCAGGACGCTTCGGATCAATCTGCATTTTTTCAAAATACAAATACGCGAGAATATCCGCAATCGACAAAGAGCCGCCCGGATGTCCTGCCGCTGCGCTGTAAACGGCGGTCACGGCGCCTAACCGGATCTTTGTGGCAATGCGCGCAAGCTCCGCTTTTCTCTGTTCTTCCATTTATGCTTTTTGCTCCATTTCTTTCCCGCCCAAGCGGAAATCATCTTTTCGCCTTTAGTATACCATATTTTCTTCCGCTTGTAAACCCTTTTCCCCCGTTTTCGCGCAAAAAAATCACCTTTCCGGAAAAGAAAAGGTGATTTTGCGCGGATGATTTTTTAAGCCTTCGGCTCCACAAGCTGGATGAGTGCCATCTCAGCGGCGTCTCCTCTACGGGGACCGAGCTTATAAATTGCGGTATAACCGCCGTTCTGTGCGGCATACTTCGGCGCAATTTCATTGAAGAGCTTGCTCACCACATCTTCGACTGTGATGTAAGCGAGTGCAGCACGGCGGGAAGCCAACGTATTGGTCTTGCCGAGCGTGATCATCTTTTCAGCCATTGCACTGACTTCTTTCGCTCTGGTAACGGTCGTTTTCATGGAGCCGTTCTGGAGCAACAGAGTCACCATACCTCTGAGCATCGCATTGCGGTGCGCAGTAGGTCTACCAAGTTTTCTCGTTCCTGGCATGAGAAATAACCTCCTGTTCGTAACGCACACTTATGCAAAACGCATTTGCATAAGGGCGCAGTATAATGTGTTATTCGTCCTCTTTCTTGAGGTCGAGTCCGAGGGAATGTAACTTCTGGATGACTTCCTCCAAAGATTTCTTACCAAGGTTACGCACCTTGATCATATCTTCCTCGGTTTTGTTAATGAGATCTTCCACAGTGTCAATGCCCGCGCGCTTCAAGCAGTTGAAGCTGCGCACGGACATGTCAAGTTCCTCAATGGTCATCTCAAGGACCTTTTCTTTGATGGTTTCTTCGCGTTCCACCATGATCTCTGCCTTCTTCGCTTCATCGGACAAATCCACGAACAGGTTAAGATGTTCATTGAGTATCTTGGCGCCGAGAGAAATGGCTTCTTTCGCGCTGATGGTTCCGTTGGTCTGAACCTCCAGAGTCAGCTTATCGAAATCAATGGAATTCTGCACACGGGTGTTTTCCACGGTATACTTCACGTTATAAACGGGCGTATAGATGGAATCCGTGTAGATTCTTCCGATCTCTGCGGGATGACTCTGCTTGTTCTTTTCCTGGGAAACATAGCCGCGACCAGCCTCAAACGTCAGCTCCATGTAGAATCTGGCGTTTTCCCCTACGGTGGCAATCTGGTGTTGCGGATTCAGAATTTCAATATCGGAATCCGTTTTAATGTCGCCTGCGGTTACTACATCCGGTCCGGTGGTATCAATCACAACGGTTTTCGGTCCGTCGCAATGGAGCTTTGCGGTGATCCCTTTGACATTCAAAACGATCTCCGTAACATCCTCTTTTACACCGGGGACGATAGAAATTTCATGCACCACACCGTCGATCTTGATGCTGGAAACCGCGTAGCCGGGCAGGGAACTGAGCAGAACTCTGCGTAAGGAATTCCCAAGGGTTGTACCGTATCCGCGTTCCAAAGGCTCTACGACAAATTTGCCGAAGCTCCCGTCGTCGCTGATTGTTACCGGTGTAATATTGGGCTTTTCAATTTCGATCATTTATCTCTTTACCCTCCTCTTTCGTTATGATGCAAACCGGAATTGTCCGGTCTGCCGTTGGTCGCTAGGATGGGAGATGATTACTTGGAGTACAACTCGACGATCAGGTTCTCCTCGAACGGGAAATCAATATCCTCTCTGACCGGCAGAGCGACGACCTTTGCGGAAGCAGCTTCCTTGTTCACTTCCAGCCACTTCGGAACGATCTTGCCCTCTAAGCCCTCGGTAAGCTCTTTGATCTTCGCAGAAGACTTGGAAGCCTCGCGTACAGTCAAAGTATCTCCGACCTTGACGATCAAAGACGGGATGGTAACTTTCTTGCCGTTGAGACGGATGTGACCGTGCAGAACCAGCTGACGCGCTTCGCGGCGGCTGTTTGCAAATCCCATTCTGTAAACAACGTTGTCCAAGCGTCTTTCCAACAAAACCAGCAGATTTGCGCCGGTGATGCCGGACTGTTTTTCAGCCGCGTCAAAATAAGAGCGGAACTGTTTTTCCATGACGCCATAGTATCTCTTGGTCTTTTGCTTCTCACGGAGCTGAGTGCCGTATTCCTTGAGTTTCTTGGTTGCGGCGCCATGCTGACCGGGAGCCGCAGGTCTTCTGTCGAATGCGCATTTGCCACTCAGGCAACGATCACCCTTCAAAAAGAGCTTGGTTCCTTCTCTGCGGCAGAGTTTGCA
>DLLB01000080.1 GCA_002477905.1 Clostridiales bacterium UBA7573 | reverse complement strand
CAACGGGCTGTTTGTACGAGAAGCATATCTGAACGGATCGTGGGAAACGTGGCGCCTGCCGTTGTTGATTGCGGCGGGACTTCCCGGCATGGCACTCGGATTTTTCACGGTGCGCGTCTCGTACCGTCTGATACAGCCGCAGTACCGCAAAACCAGAATGACGCTCCTCGCCGGCGGTGTGATCTACATTGCCACAGCAGGCGCACTGCATTTGTTTATCGGCAGCCTTGCAGATTGGACAACCACACTTTCACCCTTACTCGGACGTGAGGAGACAACGACATTAATACAGGCGCAGTATGCCCGCCTGATGCCCGCCATGTACTTTGCGTATGCGGGAATGGTTCTGTTGATTCTTGCAAGCGCTTTTGCGGTATTGACAAAAAAGACGATTCTTCCGCAGAGGATATTTGCACTGCATATGATCGTGTTTCAGATCGTCTTTGTATTGATTCCTGATATCCGTAAGCGCTTGACGCAAATATTTCTACTTGGGATTTTGTTTTGAGCCAAGGTTCTGGCAATGCGGCGCTGTGTATTTGGATGCTTGTGAACGCTGTTTGGGCGGGCAGACAGGCAAAAAAGGAAGGAGATACGATATGGCAGAAAAAATGAATCTTTCCGGTGTGCCGGAAACCATGTTGCAAACGGTTTATGCCCGCGCGAAAGAAAGCATGGGACGCGGTGCGATACACGACAGGAAAGCGGAGGAGATTGTCGGAAGTCTGGATTACGATTTCTCGCTTGCGGACAAAGATGTTGCCATGCACAGCGGAGTTATCGCACGCACCATCGTGCTCGACCGCCTTGTACATGTATGGCTTGCGGAAAACCCCGGTGCCGTTGTCATCAATCTCGCCTGTGGGCTTGACACGCGGTGCTATCGCATGAGCGGGTATTCTCACTGGTACAATCTCGATCTGCCCGAAACGATTGAGGTGCGGAAGAAGTTCTTACCGGAGGAGGGGGCGATCTCACAGATCGCAATGTCTGCAATGGAAGATTGGGGTGCTCTTATTTCGGAACAAGGCGCTCCCGTATTGGTTATCATCGAGGGCTTGACCATGTACCTGAGCGAAGCGGACGTGAAACGCATATTTGCCGTGATCGCCGGCAAATTCCAAAAGGTATCGGTCTTTGTTGAAACGATGAATCCCATAATTGTGAAGCATTTCAAGGAAAAGTCCATCGAGGGTAGCCATGCAAAATTCACATGGGGTGCAAAGAACGGCAAGGTGCTCGCCGCGCTTCTGCCCGATTTCCGATTTGTCGCGGAGCATTCGCTGACCGAGGGAATGGCGGTATTTGCACCGATATATAAGCTACTCGGAAAAATTCCGTTTGTGCGGAACCTATCCAATAAGATCATGATTCTGGAAAAGAGGGAAGGAACATGTCCAAGAAGGCAACCGAATTTCAGAAAATAGAAATGGGCAAAATATACTACGGCAAGGAGATTTGGAAGCCGCTGTTCCTCACCGGTCGCGCGGAATGGACGAATCCTTTTGCGTTTGCTTTCATGCATAAGGACAAGCACTGCGCACCGTTTCAGAAAAGGGGGCACAAGGCGCATGCGTCTTACGATGCCTACAACGAAACGGACGGCACAGTGGGAAATGCGAAAAGCGGCTTCCGGAAAGGAGTCGGACGATGAAAGACAACCACCTGGAATTTGACCGTACCTGTCATGTCCTGTATTCAAAACCGTGCAAAAAGCAAATTCAAAAAAGAATCGCCCTGCATTATCCCTTGGAAAAAAGAGCGGCGGTATGGGAGCAGGTGCAGCTAAAATATGCACACTTTCTCTCAGAATGGCGAACCGATCTCGGCGGCAAGAAAAATTTTCACAACGGCAAGGGCGGCACTTACGACTGCATTGCAATCATGAGTTACTATGCCGTGTGCAAGTCTGTCACCTCTTTTCGCGAAATAGAGGAGATGGAGGAAAACCTCATCCTGCCGTCATTTTGCAAACTGAAATTTGTGGATTGCAACAAGCCGTTTTGGCGCAAGCTGATGTACAAAGCGTTTACGCGGGCAAAATCGGGCTGTGACAGGTGGCACGATTATGAAATGCATGTTACCCCTTACGATAAGGGCAAGCCTATCTATTATGAATTTACGGCGTGTCCGGCTGCGGAATTTGCAAAAAGGTTCGGATTTGAGGACATCATGCCGGCGCTCTGCAATGTTGACTACGCATCCATGGAGCTTTTACATGCAAAGCTCATACGTACAACTACATGTGCAAACGGTTGTAAGTGTGATTATACCATTTGCGGAGACAGGGATGCGTATGGAAAAGAACATCCCGAATACCGCGATGAGATGGGGTATCGGAGAAACAAATAATTACGTTTGAGAAGACGGGAGGATCTGTTATGAAGGTATTGGTCTACGGCGCAGGAGTACTGGGCTGCAATCTTGCAAGAAATATGTTCCGTGCCGGAAAAGATGTTGCATTGCTGGCGCGGGGAAAGTGGGCAGAGGAAATCCAAAATAACGGGTTGCGGATCAAAGATAAGTTTTCTATCCGCACATCGGTTACTCCGATTCCTGTGGTAACCGAACTCAAACCAGAGGATCCATACGATGTGATTTTTGTCGTGATGCGCTATACGCAGATCGATGCCGTCATGGACATCCTGCGTGCGAACCGAACGAAAAATATCATTTTTGCCGGAAACAATGTACGTGCCGCGGAGCTTTCTGCTGTTCTTTCCGATAAAAATGTAATGTTCGCCTTTACGAGTGCGGTGGGGCATCGGGAAAGCGATCGCGTAGCATCGGTGGACCTTAAAAAGATCACCGTAGGCACGCTTTCCGGCGCACCGTCATGCGAGAAACTTGTCGGGCAGATCTTTGCAAAAACAAAATATAAAGTTACCTACGAGCCGAATATGGGGGATTACCTTCTCTGCCACGCCGCATTTGTTCTTCCGGTTGCGTTTGCCTGCTATAAAACCGACGGCAATCTGAAAAAGCTCAAGGGCAACACGGCATATCTGAATCGGTTGATTGATGCCAATATTGAGGGATACCGCGCGATTCAAAATGCCGGATGTGAGATATTGCCGAAGGACGACCAGAATTTTGAAAGTGCCGCGTACCGAAAGACATGCCTGCGCTTTTTCAAGCTCATGTGCGCGACAGGACTTGGAAAAATTTGCGCCTCCGATCATGCCATGAACGCAACGGATGAGATGAGCGCACTGAACCGGGATCTGAAAAGCTTCTTTGATGAACACAGAGCGAAATATCCGGTATGGCAGGAGCTTGAAAAAGAGTGCGGGAGATATCTGGAATGAAAGAATTGGTTATCAAAACAGTCTTAGAGGGCTTGGGACTTGGCGCGTTACTGTTCCTTGTTTGCGCAGTCGGTATCCGGAAAGGGGCGATCGGAATGGTGCATTTATATCATTCTGATGTGCAGGACCGGTGCATAAAGCTCGGACTGACGACGCAGGAAAAGATCCGGCGGAACGCATTGCTTTTCAAAGTCATCTGCATCCCCGGGTATATTGCTTATGTGCTGATTTTCGTATATGCGGTAAATGGCGCAAGAGGCTTTCTCCATGGTTTTTGGCAATTGTTTGTGCTCCTCTCCGTAATGAACCTGATTGATCGCTTTCTGATCGACGGGCTTTGGGTAGGGCACACAAAGGCATGGATCATCCCGGGCACAGAGGATTTAAGACCTTATATCACCGCAAAGGATCAATGCAGAAAGTGGTTGTTCGGCACGGTCGGCATGGGGATCATATCGGCGATGCTTTCGGGAATCATGCGAATCTTTGTTTCTTAAATCCGAGGTGAACGCAATGCTGTTTGAAACATTGGGGGATAAGAGAAATCCCGCTGTGCTGTTTTTCCACGCCATGGGCGTAACGGGAGAGAGCAGCGAACCTGTGGCGCGGCATTTGCAGGATCGATATTTCTGCATTCTACCTACCTCCACCGTTTACTGCGAGGAGCAGAAATATATCGGCAAGGCAGATGAAGTGCGTCAAACGGAAGAATTTTTATGGAAACAGGGCGTAAAAAGCCTTGCCTTGGTCGTGGCGTCTTCTATCGGAGCAGACCTTGCGCTGGCTTTTCTCACACGAACGGAAATCCCCGTCGGTCATGTTTTTTTCGACGGCGGTCAGTTTGCCCAAATCGGGAAGGGAACACGACGCATCATGACACCGTTTTTGTACTTTGCCATCAAAAGTCTGTATTGGTCAAAGGGCAAAACCCTAAAAAAAATCATGTGGTGCGACGATGACGCGATAAAGCCCTATTTTATTGCCGCAGGCAAGGCGCTGAAATATGACAATCTGCGTCGTCAGCTCTCGGACAGTCTGGAGGACAAACCGCTCCCGCCGCTGTCGGAAACACTGCAACGCAATACCTATTTTGAATTCGGAAGTATCGAGGAGCATTCTAAATATCGGGATGCGGTGATGAAAGCCTACCCGAAAGGACACTATCCGGTATTTGCGGAATATAACCATATGCAGTATCAGATACAGGATCCGCAGGGCTTTGCGGAAATGCTCCGATCAATAATAGAAAAACATGAATTACCGGCGTTGCCCATTCTGAAACAAAGCCAACCATGAGGAGGCAAAATATGCACGAGTACTATAAAAAGAAGCGTGTCAAACTGAAAAAAACAATGCGAGGATTTTTGAAGCTTGTCGGCACAGAGATTGAAAGTGCCGGAGGCGCGGCATACGCCGCCGCGTTTGAGGACATATGGAAAATTTACGAGCGCGGCATGCTCTCCCGCTTTCCGTATATCGGCGGCGATGAGGTGAGCGGCACGAAAAATCTGACAGAGGCATATATGCTTGTTGCCATGGGAGAGCACCTGAAGGAACACGGCATGGCAATGCCGGAAATCGGGCACTTGATGACGACAGCCTATGAGCGTCGGATGAGGAAGATGCCCGGTCTTGTCCGCAAGATCATGGGCAAGATGTTTACAAACCCGAAACTGCTCAATAAAATATTCCGCAAGAAAGACGCTCAAAACAAAGCCAACGCTGCAAAAAATCCCGGCAGTTTTGAAACAAAGACGCAGATACCGCCCAAGACCGGCTACGACTTCAGCTATCGCAATCTTGTGTGTCCGCTTGCAAACTTTGCAAGACAGTACGGATATGCGGACTACATGCCATATCTTTGCAATCTCGATTATGTAATGTTCGGGATTGTCGGAGCGCCGCTCTTTCGTGAACACACCTGTATGGAAGAAGGCGGCTACTGCGATTTCAATCTGAAGGTCGATGCTGAGCCAATGCCGTACTGGCCGCCGGTATTCTCACAGGGAAAAGGATATCAATAACTATGAAAGTAGCGAAACTTGAGGAAAGCACGATCAGGGATATCGGTCACGCCTTCGGTTATTATGATTACGGCACAGAGCATGGCTTGATCGACGCGTTTCCGAGCCACGACGCTGCTTCGGCATTCATCTGCGGCTATGTGCGCATGGCACTGAAAAGCGGAATGCTGTATGCCACCGGCGAAAACGGCGAGGGCTATATCGCCTACAAACTTCCCGGTCAGAAAGTCCGCCTGCCGGCGGTATGGTCTTTGGTCAAGGGGTTTCTCGGGGCTATGAAATGCAAAGACCTCATCCGCTTTTCCAGAATCATGTCAAAGGGCGGACCGGGGCTCGGGAAGCAGCTCGACAAGGAAAAGAAGCCGTATATCTACGTGGGGCTTGTCTGTGTGCGTGAGATGTATCAGGGGCAGGGCTATATGCGGAAGGTCATGGATATGGCGTTTTCTCAGGGGGATCGGCTCGGCGTGCCCGTGATTCTGGATACCGATGCGAAATCCAAGTGTGAGAGATACCTCCATCTCGGGATGGAACTTGCCGGAACGCGCCGCTTTGGCGAGCACGGCGTACTGTATGATCTGATCCGGTATCCCAAAAGCCAACCGGCACGCTGAAAAAGGGTACCGATGCACCGATGCGGCGGCAAAATGCCACATGCCCCGCGCGAAAAGAGGAGCGGCTGTTTGCCGCACGCGCCCCCGAAAACCGGGGCGGGAGGACCGACATGAAGAGAGTTTACGCAAAATCCCAATACGCAAAGCCGTATGAGCGGTACTGCCGGGAGGTTTACCCGTCGGAAGCCGAACGGATCTGCCGGAGAGCGGAAGAATACTACCGCGGTTTCAGGGCGGAAATGCCCGACCTCGGGAAAAACATGATGGCAAAAAACATGCTGGACTGGGAAGTGCTGCTGACCGTCAAGCGGCGGATGACCGAACGGGTGAAGTTCCTTGGCAAATGGGTGGACGGAAACCGTCAGAGGTGGCCGTACCGTCTGTTTGAGCGGATTTACGTCAGGTACGGGAAACAGCAGAGGGCGCATTTCGCCAGGGGCGAATGGACGGACAGCTGGCGGGTGGAGATCAATCCCGACCACCGCACGGAGGGTTTTTCGTTCCGCCTGGTCGGGTGCCCGATTGCCAGGCACGCAAGGGAACACGGTTACGGGGAACTTTTGCCGTACCTCTGCAAAACCGACCATGATCTTGCCGCCGTCATGCACACGCGGCTGATCCGCATGCAGACCGAGGCGCTCGGCGGTAGTTATTGCGACTACTGGTATGTCGGGGATCAAAGCCCCGTGGCGGAAACGTACAGGGATCTTGAGAAGATATAACCCGCAAAAAGCAAGGTCCGCACCGGTCAGATGACCGGTGCGAACCTTTTTTGATGAGTACCGACTTGTCTGCCGCAAGGGGATGCGCCGCATCACACCTTCCAGCCGGCAGCCCGGCTGCGTTCGACGACAAACCGGCGGTAAAGCCCGTCTGCGGCTACCAGTTCGTCGTGCGTACCCTGCTGAACGATCTCGCCGTGATCGACGACAAAAATACAGTCGGCATTCCGCACGGTTTTCAGCCGATGGGCAATCAGAATCACCGTCTTGTCACGCGTGAGCGCCTCAATTGCCTTTTGCAGTCTGTCCTCATTTTCGGGGTCGACATTCGCCGTTGCTTCGTCCAGAATCACAATCGGCGCGTCCTTCAGCATGGCGCGCGCAATGGATATGCGCTGCCGCTCGCCTCCGGAAAGGCTTGCCCCGCCCTCGCCGATGACCGTCCGGTAACCGTCGGGCAGTGCCTTGATGAAATCATCACAGCAAGCCGCCCTTGCCGCCGCAACCACCTCGTCATGCGTGGCGTCGGGTTTTCCGAATTTGATATTGTTTTCAATCGTATCGGCAAAGAGGTAGACATTCTGAAATACCACGCTGATCTGATCCATGAGGGATTTGAGCGTATAATCCTTCACATCGTAGCCGCCGATCTTTACGCTGCCGCCGTCAACATCCCAGAAGCGGGCAATGAGGTGGCAGAAGGTTGTCTTGCCGCTGCCGGAGGGACCGATGACCGCCGTTGTCGTCTTGTCGGGCAGGGTCACGGAAATATCGCGGAGAATCGGTTTCTGCTCATAGGAGA
>DLLB01000025.1:16848-17967 GCA_002477905.1 Clostridiales bacterium UBA7573 | reverse complement strand
AAAAAAAGATCCGGTGGTGGCACTGCGGACCGAATAAAAATTTCAGAACTGTACAAAAAGATCCCCGGCGAACGGGGATCTTTTTGTGTGCCCGGACAGAAGCACGAGAAACGTTCACATGTACCTTGACAAATATCCGGAAGTGTGCTACAATAAGAATACCAAAAAGACAAAAAAACATCCCGATCGTGTAAAAAGTGTGTAGAAATTGTAAATAAGACGTAGAAAAAGTCGAAAAATGTTTGCACATTTTTTTCTGTTCCGCATAGGGTAGAATGGAAAGAAGCATGACACGACAGAAAGAGGTATTTATGTGTGGAATTGTAGGATATGTTGGCATGCGGGATGCATGTCCGATTTTGATGGAGGGGCTTTCCCGTTTAGAGTATCGCGGATATGATTCTGCGGGCATTGCCGTGCGCGGGGAAAGTGGTGTGATCTTGCGCAAAGCAGAGGGCAAGTTGCGAAATTTGGAAGCGCAACTTTGCAAGGAAGGTGCCCCACACGGCTTTTGCGGAATTGGTCATACCCGCTGGGCAACGCATGGAGCGCCGTGTGTGCGCAATGCCCATCCGCATCGGGTGGGAAAAGTGACGCTTGTACACAACGGAATTTTAGAGAATTATGCGCAGATCAAATCACGACTGCTTGCAAACGGTGCGGTATTTACTTCCGACACCGATACAGAAGTGATGGCGCATTTGTTGGATCGTTGCTACGACGGCGATCCGTTTCTTGCAATTGCGGAAGCGAGCAATGAGTTGGTTGGTTCCTATGCTTTTGCAATCCTGTTTGACGACCGTCCGGAAGAAGTCTACGCGCTTCGAAAAGACAGTCCATTGACCATCGGCATCGGAGAGAAAGAAATGTTTTTGGCATCGGATATTCCGGCGTTTTTACCATATACCCGTTCTTATGTGCTGTTGGAAGCGGGGGAAATCGCAGTATTACGCCCGGACGGTGTACAGGTTTACGATTTTTCCCATCATCCGATTCCAAAGCAGATTCTGACTGCGGATTTTGATGCACAAAGCGCAGAAAAAGACGGATATAAACATTTTATGGAGAAAGAGATCCAAGAACAGCCTGTCGTTTTACGCCGCCTTTTTGACACTTACC
>DLLB01000025.1:0-16789 GCA_002477905.1 Clostridiales bacterium UBA7573 | reverse complement strand
GACGCGTTTCCGATCCTGCAAAAAATGAAACGACTCCGGATGGTTGCCTGCGGAAGCGCCATGCATGCCGGATTATTGGGAAAAACGGCAATAGAAGCGCTTGCACGCATGCCTGCGGAAGTCAGTATTGCGTCGGAATTCCGGTATAGGGATCCCCTTTTTCAGGATGGTGATGTGGTGCTGATTCTTTCCCAGTCCGGAGAAACGGCGGATTCCCTTGCGGCATTGCGGCTTGCGAAGGCAAATGGCATCCCGACGATTGCGATTGTCAATGTGGTCGGATCTTCTATTGCACGGGAGGCAGATATTGTATGGTATATGTATGCGGGACCTGAAATTGCGGTTGCGACGACTAAAGGATACTTAACACAGGTTGCCATGTTGTATCTGCTTGCATTGAAATTGGCATATTGCAGGAAAACGCTTTCGGATGTACGCTGTGCGGCACTCACACAGGCGTTGACGACTTTGCCGGAATGGATCGGAAATTTATGTGCGGAAAAAGCAGAGAAGTATCAAGCGCTTGCCAAACCGTACTTGCAAACGGAGCACGTTTTTTTTCTTGGTCGCGGACAGGATTACGCATTGTGCTGCGAAGGTTCTTTGAAGCTGAAAGAAATTTCCTATTTGCACAGCGAAGCCTATGCGGCAGGAGAATTGAAGCACGGCACCATTTCTTTGATCGTTCCGGGAATGCCGGTAATCAGTGCGATTACGGATCCGGCGATTGCGGAAAAAACCGTTTCCAATCTGAAAGAGGTGCATGCTCGCGGTGCGAAAATTCTGCTGATTGCCCCGCCTTCTGTGGAAATTCCGACAGAATGTGTAGATCAGAGAGTGGATTTGCCGTCTTTGGAGCCGATTTTTTTACCGCTTTGCGGCGTAATCCCCATGCAACGTTTGGCGTATGAAGTCGCGGTTCAAAAAGGGTGTGATGTGGATCAGCCGCGGAACCTTGCCAAATCCGTTACGGTAGAATAACCGGATGGCTCACCCGTGCGCACCGATTCTGCCCAAACGGCATATTCTGATAGCAGAGGACTTTTGAAACATACAGTGTGAGAAGATGCTTACACGGAAAGGAACGGTTCCGGTTATGAAATTGCTGATGGCGGAAGGAAGGCGGCGGTTATTTGGTACCGTGCAAATTGACGGAATGAAAAATGCCGCATTGCCCATTCTGATGGCGACGCTTTTGATTCCAGAAGCATGTATATTCAAAAATCTGCCGGAAAATCTGGATGTGGATGCCGCGCTTTCGCTTTTGCAAGCGTTAGAGGTGACGGTGCGGAAAACGGGTATCCATACGGTGGAGGTGGACGCAACACATGCCCGGATTCATCCGTTGCCACCTGAATTGGTTGGCGGAATGCGCGCGTCCTGTTATTTGCTCAGTACGTTGCTTGGGCGGTTTGGAAGTGCAGAGCTTGTTATGCCGGGCGGATGTGATTTCGGTACCCGTCCGATCGACCAACATCAAAAAGCGCTTTCTGCTTTGGGGGCAACGGTAGAAATATTGCCGGAAGAAAACCGGATCACCGCCACGGCAGATACCCTTACGGCGGCAGAGATCTGGTTTGATACGGTCAGCGTTGGTGCAACGATGAATGCTATGCTGGCGGCGGTGGTGTCGGAGGGGCAGACGATTTTGCATCATGCTGCCAAAGAACCTCATGTTGCAGATACCGCAAATTTTTTGAACGCCTGCGGTGCAGAAATTATTGGCGCCGGTACGGATGTAATTACCATTATGGGTGGCAGACCGCTCCACGGCTGTACCTATTGCATTGCGCCGGATATGATTGAAGCCGGCACTTATCTTGCGGCAGTGGCGGCGACCGGCGGAGATCTCCGCGTAAAATCGGTGATTCCATCCCACATGGAAACATTCTGTGCAAAGCTCAAGGAGATGGGCGTAATTGTGACGCATGACACGGACAGCATCCGTGCCTGTGCAGACGCGCCGCTTCGTCCGACACTTGTGACAACCGCGCCATATCCGGGGTTTCCGACCGATTTACAGCCGCAGATGGGCGTTATGATGTGCATGGCGCGCGGCATAAGCACCTTGAGAGAGCAGGTGTTCGCTCATCGGTTCCGCTACGTGGAAGAACTGCGTAAAATGGGAGCTGATATTGAAGTACAAGGGCAAACCGCTACGTTTTACGGTACAGGTCAATTAAAAGCCGCCCGTGTGCGTGCGGTGGATCTGCGCGCGGGAGCCGCTATGCTGATCGCAGCGCTTGCGGCAGATGGAAAAAGTGAGATCACAGAAATTACCCGTATCAAGCGGGGATATGCAAATTATCTTGCGAAATTACAGGGAGTGGGAGCCGCTGTCTGGGAGGCAGACGACATGTAATTTTGACCGATAGGGGTTTGTATTACAGAAAATAAAATGAAATCCGAAAGACGCGCATAACTTTTTCCGTTTCTCTTGACAGTCATATATACTTGGCGTATAATGAAAGAAAAAGGCTTAAAAACGGAGAAGGTTATGCGCTATTTGTTTTTTGATATTGAGTGTGCGAACTGTGACGGTGGACGTGGGAAAATCTGTTCGTTTGGTTATCTGCTTGCAGATGAGGCACTGCGCCCGATCGTAAAACGGGATCTTGTCATCAATCCGAAAGCGCCGTTTCATTTGACCGGACGCGCCAATCGCCCGGATCTGGAGCTTGCCTATCCGGTGTCTGTCTTTCGGAAAGCACCGGACTTTGCTTATTTTTATTCGGAAATCGCGGCGTTGCTCGCAGCGCCGGAGCAGGTGATATTCGGTTTTGCCATGGAGAACGACGCTTTATTCTTAAAGAGCGAATGCGAACGTTATGGGTTGCCAATGCTGTCATTTTCCTTTTTCGACGTACAGAAAATGCTGATGGAGTTTCTAAAGCAAAAAGAGGCACTTTCTTTGGAAAAGGCAATGGATCTTCTTGAAATTCCACGTACGGAAATTCTGCATCGCAGTGACGAGGATGCGCAAATGACCATGCGCGTGCTGAAAGCACTTTGCGAAAAATGCGGACAAGTACCCAAACAGCTTTGCACCACCTATCCGCTTGCATATGGCGAACTGCAGGATGGGCATGTAAGGAGTGCCTATTTGCAGCATTGCGAGGAAGTCCGAAAGGAAAAAGAGCGGGTATATTTACAAGCGCATCCGGAGCGTGCCGATTATATTGAACCGCCGCTTGAGAATTTTCGGTTGTTCCGCAAATTTTTGAAGAAATTAAAAAGACGAAACGCACAGATCTCTCTTACTCTGGAGGGATGCACCGTATGTTTTGATTCCGTTTACGAGCGTTCTCATTTTACGGATATGGTAAAGTTGATTCAACGATTGACGGATGCCGGAGGACGTTATACCGGGAAAGGGACGGAATGCACGGACTTTGTGATGGCAAGCGATCCGCAGATGCTTGCGGATTGCCCACGTTATCGTGCTGCAAAAGCCAAGATGGCAGAGGAGAATTCCGAGGCACAAATTCGGTTTTGTACCTTGCCGGAATTTTTGCAGAAACTGGGGCTAAATGAATCTGCGTTTGCCGCAATGCCTGCCGTGGATTTATCCTATCTGAAACAGAATTTTCTATAAAAAAGTCAGCCGTCCGTAGCGAATAATACGGGCGGCTTGATTTTTAGCAGATGGGTTCCGGAATTTCGGTGACAAGATGCTGTTTCCGATCCACGACGGTGACTTTGCCGGGTGTGGAGGAAAGACGGCAGAAAAACAGAGCGCTGGGTTGCAAATTGGGAAAAACGGACTTTAAGTGTGGGAGGATAGCATGGCGCAGTGCGGGCTCCTGTATCGGTTCCACCCGGATGCACTGCGGCAAAGGACCGGTTTCCCATTGTAAAAAATCAAGTGCAAGCGCATCATGAAAGAACGCTTGAGCTGCTTGCGGAATCCGTGCAAGCGCGAACTGATAGAGTGCTTCATACGCGGCAATCTGAGAGATCGACGCCGGATTTTGGGCAAGTTTATCCGCGAAGGCACAGAAAGCAGCGAATGCAGACGGTTCTGTGTCCATCCATCGGCGGATTGCCCGTGCAAAACGTCCACTGTTGACAAATCGATCCTGTATGCGGTCCACGGCGTGGAGCCGTGTCAGTTCTTCATAACTTAAAAAGCGATTTTCCAAAATCTCATAAGGCGGATCTTTTTGCGCACGATATGCGTATTCCGGCGCATGTGCGGCAAGCGGAGAACCCGGTAGTAGTTTCAGAAATCCCAGTTGTAGCTGATGGCAGTTTCCGAACAGTGCATCAAAAGATTGTCCGAAACGGGCGAAATCTTCATAGGGCAGTCCGGCAATCAAATCGGTATGAATATGGATGTTGCCCATTTCATACAGACGCCGGATATTGGCAAGTACCGTTTGCGGTTGATCGTGGCGGTCAACTGCCTCCAGCGTCTTGGGATTGGTACTCTGTACTCCAATTTCAAATTGAATTTTTCCGGCGGGCATTTTGGCAAGGATCGCAAATGCCGCTTCGTTCAAAAGCGAAGCACAGATTTCAAAATGATAGTGTTTGGTATACTTGTCCGAGCGTAAGGCATCCCAGATTTCCACGGCTCTTTGCGGAGAAAAGTTAAAGGTCCGATCTACAAATTTAATCACGCGGATATTTTCAAACGCTTCGAATTCCGATAACTGTGCCAGTGTGCATTCCGCACTTTTCGCGCGGATTTTTTCGCCGGACAGCGTTTTGACAGCAGATAAACAATAGGCACAGCGATACGGACAGCCGCGGGAGGATTCGTAATAAACAATTCCGCCGTTTGGTAAATGATTTTGTGTGTAATGAATGCCTGTATGTACAAAATCCGCATACGGAGTGCCGGTATGAAAAGTGTGCGGCTGGGGCGGTTGATTTAAGAGACGGGGAAAAACTTCCTCTCCCTCCCCACGGATGACTTCATCTACAAACGGATAACGGGTAAAAAAGGATTCCTCTGCAAATGAAACTTCCGGTCCGCCGCAGATGATTCGGCATTGCGGACGCAGGGTTTTCAGATCCTGCGCCAAAGACAGGATCTGATCCCGATTCCAGATGTATACGGAGAAGCCGTATACATCCGCATTTGCCTGATACAGTGCGTGCAGAACCGCATCTTTGCGGTCTTTTAAGTGATATTCAAGCATTGTGACCTGATGCCCTGCTGCAAGCAAAGGTTCGGCAAGGCAGCGAATGGCAAGATTGGTATGCACATAGGAGGCGTTTAGCGCAAATAATACAACGTGCAAGGAAAAGGACGTCCTTTCTTTTCAGATTTTGTTTTGCACATCAGTGTGACTTTGCGGTGTCCGGAAATACGGTATCCAAAAAAGCGGCAGAATAAGCCTCTTTTGCAGGAAAATCCATGGCATCCCGATAGTCATCTTCTATGGCAAAATGGAGTGTTTTGATTTCCGAAAAGACCGTAATGGCTTCCGAAATCAATTCGTTCCGTACTTTTTTGCAGAAACGAATTCGCGGACGACGGGTTGCATAGAGAGAATGATCCAGAAAACGATCGGTATTGAGAACGCGCATCGGCGCTATGGCGTCTGCTTCCGGCGTCAGACACAGATCACAGTCGGATAGCAGAATCCGGCGCAGTTGCGTCGGTTCCAGCGCGGAGAAGCTGACCTCTGCCGTATGACCGACGCGTTGCGCTTCTTTGCAGAATTGCTGTAGATAGAGATGCGCAATTTCATGCGCGTCTTTCAGTGCGATATGCGTTTGCGCACGTTGTTCTAACGAGGGGAAATGTACAAACCCGTTCATGCCGATTCCGTCAGTTTGGCGCAGGAGGAGTTTTCCAGGCGCACCGTGTGGCTTTTCCTGCTTAAAAAAGCGTTGCGCACAGGCGGCGATTTTTTGCGGCAATACGGCTTCCGCAGTGAGTGCTTCCGCCTCTTCGGCGGCTCTGCCGGCGGCGGCAAGCAGACGGTACGCTTGCGTGAATAAACTGTTTTTTTGATGCATACAGTGCAGAATATGTGCGCGTTTTTCAAAAAGTCGTTTGGTATCCCAAAAGGCGCCGAGATTCAGGATCTCGTCGTAAATTCCCGGGTATTTTGGTTCTTTCGTGTGCGGCGCGGTCGCGTCTAAAATTCCGATTTTTCGTTCCGGAATCAAAACGCCGTCAAGCGAGGTCGGATCAAAGGAGCAATAAAAGCGGAGCGGGTGATAGCCGCTGTTTTCCGCGCGCACGGCATATTCCTGCATAAAGCGGGATTTTCCCGTGCCGCTCCCACCTTTGATAAGGTAAAGATGGGAAAGATCGGAGAATACTTCGTCGAAATGATTGACAAAGCCGTGATAGGTATTGGCGGCGGCAAAATAGCGATCATGCGAGGCGCTTTCAGGTTGCATCATAAAGTCACTCCCACTTGCAAATTCGGGGGGAATCCCCGTTCACTTTATTGTATGTGGGAAACGAATTTTTGTGAAAAAAGGAAAGAAGTGAAATGAAACCGGTCAAACGCCGCCCCGATTGCGCCGGAAAATTTCAAATCCAAGAATGGTCGCCGCGGAAGCGGTGGAAAGGGCGGCGGCAAATTCCCGCCCGTAATCCAATCGTACAATGCAGTCTGCACATTGTAAAACAGGGGCGCAGATGCCTCGTTTTTCACCACCCACAATCAATAACAGCGGGAAAGAAAGATCCGCATCATAGACGGACACGGAATGGGCAAGATCGGCACAGATAATGCGGTAGCCTGCGTTTTTTGCCGCTTGTAATGTCACAACCGGATCGGGACCGCAGGCGTACATCGGGAAGCGTTCCGAAGCACCGGCAGATGCTCTGCAAACTACGCCCGCGGCACCCATCCAGTTGCGCGGCGCAAGCAGAATGCCGTTTGCACCGGCAGCATACAGGGAGCGCAGAGCGTATCCGAAATTGTAGGGATCCTCCACGCCGTCGATCAAAACCAAAAACGGATTCTCCGATTGGAATGCGGCGGTTGCCGCCGCAAAGGTACGTTCGGAGCAACGCGCGAGAATGCCGCCATGGGTATTCCCGGTTGCCATCTCATGCAATGCGGCAAGCGGAAGAAATTGTAACTGATAGCCGAAGGTGTCTTGTTTGCGTTGTAAAAAAGCAAGCTCCCGTGCTTTTTTTTCTCGTTTTTCTTCTGCAAAATATACGATTTCGATCTTGCGGTCATTCTGTCCCTGCATCGCAGATTCCATGATCGCGCGCAGAGAAGTCATGCCCTCAAACAAATTGGAATCTGCAAATTTTTCTGCTTCTTTTTTCATAGATCCAGGATCCTTTCCTATTGGTTGACTTGCAGAGCCGGTATAAATGCGCATATTTTGGCATAAGGTTTGGATACCGGCTTTGCCGGATGGTATTCTGCAAATACCTTGAAAATTTTACAGAGGTAAAACGCACAAGTTTGTTTTTGCATGGGGCGTGATCCGGCACGCAAACAAACGGAGTTTGAAAGCCGACGGTGCAGGCTTCTTTGCGTATTATAGCATATTTGTAGAATTTTGTACAGGGGTTTGCAAAAAAATGCGAAGGAGCCGATGCTTGTGTTTTCCTTTTTGCTACGATTCCGTTATTTGTTTTTACATATTTCCGGAAGTAAGACTTTTCCACCGCCATTGGATGCTAAGGAAGAAAAAATGTATTTTCAAAAAGCGCGAGACGGAGATGCAATCGCACGAAGTGTACTCATTGAGCATAATCTGCGTCTGGTTGCTCATATTGTAAAAAAATATTATACGGGAAGTCAGTGTCAGGAGGATTTAATGTCAGTTGGTACCATCGGATTGATTAAGGCGATTGATTCCTATAATCCGGAAAATGGCGCGAAGTTTGCTACCTACGCAAGTAAATGTCTGCAAAATGAGATTTTGATGTATTTTCGTACGCAGAAAAAAGCCGCGCAGGAAGTTTCCATGAATGAAACCATTGATATGGATAAGGATGGGAATCCGTTGACTTATATGGATGTCATACGTTGTGAGGACACGATCGCGGACGATCTGGATCGCAAAATGAATTCCGCTGCCGCGATGCGGGTGATGGCGGCAAGGTTAAATGACAGAGAAAAACGAATTGTGATTTTGCGCTACGGCTTAGGAAACCGCCGCCCCGCAACGCAAAGGGAAATTGCGACAAAGCTTGGAATTTCCCGTTCTTATGTCAGTCGTTTGGAAAAGTCTGCGCTGGAGAAAATTCACGAAGGTCTGCAGGATCGCGGGAGGCAGTCATAAAGCGAAATCTGCACGCATATAGTGCGGTAAGAAGATTTTGATACAAAAAGGAGAGAACGGCATGGAGGAACAATATCAAATGAAAGACGCGCTTTGCGCGTGGGTTAGAACCGAGCAGACTTGCAGTACGGAAGCCGCGTCGGATTTCGGAATGCCGGATTACTACGGCGATATTCATCGAATCCTGCGCGTGCAGGCAGACGCACATTTGGACGGGATTTATCCGAACGCAACCGAGATGGAATATGAGGGGGCGGTTGTATTCCGGATTTTGTTCCTAACAGAAGATGAACGATTGCAGTGCGCGGATTTTACCGTGGATTTCAAGGGAAGCTGTCCATATGGCGCTGAACTCGGTGAAGAACGGGATGTGCGTGTGACGGTGCAGACAGAGCAGGTAAATTGCCGGGTACTCGGACCGCGTAAGATCAACCTGAAAGCCAAAATCCTGTGCCATATGACAGAACATTTTCGTCGTTGCGTCACACCGAAAGTGATCGGTGCAAAAACGATTGCCGAAGAAGCGGCTTTACAGTGTGATACCCAAACCATTCCGGTCATGGAATATCGGCAACTGGAAGCAAAGGATTGCGCATTCCGGGAGGAAATTGAGCTTGACGGCAGTCTGCCGCCGATCGGAAATCTGCTTTGCTGTGATGCGCTATTGCATTTTACAGACGCGCATTTTACAGAAGATCAGGTGATCGGGAAAGGAAATGCGCATATCAATCTGTTATATGAAATTGCAGGAACCGATGAAACCCAGTATATTTCTCTGTCGCGGGCTTTTCCGATTTCGTATAGTATGGAGAATCCGGGATTGGATACGGACTATTCCTGCCGTGCAATTCCGTCTTTGCGGGTAATTCACGGAGAAGCACAGGAAAACAGTTATGGGGAAAAACGCATTGTTGCGTTGGATTTGGAATACGACCTGCTGTTTGCGTGTATGCGGAATATTGCGCCGGAGGTGACGCGGGACGTTTATTCTACTGCCTGCGCTTGCGAGAGCAACTATGTTACCTTGACAGTACCGCGCCTGTGTGGTGTATATCATACCAATTTTTCCGTAAATGAAAGCAAAACGCGCGCGGAGATCGGCATGGAAGAAAGTGCGCACAATGTTTTGATGCTCAGTGCAGAACCCAAATTGACGCAAACACGCTATGATGCAGAACGAGGTAGGATGCTGTTTGAAGGAACTGCACAGGTGGTGGTATTGCTGACTTCCGATCATGGCGGAACATTGACCGATGTCACTTTTCAGGTCCCGCTCCGGTGTGAAGTCCCCGGTATCTTTACCCAAACATCGCCGGAGACAACTTTGGATTGTCGTGTGATTGCCGCCGGCGGGCGGCTGGACTCTACCAATTTGTATGTCAATTTAGAGGTTGCTTTGGACTTTGATGTGGTTTCCTCCGATAAAGAAACCATTCTGGATGCGGTCACACCGCTTTCCGGACAGCCGTACACCGATTCTCCTGCCACGATGACGCTGTATTTTCCGCAGGAGGGAGAACGGCTGTGGGAGATCGCCAAGCATTATCACACCACGCGTCGAGAGATTGCAAAAGTCAACAATTTGACAGAGGAGGATACTGTTTCCACGGGTGTACTTCTCATCACACACGAGGCGGGAAACGTGTAATACAAACACATTCTGAATAAAGAAATCCGGCACAACTTGTTGTGCCGGATTTCTGTGTTTTTATTGAAAAACGTGGGAATTATTCAAAATGTGCGATTTCCCCGATGTTTTCCTGTATGATGCAATCTGTGTTATCGCCAAGTTCTACGATGCTTTCTTTCATTGCACCGAAATTCACGGTGTTGTCGCGAATGATGGTGTGCTTGCAATCTTTCAGCACAAAGTTATAGTCCGGAGAAGTGGTGCCTGTTCCGCCGTCATCCTTCCCGACCAGACAAGTATTGCCCATAAAGACCACATTTTTGGAGTTTTTCAGGTATACGTGTGAACTTTCATAAGGATCTGTAAATTCTGTCTGCCGCGGTTTTCCGTCCCGGCGGAAGATGTTTCCGGTTGCGGTAAGACAGGTCATACCGCGCGTTTCGTCTCCGATCATAATTGCCGGACCAAGGCTGCGATCAAAGAAATTACCGGTAAAGTTCACAGAGTCACCGCAGATCAGATGGAATCCTGCCGGCGCGTTCCATTCTACCCGATTTCCCGTAATGGTGAGGGACGCGGATACAAATCCTTTGATTCCGCACCCGCGGTTACCGGAGAACCAGTTGTCTAAAATAAATCCGTCCCAACCGTCGATATAAAGTCCCGCACCGCTATTAAAGCAGAGCATGGAATGCCGGACGGAGAAACACCAGATGTGCTCCAAATGCACACCGTCACCGGTGAAGTTGCCGATCCGGCAGTTGTCGATGGTGGGGGTATCTTCTTCCGAACCGCCGTTATACTTTTCCCAGTATACTTTCACCCCGTGAATGGATTGACCGAGGTGCTGCCCGTTGAGGCTCATGCCCACAACCGAGCAACCAAATGCGCCGGTGATGTCCAGCAAACAATCCGCCGTCTCATCCACCAGTGTGAAGATCGAACTACCGAAAGAGCGAAAACTCCATGCGGCAGTGCCCTCTAAGCATACGCCGTTTCCTAATTTCAGCTTGCCGACCGCATAGTTTCCCGGCGGGACAAGGACTTTGCCACGGCAGGTTGCGGCGTCATCCATGGCTTTTTGGATTGCGGCAGTGTCGTTTGTAACGCCGTCACCGACCGCACCATAGTTGCGAATGTTAAAAATAGTTTCCATGTGATACCTCCTTATAAAAGGGAGAAATTTATACATCGGGGATTGCCCGTTGTAATCGGTTTGGAAGCATTAGTCCAGATTGTATTTTCCTTCTGCATGATCTTGGCGATACAACCACTTTCCGTTTGTGAAATCAGGGAAAGAGACAGCCGTGCCGCCAAGTGCGATGGATTGCTCGGAAAGTGCAGTCACAGCCATCCATGCCGCGGCATCGTATACGTCGATAGGAGGATTGGTTTTGTTTTTGGCACTTTCCACGAACGCCTCCATCACCAACCAGTCGATCCCATCATGTCCTTGCTGTACGCCTGCTTGCAGGTATTCCTTCCAGATAGGATGTTCATACTGTTCCCGATAATCCTTTGTTGCATTGCCCCATTGTTTGTGCCAAGACCAGTCGTCTTGATTGTGTACGCCGTCAAGGAAGAAAGAATCCGTGACTTCTTCATACATGCCCTTGGTCCCGCGTACCGTGAAATTACGGGAATAATAGCGGGGAAGTGTGGTATCCAAACGCAGAACGATGGTCTGACCACCGGCGCAAGTAATGATGGTTGTAATCACATCGCCTTGGGCAAACGGTTTGTTCAGCAGAGACTTGTCTGCCTTGTCCGTTTTCTCAATAAATGTATTCAGTCCCTTTGCGCAGGAGGCAACACTGACAAGCGAAACCATGCGGTTGCCACGGTTAATGTGCAGAAGTTTGGCAATCGGACCAAGTTCGTGCGTCGGATAGTTTTCGCAGTTGCGATTCTGATAGTTGCGCAGACGATAGTGCCGATTTTCTTTGCCGAAAGCGACTTCATCCCGCAGATCATGGCAATATCCTCCTTCGCAGTGAACGATCTCACCAAGGACTCCTTGCCGCTCTGCGTTAAGAACCATAAGCTCCGTTCTGCCGTAGCAGCAGTTTTCCAATAACATGACCGGTACGCCGGTTTCTTCACTGACTCGCACCAAGTCAAAGCAGGATTGCAGGCTGTATGCGCCGCCGACCTCCATTGCTACCCGTTTTCCGGCTTTCATGGCGGCAATGGCAAGTGGAATATGGGATTCCCAAGCGGTGGATATAATGACCGCGTCTACTTCCGGAGAATCAATTAGGCACTGTGCATCTGTTGTGCAAAGCGGATCGTTATGATACCGTTCTTTTACTTTTGTTGCCGCTTCTTGCGCACGGTCCTCGTATAGATCGCATACAGCAGTCAGAATGACGTCTTCCCGCGGCAACAACACGTTTCTTAGCAGAGATAACCCGCGCCCGCCGAATCCAATCATGCCGATCTTCAAAAGTTGTTGAGTTCCCATACCTTACTCCTGTCATTTGTCATTCAAATTCACATTTTCATGCGTATACGCTTAGCATACTGGATTCTTACAGCAATGTCAAGAGTTTTTTTCAAAATGACAAAAAAACGGACGGAATTGACAAATGCCCGATCGTGTTTATCGAAAGTCCTGCCGTTTTTGGCGATATTCCCGCGGGGTACAGCCGATTTGCTTCAAAAACGCGCGATTGAACGTGCGGGTACTGTTGAAGCCGCATAAATGTGAGATCTCGGTAATGGCAAGATCCCGATTTGACAGCAGATTGGCAGCTTCCGTTACGCGCAGAGAATTGAGGTAATCGTTGAAATTCATTTTCATTCTTCCATTGATTATATGAGAAATATGAAATTTGCAGACGTGCAAAGCCGCGGCAAGATCGCTTAACTGAATGGGGTTCCGATAATTGCGTGCGCAATAGCCGACGATACTGTCAAAAATGTCTGCATCCGGCGCGGATTTTTCCGGACGCGGCAGTTGTTCCAAAACAGATCCGAGCAAAGAAAGCAACAGTCCTTTTGCACGGATTTTCGCATATACATCCGTTTCTTGCACACGGCTGAGTGTCTCGCACAGATTTTGCAACGCCGGATCTTTTGTGAAATTTCGGATAATGGGGGGAGACGGCGGCTGTGCCGCAAAAAAATCCGCCAGTTCCGGAAAAACGCTGGTTGCAAAAATGGCAAGCAAAGAGAATTCTTCATCGTTTTTCCGATAGCCGTGAATCTGGTTCGGGTAGGCAATGTATAAATCTCCCGGTTCCAGCCGATATTCCGCATCAGCCGTCAGTACATCCGGATGACCGGACAATACAACGACCATCTCGATGTGCGCGTGTAAATGACGGGCGCATTCCAGTTTTTTGGAGCATCCGATCCGAAATTCCGTTATCTTTTTTTCATAACTTGCAAGCATAAGGAATCCCTTTCTTTGGCGAAAGTTACATATTCGCAAGATTTGACTGAAAAAATCATTTCTTTGACTTGCATTATAACATGATTTGTCTTATAATGCAAGTGAAATGGGCAAATTTTACGGCGTTGCCGCAACTTTGTTCCAAATTGACAAAAGTTGCGTTCTTTTTTTGTGAAAAATGCGACTTTTGGAAGGGAAAGGATTTTGTAGTATGAAAAAAATTCTGGTCGGCATTCAACTTTACACCCTGCGCAATGAAATGCAGGCAGACTTTGAAGGAACGCTGAAGCTGGTTCACGATCTCGGCTATGACGGCGTGGAATTTGCCGGACTTTTCGGTCACACGGCAGAGGAAGTCAAGGCGCTGTGCGCGAAATACGATCTGGTTCCGGTTGCGGCACATGTTCCGCTTGCGGATATGATGAAGGATCCCGACGGGGTAATGGCAACCTATGCCGCGATCGGTATGCCTTACATTGTTATGCCATATTTGCCGGAGGACAACCGTCCGGCAACGCGCGATCCGAAAGCAATCATTGCGGATGTCCGGTTCGTTTGCGAAAAAGCGAAAGCACATGGACTGAAGATGCTGTATCACAACCATGATTTTGAATTTGAAAAAGTAGACGGAGAATATTTCCTTGATCTTCTGTACAGAAGCATTCCGAGCGATCTTTTGGAAACCGAAATTGATACTTGCTGGGTAAACGTCGCGGGAGAAGATCCGTCCGCATATCTGAAGAAGTATACCGGCAGAACGCCGGTTGTCCATCTGAAGGACTTCTATAAGAAGGGAAAAGCGGAAAATATGTACGAACTCATCGGCATCAAGCAGGACGGCGTTGCGTCCGAGGAAACTTTTGGTTTCCGTCCGGTGGGGTACGGTATGCAGGATATGCCAAAAATTGTGGCTACGTCTATTGAAACCGGTGCGAAATGGGTTGTGGTGGAGCAGGACAGACCGGCACCCGGTCAGACGCCGGTGGAATCCGTCAAGCTCAGCCGGGAATATTTGACCAAGATCGGCTATTGAATTTTGAAATTTCATATTTTTGACTTGAAAAAGGAGAATCAGAAATGGCAGATATGAAAAAAGTCTCCGATGTGGAGATGGATCCGAATAAAGCCGGAGCCGCTTCAGAAACGGCAGTAGATGCTTCCAAAAAACTGAAAATCGCGTTTATCGGTACCGGTGGTATCGCACATGCGCATATCAAATCCTATCTGCAACAGCCGGATGTGGAGATTGTTGCCGGTGCGGATATTATTCCGGGAAAAGCAAGAGCATTTTTTGATGAATTCGGGCTTTCTGACGCACGCGATTATGAGGATTGTGTGGAAATGCTGGAGAAAGAAAAACCGGATGCCGTATCCGTTTGCACCTATAACCGGCAACACGTTCCCTGTGCCATTGCCGCATTGCAGCGTGGCGTACATGTTCTCTTGGAAAAACCGATGTGTGTTACGATGGATGAAGCGAAGGAATTGCTTGCCGCAGAAAAGGCAAGCGGAAAAGTGCTGACAATCGGTTTCCAGCCTCGGTTTGACGAGAATATGAAGATGATCAAGAAGATTGTCAAGAGCGGTGCGCTCGGCAAGGTCTATTATATTCAGACCGGCGGTGGACGCCGCCGCGGAATTCCGGCATATCATGACTCCTTTATTAAGGATGAAACGGCTGGACTTGGCGCACTTGCGGACATCGGATGCTATGCATTGGATATGGTGCTGAATGCGATTGATTATCCGAAGCCGTTGACGGTTTCCGGTTATACTTCCGCATATTTTGGTAAGGACGATACGAAAAACGGTTGGCCGGGTACCGGTAAGCTGTTTACTGTAGATGATTTCGGCGCAGGCTTTATCCGTTTGGAAGGCGATGTGATTGTGGACTTCCGTATCGCGTGGGCAATGCATCCGGATACCTCTGGAGATACCATCCTCTATGGCACGGACGGCGGTTTGCGGATTCCGTCCACCGATTGCTGGAACGGTTCCATTGGAGGTCCGATGACGCTTTATCATGATGTTGCGGGTAAGCAGGTGCAGACCACGATTCCGGTTCTGAAGAATGAAAAGGAACTGTGGTATTCCAAAATTCGGTCTTTCCTGGATTGCATTAAGTTGGGAACTCCGAATCCGGCACCGACCAGTCAGATTTATTATAACCAGGCAATTCTTTCCGGCATCGCGGAAAGTGCGAAACTGGGACATGAAATCAAAGTTCAACTCTGATTTCAGAGTGGGATGATAAATTGCAATTTATTTTTTAGGAGGATTTTACAATGGCAGACATGAAGAAAGTCTCCGATGTGGAGATGGATCCGAACAAAGCCGGCGCGGAAACAGCGAAAGTTGTGGACACCGGCAGAAAACTGAAGGTCGGTATTATCGGTACCGGTTGGATTGCAGATGCGCACATGAACAGCTATCTCAAACAGCCTGATGTCGAGATCGTTGCAGCAGCTGATCTGGTTCCCGGAAAAGCAGAAGCATTTATGAAGAAGCATGGTGTGGAAGGCGTTCGTTTCTATCCGAGCCACAAGGAAATGCTGGACGCGGAGAAGGACTTGGATGCAGTTTCTGTCTGCACCTACAATATGCAGCATGCTCCCTGCACCATCTATGCATTGCAGAAGGGTGTCAACGTTCTGCTTGAGAAGCCGATGTGCGTTACCATGGATGAGGCTGTGAACATCGTAAAGGCAGAGAAGGCAAGCGGAAAGGTTCTTTCCATCGGCTTCCAGCCCCGTTTCAGTGCCAACATGCAGATGATCAAGAAGATCGTCGAGAGCGGCACACTCGGTAAGATTTACTACATTCAGACCGGTGGCGGACGCCGCCGCGGAATCCCGACTCCGTTCGGTACCTCCTTTATTGAAAAGGAGACTGCAGGTCTGGGCGCACTTGGCGATATCGGATGCTATGCACTGGATATGGTGCTCAATGCAATCGGCTATCCGAAGCCGTTGACGGTTACCGGTTATACTTCCGCATTCTTTGGTACAAGCGAGAAGTATTCCAACAAACCGGAATATGCGAAGATTTTCGGTGTAGATGACTTTGCTGCCGGCTTTATCCGTTTGGAAGGCGATATTATCGTAGACTTCCGTATTGCATGGGCAATGCATCCGGATACCTCCGGCGATACCATCATCTATGGTACGGACGGCGCACTGCGCATTCCGTCTACCGAATGCTGGAACGGCGATATTTACAGCCCGATGACGCTGTATCATGACATTGCCGGCAAACAGGTACAGACCACGATTCCGCTTTTGAAGAATGATTCTACGTTGTTTGACCAAAAGATCCGCTCCTTCCTGGATGCGATCAAAGAGGGCAAGCCGGCACCGGTTCCGACCAGCCAGATCATTTACAACCAGGCAATTCTCTCTGGAATTGCAACTTCTGCAAAACTCGGTCACGAGATCGAAGTTGACATTCCGAAATTCTAAGTTTGCCTGATTTGTTTTTCCGGTGAAGCCGGTGAAAAACGATTAAAAGAAGGCACATTCTGTTGCACAAGTCCGTAAAAAACG
>DLLB01000037.1 GCA_002477905.1 Clostridiales bacterium UBA7573 | reverse complement strand
TCGCCGGTTCAAGTCCGGCCACCAGCTCCAAATATCCCGGATACGAATGTATTCGGGATGTTTTATTTTCTCATAAAAATCATTTTGCGGAGATATGTCATGAGCTTTGAATTTGAAAAAAACATCAAGGAATTGTGGACAGCTGATTTTGAAGATGAAGGTGTCGTTACATTTCATGTAGACAGAGATTATAACGACTGTATCAAGGAATTGTGGACAACCGATTTTGAAAATGAGGGCGTCGTTACACTCCATGTAGACAGAGATTATAATGATCGTATCAAGGAATTGTGGACAGCTGATTTTGAAAATGAGGGAGTTGTTACATTTCATGTAGACAGAGATTATAACGACTGTATCAAGGAATTGTGGACAGCTGATTTTGAAAATGAGGGTGTCGTTACATTTCATGTAGACAGAGACTATAACGACCGTATCAAGGAATTGTGGACAACCGATTTTGAAAATGAGGGAGTTGTTACATTTCATGTAAGCTATTTCTAAACAGAGAGCAGTGCGAACGCATTCCGCGTTCGCACTGCTCTTTTGTCTCATTTCTTTTTCAGTAAGATCACATAGCCGGCAGCGTTGTCGCCGCTGACAAAAACATCATAAGCGTTCTGATCTGCCGGAAGGGAAATGGTTTCTGCGGCAGGAACGTAATAGACCGTATAAACGGCAAATCGATCCTCAAATTGCAAGGTGACTTCCGCCCCTAAGCTTTGTGGCGCGGCATATTGGGTGCGAAGGAGCTCCAAATAAGACGCCAGCATCATGGCAGTGGTACAGGTGGGTTTCGCAAAGTGCTCCATGATATAGGCGGCATGTCCTTCCCCGACATAGCGCAGGGTGAGACTGCCTTTTTTACTGGAGATTGTGTCTGTGATATAACCGTAAACTGCAGTGTGGCGTTCAAACCATGCGCAGACCGCTTCCTTTTCCCGTGGTACGGGTTGTGTGCGGCTGGCAGAGCTGAGTACCACCCAATAGCCGGAGGCATCTTCTCGCGCAAGCGGATCGTCCGCGAGCCGCGCGCCGGAAACTTTGAGCGCATCCTGTGGCGTAAGTCCGTTTTTTCGTTCCATGCAATCGGTTTTGTAAGCGGTTGCGAGCTTTTGTAACTGGAGATATGCCTGTGTTTGCAGGGTGCGATCCGTGTTTGCGGCGGTATCCAGATCCTCCATGTCGATTAGGAAAGAGAAGTAACCGGGTTTGGAGCGGGACGGATCCCGATAGGGGTGCGAAGCATCTATGTAGATCAAACTTCCTGTGTAGACGGAAAAACCGGCTGTGGTGCAGGAAACCTGTGTAAACACCGGCGGTTTTGGATCCGCTGCCGCCGGTGTGGTCGCTGTAAGAGCGGGATCTGTTGCGGGACTGTCAGACAGAGAAGCGTTTTGAACATCCGTTTCTTTTTCATCCGCGGCGCGATGGACGTTTACAACCGCCATCAGCACCATCAGTAGCAGACACACGATGAGTCCGCAGATTCCAAGCAGAATCCGGCGGCGTGTGCAGAAATACGTCGGAAGCTGTGACATGCCCATCCCCCTTCCCGCGCTTAATTGCGAGAGGTGATGTCAGCGATGTCGTAGAGCTTCTGAATGTCAGCTGTGCGTGCGGCACAGATTTCTTTCATCTGCGCGATTTGCGCGGGCGTGTATTTATCAAGGTCGCCTTCTTTTAAGGTTCCTTTGTACATCCGGTCGGTGATAAGCGCGAACCCGATCTCAGTCGCGACGATCTCACCATGGCGGGTGCCGACCACCAGATTGCTTTCTCCCTTGAGCAAAAGCTCGACGGCTTCTTCTCCCATACGGGTTGCCATAATGCGGTCACGCGCACAGGGGTTTCCGCCGCGGACGACATGTCCAAGCCGTGTGAAGCGGCTTTCGATGCCGGTTTTTTCTTCAATGGTTTTGGTGAACTTTTCCGCGTATCCCGGCAGACCTTCTGCCACGATGACGAGGAAGTTCCGCTTGCCGTTTGCACGGCAGGATTTCATTTTCTGAATGGCGGCGTCTTCATCAAACGGAATTTCGTCGATGGCAATGGCACTGGCGCCGACGGAAATACCGGTGGACAGTGCGATATAGCCGCTGTTGCGTCCCATGACTTCCACCACATTGCATCTTGCGTGGGATTCGGAGGTGTCGCGCAGGCGATCCACCATTTCCACTGCGGTATTCACCGCGGTGTCATAACCGATAGTGTAATCAGTGGAGGCAATGTCGTTGTCAATGGTGCCGGGCAATCCGATGCACGGTACGCCAAGCTCGGTCAGCTCAGTTGCGCCGCGGAATGTGCCGTCGCCGCCGATGGCAACGATGCCGTCGATCTGATTTTCCCGACAGGAAGCGATGGCTTTCTCCAGTCCTTCGCGGGTTTTGAATTCCGGACAACGTGCGGAATACAGGATCGTACCGCCCTTATTCACAATATTGGACACATCGCGCGGTCCGAACAGCTTCATCTGTCCGCTGATGAGTCCGGTGTATCCTTCGTAAATGCCCATGACTTCCACGCCGCGTTCAATCGCGGAGCGGGTGACGGCGCGGATTGCCGCGTTCATACCGGGCGCGTCGCCGCCGGAGGTTAAAATGCCGATTCGTCTGAATTTGCTCATAACTGATCCCTCTTTTTTTCAAAATCTCTATCATTTCCGGCAAATGACAGCTTGTACATGTGCCTCGGAACGATAATCACGTTTATTATAAATGATTCCAATCGAAAAATCAACTGTATTTTGTAAAAAAAGCACGGCAACGAAAAAACTTTTTCGTTGCCGTGCAAAGAATTCTGTCGAATGGACCGGAAAACCGAAATTACTTCAGTTCTACCGTTGCGCCGACTTCAGCAAGCTGCTTCTTGTAGTCCTCAGCGGTTTCCTTGGAAACGCCCTCTTTGAGCGTCTTCGGAGCGCCGTCAACCAGGTCTTTTGCATCTTTCAAGCCAAGACCGGTGATCTCACGGACAACTTTGATAACTTTCAGCTTTTCAGCGCCTGCATTTGCGAGGATCACGTCGAACTCGGTCTTTTCTTCCTCAGCAGGAGCAGCAGCGGCAGCAGCACCGCCAACCACAACCGGAGCAGCGGCGGAAACGCCGAATTCTTCTTCCAGTGCTTTTACCAGATCAGCCATCTCCATGATGGTCAAGCCCTTGATTTCTTCCAACAGGGCGGTCGTCTTTTCAGTAGCCATTTTCATGTACCTCCAAAAATGATTCTTTTGTTAAAAAATAGATTCCGACGATTAAGCTTCGGCGGGAGCTTCGGCAGCGGCTTCGCCGCCATTGTCTTTGTCGATCTTTGCCTGCAATACATAAGCAAGACCGTACAGAGAAGATCTCAGGCAACCCATGATCTTGCAGATCATAGTTTCCTTGGACGGGATCTCGGCAAGCGCCACAACACCCTTTTCATCCAAAACGTCTCCGTCAATGAAGCCTGCTTTGATCTTCAGGGTATCTACCTTATCGGCAAAGCCTTTGATGATCTTTGCAGCGGCAATCGGATCGTTTTCGCTGATCGCGATGGCGTTCATGCCTTCCAGATGCTCTTTGATCGCGCCGTAACCTGCTTCTTCGCAAGCACGTCCGCACAGGGTGTTCTTGTACACCTTGTACTCTACGCCTGCTTCGCGCAAAGCCTTACGCAGAGCGGTATCCTGCTCTACGGTCATACCGCAGTAGCCAACCAGCACGCCGGCAGAAGCCTTTTTCAGCTTTTCAGACAGATCAGCGACCAAAGCCTGTTTACTTTCCAAAATTTTTGCACTTGGCATAGGATTCACCTCCCACAGTGGAATTGCAAATCGCAGGGGAACCTGTCGCACAAACAAAAAAGTCCTTCCACGGCTTTTTCGTTTTACACAAAACTGCCGCAAAAGAACACAAAATCAGTATTTTGAAATTCTCCTCGGCAGGAAAGCGTCGCTTTTACAGATAACCTGCTGTCTTTGGATTACCATAGCAGTATAGCATATTTTTTTCAGCTTGTCAACCCCTTTTTCCAAAAAAACGCATCAATTTTTGAAAAAACTCCACTTCCCTTCCAAGCAAAAGCAGGGAAGATCTGTTCGATCTTCCCTGCTGCGCTGGGGATGAACATTCTGCCGAAACGTCCGTCAGCGATCCTGAATGGCATCGATGGGACGTTTTTTTGCGATGAGGTAGACCGGCAGGAAGCTGGCGACGAGCGCGACGCCGACGCTGATGGCAAGCATCAGAAGCACCTGTCTGATTCCGAAATGCAGAATGGTCAGAAGCAGACCGGCTTCGGTCCGCAGGATATTGTTGATAACGTAAGTGCCGACAACGGTGCCGATCAAAGCAAGCGCATAGTTAATTAAGGTAATAAACAGGCTTTCCGTAAAGAAAATCCGGAATACGTCGCCGGAACGTGCGCCGACGGCACGCAGGATGCCGATCTCCCGCTTTTTATAGGCGATGGAAACGGCAATGAAATTGGAGAGCATGACGGCGGCAAAGATGGCAAAGCCGACGCCGATCCAGAAAAAGACCTGAGACAGTACGTCTACAACCTCGTCCACCGTGTCGAGAGACTGGGTGACGGCATTTTCCAAATGATAGGCAATATTGCCGGTCCTGTCATAATGCAACTCTGTAAGTTGCCGCACTTCCGCCGCGGATTTTGGCATCGGCATGATGGCAAAGCTGTAGATTCCGGTTTCTACTTTGTCAAAATAGGCGCGCAGACTGTCGGAGAGGAAATATTCCACATGAGCACCGCCGTCCACGTTTTCCAGATATAACGGGACGACAAAGCCAACGACCGTAACATCTTTGTTGTAAAGATACTCCCCGCCGGACGCATTCAGCTTGCAGTCGGTGAAAGAGAAAGAAACCTGTGTTTTCAGCACGTCAAAGAGGAATCTCTGCTCTAATTCATAGGCGGTATGCCGGCAGATCTTTGTCGCGCCGATTTCGTTTTGCCCACTGTAAATATCCAGATCAAATGCAAAGGCACAGATCAGTTCTGCTTCTGTATGGGCGCGGGTTTCCCCGGTTTCTTCATCGAAAACGGGGTATGCCTCCGCGGCATAAGCGCGGAATGCGTCTCCCGTCGCAAATGCCCGTCCCTCGTCGCTTGCCGCATAGGCATAGCAGGCGATCTGCCGGCAGTTTGCAAGCATCTCCGTAAGATAATTAAAGGATTGTTCCGTGGTGTTGTAAGGAGAGGCTGCAATGAGGTAACTGCTTTGCGGCGGACGTTGATTTGCAAGGGTTTCATCGTTCCATAAAAGATCCAGCATACAGCTGATCGGAATCAGGATTTCATTTTCGCCCAGTGCAGTTTTGGCGTCGTACATCCAAAAAACACTGCCGCCTGCGTCGAGGAATTCCTGCAAAGACGCCACAGCCGCAATTCCTCTGCCAGAGCTGTAATTGAGTCTGCCGGGCATGGTATACTGGAAGTTTGCGTAGTATTCCTGCAAGGATTTTCCGACGGGTAGTGCAAAGGATTCATTTTCGTGGATGAGCGCGGTGATCGCGTCTTTTTGCAGGAACAGAAGCTGATGGTACCCGTAGTTCAGCACTCCATCCAGTTCCTTTGCTTTCAGATAAAGCAGGAGCTCGTTTTGCGTATCGTTTGGTTGCGGCGTGGTCTGGGAGTTATGCGTCGGAACGAATTCCGGATAGCGGGCGGTGTCAAAATGGGTGTCGATGATGCCGGAAATGACATACACCGGCGCGTCGTTCTGATATTTGTCCGCAAAGGAAATACGTTTGCCGAGGATGCCGGTTTGGGCATTGTGATCCGGCGTAAGCGTTCCTGCCGGGATTTCCTGCGGTGTTTCATCCGCTGAGATAAACCCGCAGAACTGGAACAAATCAAACAAATGCTTGGTAATGGCGACTTCTTGTGCGGATTGCGGCAGGGAACCGGTCAGAGAGAAGCCTAAACGCTGTAAATCGCTTTCCGTCATACTGACGATGCCGGAGGGGGTGGTGCTGTAAATACAGCCGCCGATGCCGGAACTGTCCGATAGATCGCGGATGTCCAAGAGATTTTGATCCAGACGGAGCTGATGGTTACGCGGCGTGTATACTCCGCTGACCTCGGTGCCAACCAGTTGACTCAGCGCCGCAAGCTCCGAATAGGTGAAACGGCGCTCGCCGCTGCTCCAAAAGAAGTCATTTTCTCCCTCTCCGTAGTACCGCTTGGTCATTAAGGAAAATGTCGCGTTGTCAATGCCGCTGTCCAGAATGGAATCCGTCATGGTGGTCACGCGGTCGTAGGAGCCAACCGTATCGGAAAGTCCGAACATGCTGAATGCGACAAAGGAAAGCAAGATCGTGACAAACAGTCGGAAGGGTTTGACTTTCATACTGCTGCGCGCGATTTTGGCGGCGTTGCGCATGGGCAAACGTGCCCGGATAAACCGCGTTTTCGTTTTATCGTAAACCTTGCGGTCTAAATCCCCGTCTGCCGTTTTGCGGAACGATTTCCGGCTGCCGCTGTCCGTAATCATTGCCATCTGCTTAAATTTCTGATTGGCTTCCGCGTCAATGGAAACGATGGCGTCCTGCTTTGCGCGGGCAAGATACTCGTTGATCATGCTCACGTCCTGCGCGGTGAGGACATACCCCGGATGAATTTTCAGAATGTGATCGTCCACAATGTCAATGCCGCTTGTGGCACTGCGCGGCGTCGGGGTATACTGGGTAATGTCGGAGATGACTTTCCCGTCGGAAAGCTCGATCACGCGATCGCCGTACTGCTCGGCAAAATCCCGGTCATGGGACACGACCAGGACCAGCTTGGTTTTGGAAAGCTCTTTTAAGGTATCAAAGATCTGAATGCCGGTTTTGGAGTCCAGAGCGCCGGTCGGTTCATCCGCCATGATGACCTGCGGATCTTTAATCAGCGCGCGGGCGATGGCAACCCGTTGCTTTTGCCCGCCGGAAAGCTCGTTTGGGCGGCGATTGGCAAATCCGGTCAGCCCCACCTGCTCTAAAATCGCGCCGAGCGCTTCCGGTGTGGCTTTCTTTCCTTGCAACTCCATGGCAAGCGCGATGTTCGCGCCGACGCTGAATTCGTTGAGGATGTTGTATTCCTGAAAAATGAAGCCGATGAACGTGTTGCGGTAAGCGTCAAAATCCGATTGGGAAAACTCCGTGGAGGATTTTCCTTTGATGATGAATTTGCCGCTGTCCGCGCGGTCCAGACCGCCGATGACGTTCAGCAGGGTAGATTTTCCGCTGCCGGATTTTCCGAGGATGAACACAAGCCCGTGATCGCCGAATTGCAGACTGACATGATCCAGTGCCGTTACCGGCGCGCCGCGCTTGGGCGTGTAGGTTTTACAGATGTCCCGTATTTCTAACATTCGCGTCTCTCCTTTACTTGGGATAAAACTAGAATTCCCCATGGGGATGTTTTGCATGCTGACTTTGCTTATTATAACGCAGAAAAGACGTTTTGTCAAGAAATTCCGCAAATAGCCGTGCGGCTTTAAGATCCGGAGGTTTGGGCGGGTTCCTTGGGAATTGGTTCTTTCGGTTCCTTTTCCGGATCGCGCTCGTAAGAGTGTGAGAGATAGAGGGAGAGCTTGGCGCAGGCGGGACCGATCAGTTCATACAGAACGCTGGAAGCAAGGATGACCGTGGAGACGGCGTTGCCCGCGTCGCCTCCCAAGATGCGGGCGCCCATTGCCGCAAGCCCGATGGCAACGCCCGCCTGCGGAATCAGTGCCAGCCCAAGGAAATTCCGGACGCGCGGCGGCTTTTTGACAAGCAGGCATCCGAGAAACGCACCGGCATATTTGCCGAGGATGCGGGTGAAAAAGTACAGAATTCCGATCAGAAACAGCGGCACCGAAGTGCCGGCTGCGGAAGTACCGGTCAGCGCGTCTAACCGGAAGGTCAGTCCGGAGCGCACGAAAAACAATAGTAAAATCGGCGGGCTGAAATAATTCAGGT
>DLLB01000077.1:6044-15876 GCA_002477905.1 Clostridiales bacterium UBA7573 | reverse complement strand
CGCTGATCGAAGCCGTGCTGGAGATGATACAGGGCATGAGCGTCATCAAATCCTTTAACCTGACAGGGAAGGGCGACAAAAAGGTGCAGGACGCGCTGGAATATAACCGCCGCGTGAATATGGATGTGACCAAAATCCTGACTCCCTATACGGCGATTCAGGAGGCGGTTCTGCAGATTGCCGGTGTCGGTATGATGCTTGCGGCGATCCTGCTTTGGATAAACGGCGGTATCAGTCTTGCAAACGCGCTGATGGTACTTGTGATGTCCTTTCTCGTGTTCAATCAGATCAAGGCGTTCGGCATGGGGATTTCCATGCTTCGTATGACGGCAGCCGCCATTGACCGCACGGAGAAAACCGAGGATATGCCCCGCATGGACGAGAACGGAAAAGCTATTAACCCCGAAAAGCACGACATTGTTTTCGATCATGTGAACTTCTCCTATGAGCAGAAACCGATCCTGCATGATATTTCCGTCACGCTGCCTGACAAGACGACAACTGCGGTTATCGGTCCTTCCGGTAGCGGAAAGACCACCTTCTGTAACCTCATTGCCCGCTTTTGGGATACCGACAGCGGCAGTGTGAAGATCGGCGGATATAATGTGAAGGATTATACTTTGGAGTCTCTTATGGATCAGATCAGCGTGGTGTTCCAGAACGTGTATCTGTTTGCCGATACCATCGAAAACAATATCAAATTCGGCAGACCGGACGCAACGCACAACGAGGTTGTTGCGGCAGCCAAAGCCGCCTGCTGTGATGATTTCATCGAAGCTCTGCCGGATGGTTACCATACGGTCATCGGCGAGGGCGGCGCAAGCCTTTCCGGCGGTGAAAAACAGCGCATTTCCATTGCGCGTGCCATGCTGAAAAATGCGCCGATCGTCATTTTGGACGAGGCGACGGCAAACGTTGATCCGGAGAATGAAGACAGACTGCAAAAAGCAATCGAAGCACTCACACGTGACAAGACCATCATCATGATTGCGCACCGCCTGAAAACCGTTCGCCATGCCGATCAGATTCTTGTTCTCGACCACGGTCGCATCGTGCAGCAGGGCAAGCACGAACAGTTGATTGCAGAACCCGGCATTTACGCGGATTTTGTCGGCGGCAAGAAACAGACCATCGGTTGGAAGCTGTGATGGATAACAGGGCGGGAAAGGGGAATCTCAAAAGCGTAGTGGTCAGCAATGTAGTTCATCACATTCTCAAATCCTTCCCTAAATTCCCTAAAGTCTTGACAAACCGGGAAGCGTTTGCTATAATCGTAGAAAACATGCAAACAAGGAGCGTGGAATATGAATTATACCATCACGAATCGAAATACAACAGGGGACGTGAGTTTACAGACAACGGAACCCGAAGCGGGTGTGACACTGCTGGAATTTTGTGTGCATTTTGAGGAACCGACCGTGCCGCAACCGATTGCAATCTGCTGGGAGGAACCTTGCATAGAGATGCTTGCCTGTTGGCAAGGGAATCCCACGCTGAAGCATACGCTGGGACCAAACTGGTCAAAGCAGCGTTCCCATGCAAGACTGGCGTCCGGCGCACCGGTCATGGTATGGCTTGGAAACGAGGGGATAAATCGCCTGACCGTCACGATCTCCGACGCAAAAACCCCAACCGAAATCTGTGGTGGCGTGATTGAGGAAAATGCCTGCATGGATTGCCGCGTTACGTTTTTTACCGAACGGATCGGCGCCATTCTTTCCTATCGGGCAGAGATTCTGCTCGACCGCAGACACACGCGATATGAGGAGGCTCTGCGTGCCGCCGACCGCTTTTGGATCAAGCACGGATACCCGTATGCGCCTGTTCCCGCCGCGGCGAAGGATGCGGTTTACTCCTGCTGGTATTCCTTTCATCAACAAGTGACGCCTGAGCCGATTCTCGCGCAATGCCGGCTTGCGAAACAACTTGGCATGCATACGGTGATTGTAGACGACGGTTGGCAGACCGATGACAACTCGCGCGGCTACGCATTTTGCGGAGACTGGGCAGTTGCACAAAAGAAGATTCCTTCCATGCGGGTGCTTGCCGACGCGGTTCACGCGCTGGATATGAAGTTGGTAATCTGGTATTCCGTCCCGTTTGTCGGCACGTTCACCAAAGCATACGAACGGTTTTCCGATTCCCTGCTCGGTCCGGCAGGGCGGGATTTTTGGGTACTGGATCCCCGATACCCTGCAGTGCGGGAATATCTGGTCGGGTTGTATTCGGATGCAGTGCGCGAATGGGATCTGGACGGATTCAAACTGGACTTCATTGATTCGTTTCAGCTCAAGGAACAGACACGGGCGGTGGATCCGCGGCGGGATACCGAATCCTTAGAGGAGGGGGTAGACCGGTTGCTTGCGGACGTTTCGGCGGCACTTCGTGCGATAAAGCCGGATATTCTGATCGAATTCCGCCAGACGTATTTCGGACCGGCAGTTCGCAAGTACGGAAATATGTTCCGCGTCGCCGACTGTCCGGATGATCCCATTTTGAACCGCGTACACGGGGTGGATCTGCGGTTCCTTTTAGGGAAAGTGCCGGTGCATTCGGATATGTTGATGTGGAATTTACAGGATTCTCCGGAAGCAGTGGCATATCAGATGATTACCGTACTGCCGACCGTGCCGCAGATCTCGGTTCTTTTGGACAAAATTCCGGAACGGCAGCGTGCGGTCCTGTCTTTTTGGCTGTCGTTTTGGCAGATGCATCGCGACACCCTGCTGGCGGGGGATCTGCAGGCGGATCATCCCGAAGCACTGTACAGTCAGGTGCGTATGACCACAGAAGCGGAGCGTATTGTAATTGCCTATACCGATCCGATGGTATCTTTGCCGGAATCGGGCAGTCTCTATGTCTGCAATGCCACCGGTGCAAAAACGGTTTGTCTGACCACAGATCGTGCACCGCAAACCTACCACATCACGGTTCGTGACTGTATGGGCAGTGTGGTGGAAGAACGAACTGTACCGCTTCAACGCGGCGGCACGTTGTTTTCCGTCCCGCGCTGCGGGCTGCTGGAACTGACGCCCTGCACCATCAGCGGCTGATCTTACCGTCCGGGATCGTACCCATCCCAAGCGAACAGCTTGCACTCCCCCGCTCTGCCGAACTTTTTATTCGTCGTAACTCACAAAAAAATTGCAAAATAATTAGTGTAAATTGATATAGCTTTTTTGATTGGTTTATGCTATCCTTTTCATGAAAACCATTCCAAAACAAACAGTTTCCAAGCAAAAAAGAGGAAAAATCACAATTTGTTTTGGTTTGCAACAAGTTCCTGCTTATCGGCACTTATACCGGCGGCGAAGCTTTCCGCTCCGGCTGTCTCTTTGCGCAATGTTCTCAAATGAAAAATTATGCAAAAAGGAGTATCATCATGGCAAAACAGATCAAGATCGGAATCATCGGATGCGGCGGCATTGCAAACGGCAAGCATATGCCCTCACTCGCAAAGGTGGAAGACGCGGAAATGGTAGCATTCTGCGATATTATTCCCGAACGCGCGGAAAAAGCCGCAAAACAATTCGGCACACCGGACGCCAAAGTTTACACGGACTACAAAGAACTGTTGAAAGACGCCTCCATCGACGTTGTGCACGTCTGCACACCCAATCGTTCGCACAGCTTCATTACGGTGGACGCCTTAGAAGCCGGCAAACATGTCATGTGCGAAAAGCCAATGGCAATCAACTCTGCGGAAGCAAAGAAAATGCTGGACGCTGCCAAACGTACCGGTAAAAAGCTTACCATCGGGTATCAGAACCGGTTCCGTGACGATTCCCTTTACCTGAAAAAGGAAGCCACAGACGGCACATTCGGCGATATTTACTACGCCAAAGCGACCGCCATCCGCCGTCGCGCAGTTCCGACTTGGGGAGTGTTCCTCAATGAATATGAACAGGGTGGCGGTCCGTTGATCGACATTGGCACGCACGCGCTTGACCTGACGCTTTGGATGATGGATAATTACAAGCCGAAATATTGCGTCGGCACCGCCTATCACAAGCTGAACAACGACACCGATCAGGCAAATGCATGGGGCAATTGGGATCCGGAAAAATTCACAGTTGAGGATTCGGCATTCGGTTTTGTAGTGATGGAGAACGGTGCAACCATCGTATTAGAGTCCTCTTGGGCTTTGAATACGCTGGATGCGCGGGAAGCAACCACCGCGTTCTGCGGTACGAAAGCAGGCGCAGACATGATCGGCGGCGTGCGGATCAACGGGGTGCGCAACGGGCGGCAGTATGTTTTGGAACCGAACCTCAAGGCAGGCGGCGTTGCATTCTTTGACGGAAAAAAAGGAGAGGAACCCGCAGATCGCGAGGAACGCCTCTGGATCGAAGCAATCCGAAATGACACTGCACCGATTACATTGCCTGAGCAGGCTTTCTGCGTAACGCGCATTTTGGAAGGGATTTACACCTCGGCAAAGACCGGCGAAATTTATCGGTTCTAAGAAAAGAAAGACTTTCCTTTTTCGAAAAGGGCAGATTGTGCGATAATTTTGCGCACTTTCTGCCTTTTTCCTATTTCTATGTCTTTCAAAAAACGATTTGTATGCAGATCATGTCAGAATTTTTCAGCTCCGCACATCTTGACGACAAAGCGGGTGCGCCACTTGAAAAGTTCTTTTTTCTTTTTCATTTTTCACATAAAAAAGGATTGAAAAACAGAGCGGTATATGCTACACTTAGAGAAAGTACAAACTGCGGAGGAAGCAAAAATGAACTGGACACGGGCAACCCAATTCTCGGCGCAGGTCGCTTTTTTGTAAAAAATCCGGACATACGCTTTCCATTTTTGAAAATCGATGCGATACGAACCGCAAAGGAGGAGACAAAACATGCATTCTATAACACTGAACAACGGCGTGGAAATTCCGGCACTTGGATTCGGAACCTGGGGCATTGATGACAAGCGCGTAGCAGACGCGGTCAGAACCGCGGTCGCGCTCGGTTACCGCCACATCGACACCGCGCAGGCGTATGAAAACGAACGCGGCGTCGGGGAAGGGATCCGCACCTGCGGGATCCCGCGCAAAGATCTGTTCGTGGTCAGCAAAGTTGCGGCAGAACACAAAAGCTACGATGCCGCGTTGACTTCCATTGATCAGACGCTTGCAAACATGCAGTTGGATTATTTGGATATGATGATCATTCACAGCCCGCAACCGTGGGCAGAATGGCGCGGTGAAAAGCGATATTTTACGGAAAACCGCGCAGTCTGGCGCACCATGGAAGACGCGCTGCGCGCGGGAAAGCTACGCGCCATCGGCATTTCCAATTTCCTGACGGATGATCTTGACAACCTGCTTTCGGATTGTAGGATCAAGCCCGCAGTCAACCAAATCCTGGCACATATCGGCAATACCCCCGCGGAGCTGATTGCAGAGTGCCAAAGCAAAGGAATCGCAGTAGAAGCCTATTCTCCGATTGCGCATGGAGAGGCGCGGAAAAACGCCGTAATTACAGAAACCGCGAAGGCTTACGGCATTTCTTACTCACAGCTTTGCATTCAGTACCTTTTACAGCTCGGATTGATTGCACTGCCGAAAGCATCCACCTATCACCATATGAAAGAAAATATCACGTTAAACTTTGTCATTTCCGACGCCGATATGGAGAAACTGCGTCATGTAAAATTTCGGGATTACGGTAGTTACAGCCATTTTCCGGTATTCAGCGGGAAATGACCGCTTGCCAGGCATCCCACCTGCAAAGGCGAAAAATAAACGATTTTGCAACCATATGACCGCGAAATTTTTTCGTTTTCCGTCTATTTGCGAAAAAATTCAACATCCATCCATTTTACCATCTATTATTTTTATAAACGGAGGAAAAAATCATGAAAACACTGGTTGCCTACTTTTCCGCAAGCAAAACCACGGAAAAAGCAGCAAAAGCGCTTGCAGGCGCAATCGACGCAGATCTGTTTGAGATCCAACCCGCCGTACCGTATACCCGCGCAGATCTGGACTGGACAAATAAGCAAAGCCGTTCTTCTTTGGAGATGAAAGATGCCGCTTCCCGTCCGGCAATCGCAAAAACATGCGAACAGATCGGGCAATATGACACCATTTATCTCGGATTTCCGATTTGGTGGTATGTCGCGCCGACAATTATCGACACCTTTTTGGAAAGTTACGATTTCTCCGGAAAAACGATCATTCCGTTCGCCACTTCCGGCGGCAGCGGTATGGGAAAAACGGTAGAGGTTCTGAAAACCGTCTGTCCGAACGCCACTTGGAAAAAAGGCGGCATTGTAAACGGAATGACTGCGGCGGACCTTGCCAAATGGGCGGAAAAGCAATAAAAGCGATCCGCTTTGCCCTGCTCGATTACACGCGCAAATCCCGACATCAAAAACAGAATCCAACAGGAGGATCTCATGCAGAATATTCATTGGAAAGCGCCGGATTGCTGGATCAACGATCCCAACGGCTTGATCTGGTACAAAGGACAGTATCATTTATTTTATCAATGCTTCCCGTATGCGCCCAAATGGGGCAGAATGCATTGGGGGCATGCGGTCAGCCGCGATCTGGTACATTGGGAGGAAAAAGGCATCGCACTCTTTCCCACCAAAACCGATGACAGAAGCGGCTGTTACTCCGGAAGCGCCATAGAACACGACGGACAAATGCACCTGTTTTATACCGGCGTCAACTATACGCAGGAAAATCCCGAAAACATCAATGTTCCCCTCTCCGATCTCACTTCGGCACAGTTGAAAATTTCTTCCGCGGACGGCATGACCTTTGACAATTTCAACAAAAAGACGACCATTCTTCCGCCGCTTACCGATCCCGCCATCGGCAGTAAAACCGACACCCGTGATCCGAAGGTATGGCGCGGAAAAGACGCGTGGTATCTGGTGTTGGGAAGCACGGTGCAGAACAAAGGCAGACTGTTGTTCTACAAAAGCGACGATCTGCAAAATTTCACCTACTGCGGCTTTACCGAAAAAGAAAATTTCGGATGGATGTGGGAATGTCCGGACTATTTTGAAGTGAACGGCACCGGCGTTGCGCTGTTTTCCCCCATGGGCTTTCTGAATGACGGGAAGCGCTACGACGCCGCAACCGTCTGTATGCTCGCTTCCTTTGAAGAAGCAAGCGGCACTATGAAATTAGCCGATACCTATCAGTTTTTTGACTATGGGCTGGATCTGTACGCGCCGCAAAGCACTCTTGACAAAGACGGGAACCGGATGATTCTTGCATGGGCAAGAATGCCGGAAGCCGTAGACGGAAAGTGGATCGGGATGCTGTGCATGCCCCGTATCGTGCAAGTGAAAGACCGGCATATCTGCTTCCGCCCGCATCCGAATCTTTCAAACAGCTTTTCCAAGCAGATCGCTTCGCCCAAAGAAGCAAGCCGGGACGGTTACCGCGTACAGACCACGTTGCAAAACGGAGAAAGCATTTCCATTGGCGGATATCAGATCCGGCGGGAGGAAGATCGGATCTTCACCGACCGTCATGCGGTATTTCCAAAGAAGCCCGACTTCCGGCTGACTGCCGAAACGCCGGTCATCCAAACCGGAACTGCCTTAGACATTTATGTGGATCAGAACCTGATCGAAGTGTTTATCGGAGATGGGGAATTTGTCATCAGCAGTGTCGTATATGGGCTGTCCGACGAGATACAAGGCGCAAATTACATCCTGCATACCACGAATTTTGAAAAGGATGGGGAAAACACATGAAGCATATGGATGTCACAGCGCTGGGCGAACTTCTGATCGACTTCACCGAAAACGGAAAAAGCGCAAACGGGAATCCCCTGTTTGAAGCCAATCCCGGCGGCGCACCCTGTAATGTGCTTGCCATGCTTGCCGGACTCGGCAGAAAAACGGCATTTATCGGCAAGGTCGGAGATGATCTGTTCGGGAAACAGCTTGCCGAAACGCTTCGAAACGTCGGGATCGGCACAGACGGACTGATTTCGGACGCCCGCTTCCCCACCACGCTTGCATTTGTACACACGCTTGCGGGCGGCGAACGGGAATTCAGCTTTGTCCGCAATCCGGGCGCGGACTGTATGCTGACCAAAGAAGAAGTGCCCGCCGCACTTTTGCAGGATACAAAAGTATTCCATTTCGGCACCTTATCGCTCACGCACAAGGAAGCACGGGAAGCCACCCGATTTGCTGTGGACACCGCAATCCAGAGCGGCGCATATCTTTCCTTTGATCCGAATTTGCGGGAACCGCTCTGGGCACATTTGGAGGATGCCAAAATACAGATGGAGTACGGTCTTTCCAAATGTCATCTTTTAAAAATTTCAGACAATGAAGTGGAATTTCTTTTAGGGCATACAGATTTTGATACAGCCGCCGCCCAACTGATGCACGCATACCCCAATCTGCAACTGGTGTTGATTACCTGCGGTGCAGACGGCAGTTTGGCATATTCCCGCACTGCGAAAGCGAGCGCGCCGGTATACCCGGTTTCTGCCGTGGAAAAAACGGGAGCCGGCGATACGTTCCTCGGCTGTGCGTTACACTACCTCCTTACGCAGAATCTGCAACCGCTGGATGCGCCAAAGCTGACCGCGCTTCTACATTTCGCCAATGCGGGCGCCGCCTTGATTACCACGCGCAAAGGCGCGCTGAAAGTAATGCCCAAAGCAAATGAGATCACGGCACTGATGGAAAAAGAACCGCAATAAAAATACCGCCGTGCGGAAAAAGAGCCGTTTCCGAACACTTTTTTGCACAATACGAAAAACAGTCAATTTATGAGGAGGCTATGATGATAGAAACGAGTATAAAAAAGCTCCGGGATCCGTTTTTGCTCAAAGAAAACGGCGTGTATTACCTGTATGGCACAGGTGTCGATACGGATAACAACTGGAATCGTACCCAGTATGCCTGCTATAAAAACACGAGCGGAAAACTGGATGGCGCGTGGGAAAAGGTTGAAAATCTCTATAAAAAGCCCGAAAACGGCGAAAAAAACTTTTGGGCGCCCGAAGTACACAAATACAAGGGAAACTTCTATATGTTTACAACTTACTTCTCCTCTGTAACGCAAAAAAGGGGAAGTACGATATTACGATCCACCTCCCCTGAGGGTCCGTTTACAGAGATTACAAACGGAACGATCACGCCTTCCGATTGGCACTGCATTGACAGTACATTTTATGTAGATGCCGCGGGACAGCCTTGGATGATATTCGTTCACGAATGGCCGAATTTCGAAGATAAAATCGGGAAAATGGCGGTAGCCAAGCTGTCTGATGATCTTACGCACCTTATCAGCGAGCCAAAAGATATTTTCAGAGCAGATGACGCGCCGTGGGCAGGTGGCAGAGGGGTTACGGACGGTTGCTTTTTGTACACGACCGAAAAAGGAAGTCTGCTGATGATATGGTCTAATTTCGACAACTACGGTTACGCCGTAGGAATCGCAAGAAGCAAAAACGGAAAGCCGGACGGAGAATGGGAACAAGAAGAAAAGCCGCTGTATTCAAAATCCATGGGCTTGCAATATGACGGCGGTCATGGCATGATATTCCAAGATACGGACGGTAAGAAATACTTGTGCATCCATACCCCCAATACACCGACGGGGGACCGCAACGAAGTACCGACTATCCTTCCCGTGATCGAAAAAGACGATACCCTGGTATGCGTGTTGGACTGAAATACGGAAAGCCATCGCGATACACGGAACAGGATGTCCAATGCAAAGAAAAGCGCGGTGCCGATGAAACAGCACCGTGAAACATCCTGCTGGCGGGAATCGGATTTTCGCGAGTGAGAAAAATTCAATTCCAACCCATCCAAAAACAGCGTTTTGCCAAGAATTCTTGGCAAA
>DLLB01000077.1:0-6005 GCA_002477905.1 Clostridiales bacterium UBA7573 | reverse complement strand
TTTTTTCTTTTTCTTGCTTCTTCCGAAAGTGAAACCGTTCTTCGGAAAGTAGACACATCGCAAAGAATTCCTTTCGGTCAGAGTCTGAAAATATCCTCATAGGATACATGCAAAATAGCTCGGATCATAATAATTTCATCGGGGTAAAGATGCCGTTGCCCCACTTCAATTTTTGCCACGGCGCTTCTGGTAATGTCACAACCGCGGAGCTGAAGCTGTGCCGCGAGAATCTCTTGCGTCATCCCGTTTTTTTCACGCAATGCGCGAATGTTATTCCCAATCTTTTTTTCTATATTCTGATTCATCTTATCCCCGTTTTGTTTTATTTTAAAAAAAATTTGAAAAAGGTATTGACAATAGTATACTTGTATGATATACTGTTTTTGCACTTATATAGGTGCAAAAACAAAAACATCATTGTATACAAAAGAGGAAACCATCCTGAAAAAAATTGCGCTTATCCTCGCCATCCTCACACTCTTTTCCTGCGTTTCCATTCTTCTGATCTTCCGTACCGCGCAAAATGGACGGTATAGAAGATTTTTTGTTGATTTCATGAATTTATTCCATCAAAAATATGAATAAAAATAAGAAAAAGGATTGACAAATGTACCTGTCTGTGTTATACTGAAACAGTAAATATCGGCATTTTTAACAATTCTTCCACAGGAGGACTTTTCATGAATCAGAACTGGGTGTCTCTCTTAGCGGATTTTGGACTCACCCCAAAACCAGACGGTTCTGCCGAAGGGATCGTGCGTGGATATGCATGCAGCGCGGCTTTTCAGCCGACGGGAACCGGACGGGACATCGCAATGGCACAGGTACGGTTTCACATCGCTTATTACGGCACAGCAGAACAGCGGAATACGGTCTTTCAGACACTGTCCGAAACGCTTCCGAAACAGGTCCATGTTCCCACGCGCGTTTTACTTGCGCAAACGCCCTGCGGCGTTTCCATCGGAATTGTCGGCGGATTCACCGTAAACGGGATTCTCAAACAGGTACCGGATGTACTAAACAGTTTATTTGCAACGCTGAGTACCGCGGAGGTGCAAGGTGCAGAGGTCTGCCCCCTCTGCGGCGAGTCGTTTGATCCTGCGCAAGCCGCGCGGATTCCGGTAACAGGCGCGCTCACCGCGTCCTGCCATGCCGAATGTGCGCAAACTTACCATACCAATCTGCAAATACAGGCACAAGCCGACGCGCAAGCGTTTGCCGAACTGCCGCGCAACTATGGGAAGGGTGCCATCGGTGCGCTCATCGGCGGGCTTGCCGGATTTGCCGTGGCACTGTTCTTGCTCTACATGGGATATATTGCCGCCATATCCGCCTTTGTATCTTTATTTGCCGCCGTCGCGTTATACCGGAAATTCGGCGGGCGCCCCGACAAAATGATGGTGATTCTCACCACCGTCATCACATTTGCGGCTATGATCGCCGCCTTATACTGCGGCTATCTGCTGATGATCTCCAAATCGCTGGCAGAAGAAGGGATCACGGATGTTTCCGCTGCACAAGCGTTCCGTCTCTTTATGGAGGACGCGGAGTTTTCCGGTGAATTCTATAAAGACCTGATTATGATGCTTATGTTCTCTGTCATCGGCACAATCTTTGAAATCGTCAATTTGTTCCGCACGGCGGGAAAACCGAACAAACAACTCTGAATTTGATTTTTACGAGGCTATTATGATATCATCTGCTTCTACCCTTTGCTTTCTCGGCGACAGCATCACGGACGGGATTGGAACGACCAAACGTTATTTTGAATATCTGACCGACCTGACCGGCGCCAAAACCCACGGTTTCGGCGTAAGCGGTGCGAAAACGATCGATTTGTTTCCCCAAATGGACGAAATGGAGCGCACAGTCGGACGCGCGTTTGACATCCTGTTTGTATTCATCGGCACAAACGATTATATGTCTGACGTCCCGCTGGGTTCCTTCTTCACCAAGCGGGAAGCCCCCGTTCCCTGCGACAGCGATTCCGACGGTCATTTTACTAAATACGGAATCCGAAAAAAACGGGAATTTGTATTTGATGACCACACCTTCTGCGGCAGACTGAATCTGGTCTTGGCAGAACTCAAGAAACGCTATTCTGACAAGCGCGTGATTTTCATGACGCCGCTGCACCGCGCTTACGCTTATTTCGGCGGAACAAATATTCAGCCGGATGAATTGTACGCAAACCGCTGCGGACAGTACCTGGACGCCTACATTGCGGCAATGCGGCAAGCCGCAGACATCTGGTCGGTCGAATTGATCGATCTCTATCGGGAAAGCGGGTTATTCCCGCTGTTTGACGACAATGCCAAGCGTTTTCTCTGCAATTCGGAACATGATCGTCTGCATCCGAATGCCGCCGGACACGAGCGCATTGCCCAAACCATTCTTCGCCACCTCTAACCGCCCAAATCTGCCGTTTCCCAAGCGACGGTTTGCATAAATTCCATTACATTTTCAGAAAACCGGAGGAATGAATCTTATGAAAAAAGCAACCCGCTCTTTGCTCGCCCTTTTCCTGCTCCTTGCCTGTGTGTGCAGTTTTGCTTCCTGCGCAAAGTATGAAAAGCCGACCTTGACCGACACCACTTATGACAGCACGTTCACCGGTCTGCATTTTACCAGTACGACCGGATGGGATTTCTATTCGGAGGATGAGATTGCCGAAATAATGGAACTCTCCAAGGAATATCTTTCGGAAGAACAGAAAGCCGCTGTCGAAGCCGACACCAATCATACCATTTATGATATGTACGCCGTAAACCTCACGAACGGTTATAACGCGATCGTCATGTGCGAAGAAATGAAGCTGGTCGGCTACACCGTAAAAAAGTATGCGGAAAAGCTCTTTACGGAACTGGAACAAACCGGCATTCATTATCAAAAGGATTCCGAGCAGGAAGTAACTTTCTGTGGGGAGAGCTATTATCAGTTGCAGGTCAGTTACACCATGACCATAGCCGGCATCACCACCACCCAGATGCAACGCCATTTATTGCGCAAGATCGGTTCCTACATGATCTGTGTTTCTCTGACCGCAAAAAATGAAACGGAACTGGATAAACTTGAAAAAATGTTCTCCGCTTATCAGGCGTAATCCCAAATCCATCTTCCCCGTCTTTCTTGCAAGGGCGGGGGAATTTTTTTGAAAACACACGGAGGAACCATGAAAATCCTTTCGATCGAACAGGTCTTAGAAAAATTGCGCGCTTACGGTGCGCCGGTTCACTGTGAATTGTACCGCAGATACCAAGTTTGGTACGCCACGCCGTCGCCGGGCACGGCGTTTTATGAGGATCGGGGATGCGTGGTGGTCACGGATGCATACAGGTCCGAGGGGACACAGCACCTGTTTTACAATCTGCATCAAGTCGCGCCAAACGCCGAGTTGCACACGGTGAAACAGGACTGGGAAGCCCGCCTGCGTGAAAAAATGCGGATGGCAACACATCCGAACGCCCTGTTAAACGTGCTGTGCGTGGCGCAAGATCACAAGCTCCCCAAAGCATTCTCCCAAGTTCCGGGGTGGTACCATTATACCTGTGCCGGCAGGCACGAGATTCCGCATGCACAGGTGCGAAAGCTCGACGCGCACGACCAAAGCATCTTTCAGACATTCTGTGCGCAAGCATGTGCCGTAAAAGACACCTCCTACGGCACTTTGCTTGCCTCCGATCTGTCCTGCTTTCCCCTTGAAAAATCCGATCGTCCGGAGCTCTACGGATTGTTTGCGGACGGCAGGTTACAGGGGGTGGCGACCGCAGAAAAAGTCTCGGAACTTGGACTTGCGTGGCTTGAGGACGTATATGTACTGCCGTCTGCACGCGGCAAAGGATATGGAAAAGCCTTGGTCAGTACCGCGCTTTCCCCTTATCCGACGCTTTTATGGCACTATCAGTGCGGCTCTGACAATGCCGCGTCCATGCGCTTGGCAAGCGCGCTCGGCTTTTCTTTTGCCGGTGCGTCCTGCCTGTTTCCGATGACGGAAGACAACGGCGGACCGGTTTGACGATCGGTTCTTCTAAAAAACCTGTCCCAACGGACAGGTTTTTTTTGATTTGGTTTCCCTCCTCTTCCCAAATTCATGCGGTCAATACCGCCGACGGGTTGCCTGATAGCTTTCGGAGATCTGCTCTAAGATTTCCGTATGGGAAAAGGATTTATGATAAATCAGATTGGTTTCGCGTACCATGCTGAGATTCTCAATGGAAAGAACCGCCAGCTTTCCTTTGCGCAGCTCATCCATGCAGGAACTGCGTGCAAGAATGGAAACACCGAGATCTTTACGGATCAGATCCTTGATGGTCGCGATATTATCCACTTCCAGTGTGATATTGAAATCGCGGATACTCTCCCCGGCACTTTCCAGCGCCGCCTCAAACTGAATACGGGTGGCGGACGTGGGCAAGCGCAGGATCATCCGTTGCCGACGCAGATCCTGCAAAGTCATCACCGACCGTTTTGCCAACGGATGCGTTTTGGACACCACGCACACCAGATAGTCCGTATCCAGCATAATGGTACTGAATTCCGGATGGTACAGCCGTCCTTCCGCAATGGCGAGGTCCAATTCGAAATTTTCCATCTTATCATAAAGATTTTTTATGGTATCCGTCAGAATCGTAATACTGATATTGGGATACTCCGCGCTGTATCGCGCCAAGGATTCCGTGACGATACTGCTCTCCGCGGTGTGGGTGATCCCAATGCGCAGATTGCGCAGATTGCGCTTGGCATCCGCGATCTCCACCCGCATTTTTTCTTCCATTGCCTTGAGCCGCTTGGCGTATTTGACCGCAATTTCCCCTTCCGGCGTCAAGAGCATCCGGTTCTTTTTCCGGATAAACAACGGCATTCCCAATTCTTGCTCCAATTGACGGATATGCTGACTGACCGCCGGTTGCGTCAGGGACAATTCAGCGGCGGCTTGCGTAAAATTTCTTGCCTGCGCGACCGCAAGCAAGGTTTCGGTTTTGGCATCCAACATACGGATTTCCTTTCCGGCAAAAGCCGTTCTATTCGTATTTTTTATGGTTTTCAAAAGAATTATAATTTGACTTTATCGTAAAAACAGTATATCATAGTCGCATCCAAAACGCAAGCCTTTTTCGGAAAAAGAGTTGCAAACCAAAATCGGAGGGACAGGATATGACCTTTTGGCAGGAAAAAATGCAAAACAGTCCGCACGTTGCGGTGGTGGTGATCTCGGTTGCCGTTATGCTGCTGTCCGGTTTTCTGCTGACGCGGATCACCAAACGGCTGAAATTGCCGAATGTGACCGCTTATATTCTTGCAGGCGTCCTCATCGGACCGTATTGTCTGAATCTGATCCCTGCGCGCATCATAGAAGGAACGGATTTCATCGCGGACATCGCGCTTTCATTCATCGCCTTCGGCACGGGGGAATTCTTCCGGTTCTCTACCCTGAAACAAAACGGCGGTAAGGTCGTTCTTATCACGCTTTTGGAATCCCTGCTCGCGTCGGTTGCCGTATTTGCCGTCACCTTCTTTGCTCTGCGCCTTTCTCTCAGCTTCTCCGTGATTCTGGCGGCGCTTGCCGCGGCAACCGCGCCTGCTTCCACCATGATGACCATTCGGCAGACCGGCGCCAAAGGGGATTTTGTCAATACGTTATTACAGGTCGTCGCGCTGGATGACGTGGTGGGATTGCTTGCGTACAGTATTGCGGTATCCATTGCCATGTCCTCGCTGTCCGGTGCGCCCAACATCCAAAGTGTGCTCAAGCCGATCGCATACAATGTGCTGGTGTTTCTGTTGGGTGGACTGTTCGGGTTGTTTTTGGAATTCTTCCTGCACAAACGCTCCAATGACAACCGCTTGATCGTATCAGTCGCGCTGTTGTTCTCTTTTTGCGGGATCTGCGCACTGCTCGACGTTTCCCCTCTGCTCGGATGCATGTCCATGGGAACCGTTTACGGAAACTTAAGCCACGACGGACGGTTGTTCAAGCAACTGAATTATTTCAGCCCGCCGATTTT
>DLLB01000036.1 GCA_002477905.1 Clostridiales bacterium UBA7573 | reverse complement strand
CCTACCAAGGCTGCTTTGCCCGCGGCTTTATCCAAGCCATGCGCGCGCAAGAAGATAAAGAATTGCCGCCACCAATGCCAAAATCACAAGAACCGGTACTGCCGCGCGAAGCGCGCCCAAAACCATGCCCCGTTTTTCCGCTTTGGTAAGTTGCAACTTCGGCGCAGACGCGTCCGCGTCGTTTGCCGGCGTATGCTTTGCCGCTTTCCGACCGTGATTCCACGGCATCCACGCGGCGTCCATGGGCGCGACGGTTCTGCCGTCGTCCCAATCCGCTTCCGGTTTTTTTCCGGAAAGGGAGTGATTCTCGTCCTCAGACGGTTTCATTCGGATTCCTCCCGTCTGCTTTCAAACGGCATCCAACCTGCCGCACAGCTTGGGGCTTTCACCCCGAAGCTGTGTGGCAGAATGCCATTTGGATTGAAAATTTGCTTCCGGTTATGCCGCGGTGACGACCAATGCGCCATCCACGATCGTTGCCGTATAGCTTGTGCCGTTGTGGCTGAAGCTCAGCGTCGTGCCGTCAGCGGAGAAAGTCGCTTTTGCAGGACTGGTTCCCCAGTTTTTCGGTTCGGTGCCTTCTTCATACACATAGATGCTGATTTCCGGTGAACCGTAGCTGGAACCCTTCGCCAGGACGGTGAAGCAAACGCCTTCTACCGTCGCGGTCTTGCCGAAGAATGCCGCCTGCGCCGCAGTCACTTCCACCATTGTGTAGTTTTCAAAGTACCACGAACTACCTCTTGCATAGTTCGGCGCCACCACGAAGTATCTTTCCACACCGTCAATGGTCACCTGGATCACTTCGCCGTTCAGCTCCGTGTAAGCGGTAATCACAAGGTCGCCGAAGATCAGCGCGTAAACCGGCGTACCGTCGTCCAGAATCACATAACCGGTCGAGAAGTTTGCGTATACAGTTTTGCCGTCCAACGTCACAACCTTGGACTTCTGATACTCAAAGTTCGCAAAGTGGTTGAGGTTTGCACCGATGTTGGACGCATCCGTGAGCACCCACGCACCGTCCTTGTTCTTTGCAAGGATGTAGGTGATCTTGTTGTCCACAAACTTGTAGTACTCATGCGTTCCGTCAGAGAGCTTGACTGCTTCTACTGCCGTGCCGTAGGTTCCATCCTCGCCCATAACGGCAATCATCACCTGCTTGTTGCCCCAAGTGAATTTCAAGGTCTTGCCGCCTACGGTAAGTTCCCCGTAGATCGCATAGTCAGCCGCCGTGATGAGGTAGGTGTAAGAACCGGAGGTGAGGTAGTAATAGGTTGCGCCTTCATACGAGAAGGAATAACCGGTGCCTGCTTCTGCCGGCAGAGCCGTCAGCGTCACTTCCTTGGTATTCTCCGTCGTGCTACCGAAGGTGTATACCGCGCTGAACACGTTGGAGGCAAATTTCGCAACGCCTTTCAGCGTGTAGGTTTTGCCATCCACCGTAATGGTCTTGGAGGACATGTTGAGGATTGCAGCTTCCTCTGCGCTCATCTCCTGCAACAGCATGGTTTCGCCATCTACATAGAAGTAGAAGGAAGCCGCAGAAGTTTTCAATTGTGTAAACTTCGTGCCGTCTACCATAGTCTTGGAGGTTGCGGTTGCGCTGTTACCGTCTACTTGATAGGAAATTTCCATATAGTAGACCGTAACCCGCACATATTCTTCCTCGTCGTCATCCCATACCCGTTCCGTTTTCGATTTAATCGTCGGAACCACAGACAGCGTATGACCGCCGATTTGATAGGTACCAAGCTGTGCATACTCGCTGTCTTTCAATTCATACAGCGTGGTTGCGTCCACTTTGACAAAGTGCTTCACCACATCCCCGCAGGTAATGTCGATCGTGTTCTTTGCGGTATCTACAGCCAGCGTCGCGTCTTTTCCATCCAGCGTTACAAAGAACTTGCCGGTCCAAACGCCGTCCACTTTGGTCACGGCATAGTTTACAACCACTTTTACCGCGGAATAATTGCCTTTGAGCGCGTTCAGATCTTTGTTTTCTGCGGAAGCAAGATCTATGACATTCATAGTAATCACGCCTTCGCCGTCCACAATCTCCAGAACGTGTACTTTCGTACCCACTTCAAAGCTCATTGCCGTACCAGAGAGATACTGGACATTGGAAACCGCCTTGCCGTCGAACGTAATGCTCAAAGACGGCGTGTAGCCGGTTTTAATCTCCACTACAAGGTCATGCCGATCCGTCTCGGTGCCGGCAAGGAACTTGCCAAGGAAGGCTGCCTTGGTTTCTTCGATCATCGCGCCATGATAAGAGCTGTCCGACGGGATGTAGTAAACACGGTATGCCTGATCCTTGTAGGTAAATGCAATGTAAGAATAATCTGCGGCAAACGTACCTTCCACCGTATCGCCGTCATAGCTCCATGTTCTGGAGTTATACCACACGATCACCGGCTTGCCGTTCACCAAAGTGACCTTCGCCTTGTCATAGTAACCGCCGCCGATCAAAGGATAGCTGCTTTCCGTGGTAAACCGATACGCCTTGGTATCGACCTTGACCGCACCGAATACACCATCCGTGACGTCAAAGATATAGGTGTCGTCGCCAAGTTCTCTGACGACCTGTGACTTGTTATAGGTCTTGGTCATCCGATACTTTCTGCCGTTGATCTCCATGTAGAATACCACTTCATGGCTATCTCTGGAGTCTAAGCCCAATCCGATTGTAAGAATGACATTTTCGCCAGCCACCGTATGTTCGCCAAGGAGCTGGAACATATCCGCAGTCAGCGTGTACAGATATGCGTTGTAATTGTTTGCTTCCGGGAACGTTACAAAGTAGTCGGTGTACGTCTCCTTGCCGTCAGAGTAAACCAAACGATACAGATTGGTATACCCTGCCACCGGCTCCAGGGACTGAATCTCATAGCCGCCTGCATTATACAGAACCGCTTTCACGACGCCGCGTCCGGTCGCTGTATCATAAACCGGAATAAACCGCAGCTTTGCACCGCTCAACGTCAGAGTACGGTAGCTGCCTGTGTTTGCGCAACGGGTAAATTCCGCAAACGGAATCGTCAATGCAAAATGTTCCTCTGCGGTTGCGCTGTCAATGTTACGCACCACAGCATAGGACTCGCCGCCGAACGTATATTGCAGATAAATGCAGGAGTTGTCGTTGTTATAGTTCAACGTACCTGCGGTAACCTTGGTTGCATTCTTGCCGTCCACCGTTGCCGTCAGATTCAGTTCGCCGTCTGTATTGGCAAACCGGAATTTCACCTCTCTGCCCTGCGGATCCTGCGGCGCGTTAAGCGCAAGCTCAAACATATCCGCATACACAACGAAGCACTTGCCGTCCAGCACAAACGCTACGAATGTTGTACCGTTTCTCTTTTCCATAAAGAGCAGATCCAGATCGCCCCATTTACCGAAGGAGAAGTTTTCGGATTCTTCTCTCATGTAGCTCGGACCGTTCGGATCATAGATCCACTTGTAACCGTCCGCCGTCTTCTGGATGCTGATGATGTCATGAGAATTGTTCTGCATGAACAGTTTCTGCGCTTCCGTCAGGAATGCGTCCATATCCGGTCTGGTATACGGTGCAAGCAAAACGCCGTCCAAGGTGATCTGTGCGTCGTCTGCGGCAGGCTTGATCTTCAACAGATGCGAATTGCCCTTTACATTCAGCACGACCACCAATGTCTCGCCGTCCATGTAGAAAGAGTATTCGTCATAATCCACCGTCGTGCTGCCATACGTAAAGGTAAATGCCGGCAGATCCGCGGTCTTGGGCGCAATGATTCCCGCAATGGAGAGTTTGCCGTTATCCAAGATTGCAGCATGCTCGCCCGCGTTATCCAAGAGGAGCTCCGGCAGGAACCATCTGTATGCCCAGCCTGTCTCATTCATTGCCGCGTCAAGCGTTGCGTTCGGATACATGTAAATGCCGAAATCCTGAATTCCGTTATATCCGTTCTGTCCGCTCCAAACCACATCTTGGGTTTCCCCATCGATCTGCATGGGAACGGAGAACCGGAAGGAATTGTAGGATGCGTTTCCTTTGTTCCAATCCACCAACGCGCCGTTGAACTTCAGTCCTTCGGACGTCAGCTGCAATGCGTACTTGGTCTGGAACTGCGGCGGGAATGTGCCCGCTGTATCACTGGTAGAACCGGTCGTATAAGCCACCAGCTTCACACCCGCATAAGCGAACAGTCTCGCGTCATACAGCACTGCATCGCCGCATTTTGCGATTTCCCGTCTGTTGCCGTCCACGGTGAAGGTCAAGTCCTCTGCCGTGAAGGTATAGACATTCTTTACAAAATCCAGTGCGACCGTTGCGTCTACTCTCACGCCGTTGATCCGGACAGCGCCGTCTTTTGCAAATTCCACTTTATCCACACCGTTGGTGTAGGTGCCTGCAAAGGCATCTTCCAAAAGCGCGGTGCTGTAAACGACGGTATCGGTTCCGTCAACCGTCAACGTAACATCCGTCATTTCGCTGTCGGTGTTATAAGTAATCCGGAAGGATTTGGTTGCGCCGTCTTTGGAAACCGCGTTGACGCGGATCTGTGCGGTGCCGCCGGTGAGACGTCTCCAGTTGAAGGTCTTGGAGGTATAGGTCACGCCGTCCACTGTCAGTTCAAAACCGTACAGCGGGTAAACGGCGGGAACCCATGTCTCGTCTTCCACTTCTCCGTCATCGTCATACTCATATTCCATATAGCCGAGCGAGCCTTCCAGCACTTTCAGCGTGAATGCGTCCTTCGCGCCGACTTCGGTGTAGATCGTCGCTTCTTTATCGCTGAGCACGCCGGTCGTTGCAGGAAGCATCCGGTCAAAGTTGGTATAGGTCACGTCGTCATACATGACGGTCTTGTTGACAAAGATCAGATATTCTGTGCCGCCCTCTTTGCGAAGCTCCACAATCGTGGTCGCGCCGGAGGTGGTGATGCTGTAATCTGCGGCGGTGTATTGCGTTCCGCCGGTCACTTTCATCGCGCCCAGTTCATCCACAACAACCGTACCGTCCACGATCAGAACACCGTTTTCGGTAAACCGGATGCCCTTCGGTGCAGGCGCATCTTCCGCGGTATCGCCATACAGGAATTCCGTGTAGGAACCAACGACATCTTCCAGTCTTGCCGCGATCATATCGCCCCAAGATACGTTGGAAACATGGATGCCGAGATCATTGCGTGTAACGCTTACCACTTTTTCTTTCTTGGAAGCGTCATATTCCGCTTCATCCACACAGAAGAACTTCAGTCCCAAGGAACCGTCTTTGTTTTGATAAAGCTCATATTCGGTTTCCACACCGTCCACATACATCACGCCGCCCACAAAAGCAATGCGGATGGAATTGTCGGGTTTGTTCGGGTTGGAAACATATTCGTTCAAAAATCCGCCCATGTAAACGGTAGCGGTTGCAGGCTTGAACAGCTTGCGCGTCACGGCGTCGCCGGTCACAGAGGATTTGTATCCGGTAACGGTCAGGTCGCCGCTTTCATCAAAGGCAAGCGTCATTTCGCCGCACACCATCGCATACCGGCTGCCGTCATAGGTCAACGTCAGCGCATAGTTATCTGCACCGATGTTCAGCATTGCGCCGTCGATGACAAATTTCTTGGAGCCGAGGACAAACGTGCCGGTGAATTGCTCCAGAATCTCCGGTGCAGTGAATACCACTTTGGTATCGGTATCGGTCAGTTTCGTGCCGTCCTTTTGCAGATTGTACGTCACGTTGCCGATCGTCACAGTGAGAACGGAGACGCCGTTCTTAAACGAAACCGTCGCCGTCACCGGTGTTTCCGCACCGTTGACATAAACATGTAAACCGTCGATGCGCAGTTCGGTACGTACCCCGTTGACGATGCCGACATAAACGCCTGCAAAGTTGTTGTTCGCATACACCTCATGCGTATCATCCACATAGACATTCACGCCGGTGAAGCCTGCGACGAGGAGCACTTTCTTGCCGTCTGCGTTGGTGTAAGTCAAAGCGGTACCGTATGCGGTCATTTCCACCGTCAGCACCTGATCGCCGACTTTGCCGTCCACCACTGTGATGGACTCGTTCTTTTCATTGAACCATACGCCGTTGTAGTAAGACTTCGCCACCTCATAGGTGTCGTCGCCCTTCACGACCGTCGGCACTTTCTGATCGGACACTTTCAGCGTGTAGCCGCCGACATTGGCATATACGCCGTCAGAGGTCAGAACGAAGCTCGGCACCACATCCGTATAAGTGCCGGTGGACTGATCCAGCATCCGGCAGTAATTCTTGCCGTTTTTGACCGTATAAGTACCGTCAAAAATGAGGATCTTGCCGTCTTTCTCCCAAGCGCCCGCCATTGCGTCGGTGTTCGGGAGGAAATATGTCACTTGCTGATCCGAAACTGCGGTCAGTGCAAGATACGTTGCACCGTCTACGGTTGCAAATGCAAGCTCGTATTTTGCGCCGTCTTTATCTACCAGATACAGCTTCACGCCGGTGTAATCGCCGGTTTTCTCCACGCCGATCCACACACGGGTGAGGGTTTTGTCCCCGAAGATGACCGTCTGCGCAACATCCAGTTTCGCATCGGAAGCATTTGCGGGCTTGAAGCTGCCGACCAGATCGGAATAGTCAACTTTGCCCTGCTCGATTGCCGCGTCATTCAACAGCGGCAGATCTGCATAGAAGTAGTCTGCGCCCAGCTTATAGCCAAGCACTGCCACATTGTTTTCATCCTGCGGCAAGGTCAGCGCGGTGGGGAGCTTTTCGCCATAAACCGTTTTGACTTCTTTGCCGTCCACTGTTACTTTCGGAGCGGTGTGTTTCTTCTCCAGATCAGTCTTGATGGCAGGCGTTTCTCCCGAAACATCCCAATCCACCGTGTTCCATCCCATATCGGAAGCTTTCGCACCGACCTTGGAAGCGATCACATAATCCGGTAAAAACGCGTCGCCGCTTATGACACCGACCAAATCGCCGGATTTTGCAAGCGCATACGCAACTGCGCTGTTGTGCGTTTTAGTACCGACAACCGCGCCTTTCACCGTTGCTTTGCTGTCTGCTACGGTAAGCTCGGTATAAGCGTTGACCAACACCGTCTTATCCAGCATTGCGCCGATCACGCCGCCGACCACTTCTCCCTGTCCTTCCGCGGTTACAACCGCTTTGACATTCGTAACAGTCGTTTCTTCCGCTTTTCCGAGCAAACCGCCCATGACGGCTTTCGTGCCGCCGAGCGTCAGCGTACCGGTCACGGTCACTGCGTCGATCTTGCTGTTTTTCGCAAAGCCTGCCAGCACACCGGCAGTGCATTCTGCCGCGGAGTTTGCAATCTTCGCGTCTTTGAAAATGAGATTCTTCACCGTTGCGCCTTCCAGCGTAGCGAAGAAGCCCGCGTTTTCTTTCGCGTCATCTAAATTCAAGCCGGAAATCGTATGGAACTGCCCGTCGAATTCGCCTTGGAAGCCCGTAATCGGTGCAAACGCATCGGTCAGGGTAATATCCGCCGTCAAAACGAATTTCTTGGTGGCATAACCATCGGTGTTCGCGGCAATTTTCTTTGCTGCGTCCAGAAGTTCCGCAACGGTACCGATCTCGATCACATCTTTTGCCGGAGTCGGATCGTCTGGTTGCTTATCCGGGTTGGTTGTGCTGGTCTTGGGATCGGTTGTTGTGCCGGGCGCCGGATCGTTGCCGCAGGATACGACAGCGGTCAGCGTCATCACCACAACCAAAAGCAGGATCAGCATTCTACTGAGCTTTTTCATTGTGTTACCTCCATCATTTTTTATCTCAGTGATTTATCAGATTTTCACAGGAAAGCGGTTTCCCGCTTTTTCCGTGAAAAATATGAGCGTAAAAAGCCAAAATGGCAGGATAAACCGAGACTTACGCCAGTTCGTCCAGTTTGGTAAGATCGGGTGCAAGCACCGTTTCTTCCTTTTCCTGCGGATTCAGCGCATGCTCGTAGGTATAAACCCACTCGCCGTTTTCGTCGCGTGCCAGACAGAACAGGAAATTGCCCGCTTTGTCGGAAACCACGATATAGCTGACTTTGCCGTCCGTCGTCAAATATGCAACCGGTGCCAGCAACGCGCTCTTTTCGGTATCCTCCGTGTAAACGATCTGACCGTCCACATAGGTGTACTGCAACAGCGTAATGACCGTGATGCCGAACGGATCCACATCCATGCGCGCGAATTCCAGTCCTTTTTCATCATACACCGTATATGCGGTACTGCCGTTGGATTCGGAGATGGACAAAATCTGTCCTTCTTCCACATAATAGCCATCCGGCACATTGACCACATAATAATACGTTGCGGTCTTGCCGTTTTCGATCAACACGCCGTTTTCGGTACATTCGTTGCCGGTGAAGCAATAAACCCAAAGGGTATTGCCGTAATCGTCCTCGCCGATGCTCCGTTTGGTATTGTAATACGTTCCTTTGTACCAGATATTGACGTCATCATCATGCTCATCGTGCAAGGTGGCATTGCCATAGCCGTCCATTTTCAGCGTGTAGTAATCGATGATCGTTCCGTAGAAATCCTCATACAGATAGAAGGTTTCATCCTCATCATATCCGTAGGTCGTGTAGGTGGCACTGCTGAACACGCCTTGCACATCGAACGAGAGGCGGACATCTTTGATCGTACCGACCACTTCGGGATAATCTTCCACTGAAATGCGGATCTTCGCACCGGCTTTGGTATCGGACACCGTGTAGGTGCCATGGGAAGCGTTGCCCTCCGCATCATTGTATTCTGCATAGCGGAATACAATTTCGCCCGCTTTGTTCTGGTAATCGTAGAAATAATACCGGGTGCCGTCCTCCGTATTCCGTGCGGTGCGTTCCTCCGCAAGTCCCGCAGAGGTATACAACGTCCGATAAAGGATGGTGTAGCCGTTTTCGGACAGCTTCACGCGGCAACGGTGGTATCCGCCGTCAAAGTAGCCGTCAAAGATCAGATAACCGGACACCGGACCGTTCGGTCCGCGCAGATCGGTAAAGGAAACCGTTACGGAATCGTCCCCGATCTTGCCGTTCGTCAATGTATAATTGCCGACGTAAGGAATCCAGTCATCGCTGGTCAGATCCAAAATTTTCAGCACACCGCCGCCATCCAGCGTGATCTGCGTAGACCATGCCGCGCTGTCAAAGAACGTCATGGCATTGTTGGTCAGCGGACCTTTTGCGGGGATCAGTTCGTCATTGTATGTAAAGAAGTAGCGGTAAGAAATCGGCTGTGCGTTTTCATCCTCATAGACCACTGCAAGATACTGTTCCGTGTTAAACCACACCGCCACATACAGATACACTTCCGTATACACGGCGCCCTCCGGCTTTGCAACCTCGGTCCATTCCGCCGTCACGCTTTCGCGGGTATACAGGGTTGCATGACCGTAATCGTCATCCACGATCTTATACAGGGAATTTTCCCCTTTTCCAAGTGCGCTGTAACTGGACGGAATATCGGCTGTGGGAACCAAATACCGCTTGCCGTCCTTTTCATAAAGCTCAGGACGTACACGCAAAACCACTTTCATGACATCGCCGTCGATACCGAGGATCTCCGGATTGGACACACGGATAAAGCGTTCCGCACCAACCGGTGCGATCTCGGAAGCGTCCACATCCTCCAAAATCAGGACATATTCTGTGCCAAGGCTGGAGGTCTGGAAGTAATCCAACAGATCCAAAAGGGAGCCGGTCGGATCGGTGACATATACCGTATTGCCGACAATCCGCAACATTGCGGTATAAGTTCCGTCATCCTTACGCCCGTAATAGAAGATCTCGGTCGCCGCGTCCTCGGTTTCGATCCGGTCCGCATAGGAAACCCACGCCTTGCGGTAAGCGTCCGCGGCGGTAGCGGGGACATAGAGTTTTAAGTGTGTAAAGGTCGGATCATAACCTTCCAGCTGTCCTTGCGCATTGTATTTGTAATTGACGCCGTTAGAGAACGGAATCAGCGCGGTTTTCGCGGGAGAATCATTGGCAAGATTCACCGTGCCGAGCAATGCGCAGTCCGCAAAAGCAAACGCGCCGATGCTTTTCAGATTCTTTCCGAGATAGATTTCTTCGACACTGGAGCAACTGGTAAACGCGTATTCTCCAATGGTGGTCAGCGAATCCGGCAAAGAAATCTTTTTGGCGGACACACAGTTCATAAACGCATACGCGCCAATGGTTTCCAACTTGTCGCCGAATTCAATATTCATCAAATAAACGCAGAGATAGAACGCTTCCTTGCCCACGCTCCGCATATTCTGCATTTTCGGAATCTCAAACAGGCGGGTGAACATATAGGAGCTGCCGGCATCGTTTTCTTCCGAAACGTACGCGCAGAACGCACGATCGCCGATAGTCTCCACATTTTCCAACCAGTACAGCGGATTCTGAATCCCATAATCGGCATCATAGCCAAGCTGCCAGCATCCTTCAAATGCAGACGTGCCGACCGCATACAGATTTTCATTGTGCGCGATCGTAAGCTTTTCCAAACCGTACACCATGTAGAATGCGCCTTCGTCAATGGTGTAGATCGCTTCCGTCACCGTAACATGCTTCAGCGTGGTCGGTACGACCTGCTTGGAAAGGTCCAATGTTTTTTCATCCACAAGCAGACCATAGAGGGAACTCAGCGTTGCCTGGAACGAATAAGTATTGTCCCGATAGGATTCCGCGCCGAACAGATATGCCAAGAAGGTATCTTCCGTGCGGGAACCGCCGATAAACGGGACGGTCAGTTCCTCCAGCTTCGTGCAGGGAGCAAACGCGCCCTGCTCAATGGTCGTATAGCAAGCGGGAACGGTAATGCGTTTGATCTTGGAAGCATCCGCAAGCTGCCGGAATACCTCCGCGGAAATGGTATGCGCGGACTGCGGGAAGATCACATGCGTCGCATTGCCGTGGTAAGCCGTCACAACGCCATCCTTTACCGTGAAGTTTTCCGCATCCGGCGTTTCAAAAATCGCGGTCAGCGTGAGCTGTGCGCCCTGCGTATCCGTCAGATTCTTAATCTTCGCACCGTCCACGAACGCTTCGTATCCGCCGTCCTTGCGATACATTCTCCATTCAATAAAGGTCTTGCCGCGCAGAGTGAACGTATTTGCGGGAAGCGTGAGTTTTTCATCATAAGTAAGCTGTAACGACGGCATCTGTCCGACGCCCTCGCCGCAATCAAAAGAGATCGTGTAAGTAATCGGATCTTTCCACTGGATATACAGCACCGTCTCGCCCTGCGGAATGGTCGCGGGGAGCGTTGCGGGAACCGTACACGCCGCGTCCTTATAATACGCGTAGGCGCGATAGCCGGTTTTCGCGGGCGTATAGGAGAGCGCGTCGCCCTCTTTTCCCTGCACGGTTTTCAGCACCGTTCCGTCCGTTTCTTTGAAAATCACACTGCCGTCTTTTGCCGCCGGAGTGATCGGATCGTCGGACGGCACGGTGGTCGTCCCGGATGGTGTGGTCACCGCGGGGGTATCGTTGCAGGAAATCAGCGACACGGCAAGCAATACCATCACAAGTAATCCCAGCAGTACCGCCGCACTGCATTTCAGTTTCTTCATAAGGTTCCTCCTCATCGGGTACAAGCTCCGTACCCTGCATTTCTTTGCGTCTGCCCGGTGCTGATCCGGCGACATTCTTTCACACAACTTCTGACAAAGTGAATCTTTCAAACAGTTTGTTTCTTTGATATGGAAACAGGCTTTTTGGTCACAAAGTGACCAAAAAGCCCCGCGGGGCTTTTCCGATTTTTGCGGATCGGAGGATTCCGCTTTGGAACATCCGTATCGCATTTTCTTCGGAATTTATACACTTATCCAGTTCTCTATTATATCACTTTTTGGGCATATGTCAAGAGATTTCGACAGACTTTTTCGGAATTTACATTATCACACTACTGGGGCGCGTGTAAACATTTCCCTTTATGCAAAATGTATAATTATGATTGGTTTGTGAATAAACTGCATACTACATTTCTTGTATTTTTCTGTTTGCTTCCGTGGGGATATCCCATTTTCCATTTTGGATTTTGATTAGTATAGCATATTTGAATCACGATTGTTTTACAATTTTATGAATTTTCCGTATCATGCTATATAGATTTGACATATTTCTCATATCCGCACGGCATAGTAAAAAATAAGCGCACGCACGAAAAGTCCGCCGTGCATGCGCCTTTATCGATCTTTACTTCTAATTTTTATGCTATGGTTCTGTATGCCATGGTTATGTCATGCCGCCGATAAGAAACAACGCGCCAAGTCCGACGGCAATGCCGATTCCGGAGCGTAAAGTCAGTTTTTCCCGGAAGAAGATTGCCGCCGTCACTGCCGCAATGATCATACCGCCGCCGTCATTGACCGAAAACAGCACTACGGACGGGAGTTTCCCGGCAAGCACCGTGGAAAGCTGATTGATGACAAGCAAAGAAACCGACAGCACCGCGCCATAGCCCAAAAGTTGCGGCGACAACCACCCCGCAGATTCTTTGGCATCCGCAACTTCTTCTGCTCCGTCCGGCTCCGGCTTGGTTTTGTGCGTCAGAGAGAATACCATCGCACATACCAGATAGAACGCCGCTGTCAGTCCGAACATCAGAAAGGAGAACATACTGACGCTTGCGCCGTCTGCCTTTTGCGCAAACAGCTTTTGCGCCAGCATCACCGCACCGTTGGAAAGCATCGACAGTACCAGCAGAATCACGGTTTTGAAAGAGAAGGTCGTATAGAGTTTTTTGGAATAACCCGTCAAAAGATAGGCAGACGCAAAAAACAGGACAATTCCCGCCATCTGCCACAGAGAAAGCGGCTCATGAAACCAAAAAATCCCCGCAATCGTCGGAATCAACAGCCCCGCCGCGCCTGCAAGCGTGCAAAGCACCACCGCGCCGCTTTTCATTGCCGCAAGGGTACAGACCAGACTGAGCGCAAGTGCCACAGCGCCAAGTAACGCCGGAAGAAAAGTCGCGGCAGTCACAGCACGGCTGCCGTCGTGCAAAAGGAACACCAGTCCGAGCGCAAAAACCGCGGACAAGGTATAACGGAACGCCCCATACCATAGATAGGTGGCGCGCGCAGAAAGCAAATTGCTGGTCTTTTTATTGAACAGCGTTTGCAGGAATTTCATCAATAGATTAACTGACAATAGCAAATAGGACATTACAGGGATTCTCCTTCTGTCATTTTCCACAAATCCGGACGTGGGGGCGCGGTGGACTCCCGAATCATCAATTCACAGGGGATCTCGATCTTCCGCCGCACAGTCAAAGTCGGATTCTCAATCTTCTCCATCAGCGTCTGCACAGCGACGCGGATCTTTTCTTCCGAAAAAGTGCGCACCGTCGTCAGCGGCACATACGCATAAGCAGAGGTCATAATATCGTTGATTCCGACCACCGACACATCCTCCGGTATCTGCATTCCCGCGCCGCGCAGAGCGCGGATACAGCCGAATGCCACTTCGTCATACGCACAGATAATCGCCGTGGGAAAACAGTAATTTTTATCATGCCGCGCCCGCCGCAGAAAAAAAGACGCCCCCTCATACCCGACTTCCTCAAACCGCTTGTCGCTGATGAATTCATATTCTGCATGAGCAAGCAGACCGTTCGCTTTCATCAAAGCACGATAAATCTGCAATTTTGTATGCGTAAACTTTTCGGAAATAAACGCGATCCGGCGATGCCCAAGCGATAAGAGATACGAAAAGATCTTCTCCATCCCGCTTTCCATTTTCTGCGCCACCACCAGATCATGCCGGTATTCCGTTCCCAATTTGCCGATCGGTTCCAGCTCCAGCAGCGGGATCTCGCTATTTCCTTTATAGGTCCAGGCGTGCACACTTAAGATTCCGTCGCTTCTGCCGTCTGCGATCAGGTGCCGGATGACGTCATGCTGTGCGTTTTCCGCAAATCCGACGATGGAGATTGCCGGTTCCGCCCCCCATCCGCGCAATGCTTCCGCGGCGCAGGTCGCGATCTTTCCGTAGTAAACAGAGAGCAGTTCCGGCACCAGTACGCTGACCTGCCGGCGCGACACCGACTGCTGTCGGTATTTCGGCGGCGTCCAACCGTATTGCACCGCAATCCGGCGCACCCGTTCGGCAGTCTCCGGGCTGATCTCCGGACTGGACGAAAACACTTTGGACACCGTGGCGGGAGAAACGCCCGCCAACTGCGCAAGCGTCCGGTTGGTAATCTTCATTGCCATAAGTACACACCGCCTTTCCCGTTTTGTTCATTATACTTCACATTTTTTCCCCTGTCAATGACTTTCCCAGCGAAATTGTTTCGCTTTCTCGGCTTCCCGTTTTTTCGGGAAGCCGATGGGCAAACCACGGAAGAACGCCGCGGCAAGCGCGGCGTTCTTTCTCAGGATGCCCCGTTATTTTCGGAAGTAGGAGGGCGTGATACCATAAATCTTCCGAAACGCGTCGGTCATGTGCGACTGAGAGCAGAAGCCGCACATCAGCGCAATTTCCGCAAACGGCAAATTGGTCGTGGCGCACAGTTCATTCGCTTTGAGCAGTCTTTGCCGGATCTGATACTGATGTAAGGTACAAGCCTCATGCTTTTTGAACACTTCGCTCAAATAATACGGATGATAATTCAACCGTCCGGCAATCTCCGCTACATTCAGCTCCGGATTCTGCCGGACGAGTCTTTTCACTTTTTCGCAGAGCGGATTCGCTTGACTCGGAACGGCTTTCTGCCGGTAAATGCGGATCAGGAGCATTTTCAACAGCATCTCGCAGATTTGCTCGCTTCCGACGGTGGGAGAAAGCCGTTCTTTGAGCATCCCGGCGATCATACTTTCCAGGGGAAATGCGTTTTCTATGGCAAAAACCTCTGCAAAGACGGACCGCAGCGATACGGGAATCGTATCTAAAACGGGGGCGCCTTTTTTGGAAACCGGGATTGGTCGCATCAGCCGGATGTTCTGATAATCTCTGGAAAAATCGAAATTGAGCGTATAAAACAACAGTTTGTTTTCCGGATTGCCGCGAATTTTATACGGTTTTCCATACGGATAGTACACCAAGGTATGCGCGCGGAGCGAAATTCCGCCGCCGTCGCTTTCGAAGGTACCATCTCCGGAAAGAATATAGATCATGTGGCAGTCCCTCACCGTCACCACATCGTCGATAAAATCCGTCGATTTATTGACATACCGCAAAAACGGTTCAAAATCAAATTCCATGGTCTGCGTTCCTTTGCAAAACTTTGTTTTTTGATATTTTCTTTTTAGATTTTGATATATTCTAACACATCCATGTAGTAAAATCAAGTCAAATCCCAGTTTGAAAAGATAACCCAATCGTGAAACCATAACAAGGGGGCATAAAAATGAGAAGTCCGCTGATTCCGATGTCTGCCATCGTCGGGAAACCCAGCAAGACCGAGATTGAATCCTATCTGCAAAATCTGAAAAAGAACGGCATAGATCAGTTGATGCTGTATCCACGCTCCGGCTGTGCGCTTGCCTATTTGAGTGAAGAATGGTTCCAGACCATCGAATATTTTATTTCCGGCGCCAAAAAATTCGATCTGTATCTTTGGCTGTACGATGAATTCAACTGGCCGTCCGGCGATGCGGGCGGCAGGGTGAGTGCCATTTCGGAATACCGTTTGAAATCCATCGTGGTAAAAGGACCGGAAATCGGAAAGATCAGTACCCGCTCTCTGCATAACACCGGGCTGTTTGCGGAAAAATTTTTCCCCGATCTGCTTTCGGAAAAAGCGGTGGCATATTTCATCCGGTGTACGCATGAAGCGTATTATCAAAGATTCGGAAGCGAATTCGGCAAGCGGATTTTGGGCATTTTTACGGATGAGCCGTCCATTGCGTATTGCTGTACGGATACCTCCATCCCCTATTATGAAGAAATGGGGGAGGATTATGCCCGCCGCTTCGGGCGCGATTTTTGGAAAGATCTGAAAGACGGGCATCCGTCATTTTATCGGAATTCCTACGAATTGCTCGGAGACAAACTGCATGCCTCCTATGTCATGCAGATCCGACAGTGGTGTGACGCGCACCATCTTCTCATGACCGGTCATTTCCACACGCACGGCACGCCGATGGCTTCCGTGAAAAGCACCGGTCGCCTGTTACGGAATTTATCCGGCTTCTCTCTGCCCGGCTGTGACGATGTGGAAACTTATCTTGCCCGTCCCACGCATTTCGGCATGGTGGAGTATGCCGCGAAAGAGCACGGCGGTATGGCGGAGTTATTTGCGCTCGGTCCGTGCGATATGCCCTACGCCAAAAAGCGGGTGCAGCTGTTCTACGCCGCCTGTTTCAAGATCAACCATTACTTTCTTGCGATTTCCCATATGGATCTGCGCGGGAATCGGCTCATCACGGAGTATTTCAATGACTTCAACGTAGATCAGCCGGATTTCGCGGGGACCAGACTGCTTGCCGAGGAGGCAAAAATCGCGGCTTCCTACGCGGAAAAGGACTTTGTACCGGATGTATACATCCGGTTTCCGGAATCCGTTTGCTCTGCCCATGTACCGGACGATTTCCGCGACGAAGCGTTTACCAAGATCATCGACCGGTTCACAATCGCACAGATTTCCTGGAAATACGCATCCGAAACGGATGACTGCGCGCAAGTTCCCGTGCTTTCGTTTGATGAAACCATGCGCTATGTGCTGAATGACACCTGCACATCAGATCCCGCCAGAATCTGCGAGATGCTCCATCCCGTTCCGCTTGTCACCGACGCAGATGGAAACCCCGCCAAGGGCGTTTTTGTCCGGAAATTCACCGACGGGAGCTTCCTCGTTCTCAACCGCTCCCAAAATCCGCTCTGTTGCAAGATCGACGGGGAGCCGCACACACTGGACGGATATGGCGTGTATCGGAGCGACCGTCCGCAAACGGCATGGCAGACAAACGAACGGCAGGCGCTTACTCAAACCTTTCGTCCGGTCTATCACAACCCGAACATTCTGCGCGCCATGTATGTCAAACAGCAGACGGATTTTTCCCTCTGTGCAAATTTTGATTGTGCCGTCACATTTGCGGTGCGCAAAGAGGACGACGTAGCGTCGGACGGCAAACCGCTCCCCACGACAGAAAAAGCCGACAGTCTCTGCGCGGGCATGCGCCCGTTTTACGCGGCTTCCGATGCGATTTTGCTTTCCAAGGGCGACCACCGCCTGACTACTCACGGCAAAGATCTCCGCTTCTTTCCGACGATCTTTGTCATCGGAAATTTTGCGTGTGAAGCACAATCTGCGCCACTCTGCGCCATGACGCTCACAAAACGCAAAGAAATCTACACCCCAGGGGAACCCCTACACGACTTTGGGAAGATTTCGTTTGTAACAGAATGCGTTGTCCCCCAAAACGCAGTAGCGGTAGAGCTTTTGGGCACTTCCCTTTTCACCACTGTGCAACTTGCGGGAATTGCACTGGGCGAAGCCATTTGCCCGCCGTATATCTTCCCGCTCCCCACAACCGTCCGCGGCAAACGCGGGGAGTTGACCGTCACCCAGTATTCCTCTCTCGGACCGATTTTCGGAGATACGGACTACTTTGAAAGAGTCAAGGAGCATGACGTGTGGACCGGAGGGTTTATCCCGCCAAACGGCACAACGTTCGGATTTGCGCAGATCCGCTGGATTTTGGAATAAGTTGCAATGATCCTCCTAAAAAGCTCCGGTTGCCGTAGACCGAACGGCAACCGGAGCTTTTCTATATCCTTTATTCCGTTTTTTGCTTCCACTTCAAAAGCAATGCCGGATATATCCCTCCAGCACCACCCTGCCGCACCCGTGGAGCGCATTTTTCGCGGTTCGCTTTCA
>DLLB01000056.1 GCA_002477905.1 Clostridiales bacterium UBA7573 | reverse complement strand
GGGCTTTGCATCGGTGTGCTCGTCGGCAATCTTTTCTTAAAGCATCTCGTGGCGCGCTCGCGCCCCTGCTGGTTCCGCGCACCGAAAGAAATGCTGATTACCATGCCCAACGGATATTCTTTTCCGTCCGGACATGCCCTTTCCTCCGCGATTGCCGCAACGATTTTGACCGCGACCGACGGGAAATTTGCACTTGTCGCCATTCTCTTGGCGGTTCTGATCGCATTTTCCAGATTATATCTCGGCGTACACTTTCCAAGCGATGTTCTCTGCTCTGCTGTGCTCGGCGTGGGCATCGGACTTTTGGTCTATTTCCCCGGTGGGAAGCTTCTGCAAAATCTGCTTGCGCGTGCGGTCATTCTGCCGCAACCGTTTCGATAAAAAAAGCCTGTGGAAAATTCCACAGGCTTTTTTTCTTAATTCTGCTGCATCACCGTGCAGGCATCAAATACATCATAAGTTGTAGCATTGTACAGCTTATCACCGACAATTGCCGTGATCGTACCGGCATACAGCACCACTTCGTTCGACGCCTGAAATCCGTCGTCCGCCGCTGTCAAGTGGATCGTACCGCCATAAACATAAATGTTTCCTTGGCCTTCCTTGGTTGCGTCCGATTTAAACGCATCTCCCGACGCGGTGGTTACCGTAATGTTTCCGTCTCTGATTTTGATACTCTTTTTTCCCTTGATCGCGTTTTTGATTGCCGTGACTTCAATCGTACCGCTGACAATCTTCAAATCGTCCTTGGACGCAATTCCATTGTTATAGGAACCCGTCACGCGCAGGGTTCCGGTACCGTTGATGGTCAGATCATCCTGACTGTACATACACGCAGTCGGTACATTTTCCACGGTCGAAGCATACAGATAGGAAGAAGCGTCTTCCAGTTCATTTTCTGTTCCCTCTGCCAGCGTCACACAGACCTTATCGGCGCTTTTGACGTGAAACGGTGCGCCCAGCTTGCTGGAAATCCGAACGCCGTTGAAAATAATGTGTACCTTTTCGGTCTTCTCCACCGCTATAATCAGCATGCCGTTTGTCATCTCGCCGGATACAAGATAAGTTCCGGGTGCAGTGATGGTGACGGCGCGGCTTTCGATTTTGACCTGTTCCGGACGATCCGTCGTGGATTTTCCCTGCGCCAAAGTAATGGTTGTGACATCCGCGGAATCATATCCCGTGTTTAAATCAAATTTGGAAAAGTTCGTATCCGGCTGCGCTTCCGTCCCATCCGGAGAATTCTGCGAATCACACCCTACCAGTACAGTCAGCAGGAAAGCCAGAATCAATCCTAAAAGAAGCCCTTTTTTCATCTTATTTCTCCTCATTGAAATTGTAAAAATGCACAAAAGCGAATCGGGCTTTTGTGCTTTTCTTTTATTTTATCACAAATTCTCTGTTTTTGCAAGAACATTTTGAAAAATTGTATGGTTGCACAAAAGCGAAAAACTTCCGGTAACCATGCCGTTACAAGGAAAAACCGTTTTGCAAAAGCAACTTTTGTGCGCTTTCCACAGAGTCTACCCCCACACGATTCTTGATCGGAGCAAATTCCCGTGTTCTTTCCACTTCAAACGGCAGGCAGGACGGCATTTCGGCAACCAAATCCAACGCAAGGGTTTCAAATTTGTATCCATTCGGCTCCTGCGGCGTCACCCGCATACCGTTTGCATCCAAATACGGAATCTTCTTTGCCACCCGATGCAAAGGCATGTCCCGCTGTTGCAGTTGCAACAGCAGATCCACCCGAAACAGATAATTTAAAATCACACCGAAGCGGTAACGTAACGCACCGTTTTCTTCCCGCAATTCTGCCAGCTCTTTTGGCATATCGTAATATTCCACAATGATCGGGTGCCCGTCTCTATGGCATAAAACGCCGACTTTTTCTTCCGGCGCATTTTTCCGCACTACTTTCGCGCCGCAGGCACATCCGGAACGGATAGTCGCTCCGACAAATACCGGATCGCAAATATGTTGCAGCACATTGTCCACCGCGAATACATTCAGCCATTTTACGCCGTCCCGGAAAAGCTGCGGGCAAAGCCCTGCCCGCATCATGGAATCAAACCACCCGCCGTTACCGTTTGGCGCCATCGCCAGTTTGCCGGGCGCTTCCAACAAAAAATGTCCGGCAAAATCCGTACAGGGTTCTTCTCCCTGCCGGAAGAAAAAAATCCGTTCTTGCGGATAGCCGTAATACTGCTTTTCTTGCAGAAAAGCAACGGTCTTTTCGTGCGTTTGCTCGCTCGTCATCACATAAACCGGAAACGGGCGCCCACACTGTCCGGCAACTGTCCGCATATTGTCAAACAGCGCCTCAAAAATAGTAAATGTGCGCGTCAGACCAATATCGCATGTGCCCTTTGGTCCGGCGTACCCCAATCTCGTTCCCTGCCCGCCGGCAAGAATGACCGCCCCGACTTCGCCGTTTTGCAATGCCGTAAGCCCGGTGTCCATGCAGGCTTCCCGCACTTGTGAAATCGCAGGAAGCTCCATTGCGGCAAGCGGCGCTATGCGCGCAAAATCCAACGGGATCGACAAAGACGGTGCCGCAAGACGCGTATAGTCAAGCCGTTCCAATGCCGCGCAGAAAGCGCGGCGGGCTTGCGGGGACAATGTATCCCATCCCGTAAGCAAATGCAGTTGTCCGTGTGCAGTCAGCGTCTGTAAGATCGAGTCCGGTACGGCTTTGATCTCTGTCATGTGACTTTTCTTCCTTTCCTTTTGCGTTTTCTTTTGTAAACCGGGGAGAATCCCCACGCCCCGCAATTTTTCGTTTGGAACCAATCCGCATCTCAGAATCCGATCCGTACTTCATGCCCTTGTTTTTGTGCAAGCGCCGTCGCCGCAACCGCCAAACGATCACACCGCTCATTCTGCGGATGTCCCGCATGTCCTTTCACCCAGTGCAAAGTCACCGTATGCGTCTGAAGCAGCGCAAGCAGTCGCTCCCACAAATCCGGATTTGCCGCCGGCTCCTTTGCCGTGCGCATCCAACCCTTGGCTTTCCATTTTTCCGCCCATCCCAAATTGATCGCGTCCACAAGATATTTGGAATCAGAATACAGCCGCACCCGACACGGTTCTTTCAGCGCAGACAATCCGACGATTGCCGCCATCAATTCCATGCGGTTGTTCGTCGTCGCCAAAAATCCGCCGGAGAGCTCTTTCTCCTGCGCACCGTAAATCAAAATTGCGCCAAATCCGCCAGGTCCCGGATTTCCGCTGCAAGCACCGTCCGTATAAAGTTCAACCTCTTTCATTTTCTGTGGATGCCGCCTCCTCTGTAAGATATTTTCGCAGGGCTTCCGCAAAGCAATGTCCGAAAGCAATCCCTTTCTCCTGCGTAAACCGGTTGTCAGCTTCTCCGAAATAGCAGGTTTCCAATGTGATCGCAAGGTCTGCCCACGGCTTTTTCAGAATATAGCTTGCAAATGTAGGCGCCGTATCCTGATTCCAATCGAAATTTGCAGGCATATCGTTTGCGCTGGCATAGCGCATTGCCTGCGGTGTGACGCTTTGCATCAGCAACGCGGAAAAACGGTCCGTCCGTTCCATCGGTTGCAACGCTTTCCGGACAAGGAATATCTGATCGTTTTTTCCACCCAGATGCCATGGAGAATGAAAATCAAAGCCCAACCCGACGGCATGCTGCTCAATGTACGCACGCACCGCCGCAGTGGTTTCATAAAGCGGCATCTGATCCGGATCATAGTCCCGATTGTGGTCATGCGGCAACCGCCCTTTCCCCTGTTCGCCATCGCACACCCCATCATAGTCCATCATCGGTACACAAAAAACACGGGTATGCGGAATCGGATGCTGGGAAAGCGTTTCCAAAACCCCCTCTAATACATAACTGCCGGTAGATTCACAGGCATGATGCCGTGCAGTCAGGAGAATCGGGCGCTCCCCTTCCCCAAAAGAGAAGCATGGAATTTCCCGCCCCTTTCGACTCTTTCCAAGCGTTTGTATCGTAAGTCCGATCCGATTTGCGAAATCCGTCAGCCGTTTTGGGGAATACAACATATCATGGGCAAAATAAACCCGGTTTTCTCCTTTGGAAAAGGAATAAGTAAAGGTCGCGCCATCTATCCGGCTGTTGCTCCAGTGCCATTCTTTCAGATCATGGCTGACCGCGACACCGGCATATCCTACGCGATGTAACGAATCGAATTGAAACGTCAGCGTTTGTCCCTCCGCATCCTCTACGCAAAACGCAAAATAGAACCAATCGTGCGCAAATCCATCCCAATTATTTTCTAAAAATACGGTCTGCCCGATAATCCGTGCCGTTTTCAGATTTGCCCCCGAAAAATTCGTCGTGATTTTCATGATTCCTTTCGCCATTTCCTCTGTTTTCTTTCTCTGCAATGCTATTTCGATTATACCAAAGTTTCTCCGTTTTTGCAAGGGTTTTCCATACATAAGAAAAAAAGATTTTCAAACCCTATTTACAAGAAAGGACGTGAGAAACACGCAAAGAAAAGTTCTTTTTCATCTTTCCGTAGATGAATGTACGTTATCCGACGCGATCCGGCAATCTGCAGAATGGTTTGACTCAACCGCTTCCATACCGCATGTTGTGCATACGCCAAATGCGGAAGCTCTGTTATTATCCATTTCCGATTCCAGTTACGGCGCTCTGTTTTCCGATGCGGATCTCATCCTGCCGGACGGCGATGGTCTGCTTCTCGCGGCAAAACTGATGCATACTCCGCTCAAATGTAAAAAGGTGGCTGGCATTGACTTTTTTGCACAAATTCTTTCCGTCTGTGCAAACTCCGGGAAACGGGTATTCTTACTCGGCGGGAAGCCCGGCGTCGCACAAAACGCCGCCAAACGCCTGTGTGAGATGCATCCAAACCTGCAAATCTGCGGTACACATGACGGATATTTTTCCAAGCAAGGCACCGAATCGGATGCTGTCATAGAAAAAATCAATCGTAGTCAGGCAGATTTTCTTGCAGTTTGCCTGGGAATGCCCGCGCAGGAGATTTGGATGCGGGAAAACCGTGCAAAACTGCATGTACAAATCATGGGAGGATTCGGCGGTGCATTGGATGTATTTGCAGGAAATGTGAAACGAGCGCCCCAGTGGATACGCCGCTTACACGGAGAATGGGCATGGCGATTATTGCGTCAACCGGCACGATTCTTCCGCATTTGGAAATTTCCCTATCTTTTGTTCTACTGTGCAAGAAATCGAGTGCAACCGTCCAGGCAGAACCCCGTTTATCCTTCCTAACATCCATGTCGTTCCCCCTCATTTTCCCTAAAATAAAAAAATATCAAGGAAAATCCCGTCACGCTCTTGACAGACGCGACGGGATTTGCTATAATAAAAGGGCATTTTAGCGGGATGTAGGGTAACGGTTACCCGCTTGCTTTGGGAGCAAGTTCAAGCAGGTTCGACTCCTGTCATCCCGACCACATACGAATAATCCGAACACTTTCCGAATAGGAGAGGCGTTCGGATTTTTTGTTTCTATCGAATATCCGAATTTCAATGCAAAGAAATAAAAGAAGCCCTTGCGGGCGGTGGAATGTCCACTGTCTGCAAGGGCTTTGGTTATGCCGACTGTTCGGCAGGTGTTTTCTTTTCCTTTCGCTCTTCCCGTTTTGCCTTCCATTCCTCGTACTCCCGCTTGCCTTCTTCCGATTCAAAGAAAGCCGCAATCGCCGGATAAAAGGTATGAACGATTGCTTCTATCTCGTGCTTTGGAACACTTGACCTTGGCTTATACTCCCCACTCCGGTCATGTTGCAACCAGACATATAGCAGAAGAATCTCTTTCAAAAAATATTTGGCTTTGTACTTGAGTATTTTCCAGACGGTCAATCGCATCACCTCGCATCGTCTCTTGATCTACGGAGTATTTTCTGCCGTTGGCGTTCTCTTTCCGCTTCCTCCAGCATCCGCAGAATGGCAGCCTCCATCTGTTTCGGTGTATAATCCGGAAAGAAGCGGCGGAGCCTATCAGCATCCAGTTTGACGGTTTCTCTTTGGTTCGCTTTCGGTTTCTCCATGACCTCATACATCGTATCGGGATCCAGCTGATGTGATGCACTGAGGTCTTTTAACTTGACGGCTTGCGACAGGGACGGTGTTACTTCAAGGTCTTCCATGATATCCACAAGTGCCAGTTGTTCTTCCTCGGTCAGATAGGATAACCGCTCGGCAGGCATCAATGCTATTTTGCCTTCATCCACCATATCAAGAAGCGGTGGAACAAGATTTGTCAGCCGTATATAGCGGAATACCATATCCCGGCTTTCCCCCATTGCCGCACCGACTTCTGCTGCGGAATCTGACTTTGTCGCAACTTGCGACAAACTTTTTCCTCTGTGCTTGATCGCATCCAGCTTCATTTTGTAGGCAAACGCTTTCTCAGACGGCAATAACCGTTCGCGGTGCAGATTGCTGTCCACCATCTTCAGCACTGCTTCCTCTCGTGTCATCGGTTGTACAATAGCAGGGACCTCTTTAAGTCCCAGCCTGCGGCAAGCAAATACCCGCCTGTGACCGGAAACAATTTCATATTCCCCGTCCTCTGTCGGTCGAACAAGAATAGGCGACAAAACTCCATGCGTGCGGATACTCTCACACAGTTCTGCCATTTCATCGTTATCCTCCACCTTGTAGGGATGCTCATGGAATGGGTGCAGTTTGGCAAGTGCAATTGCGTGCGGCGTTTGCGCTTCATTTTCCTGCAAATTATTCTCTCCGAGCAGGATTCTCAAATCATTTTCGTTTTTATCTTTTGTTGGTATCGTCATTTATCTTTCTCCTCTGTCTCTGTTTTTGCTTCGTGTATTTGTAATCTCCTCGTATATTTCATCCGGGATGCGGTCTAAAAGCTCGCGATAGCGGTCGTTTTGCCGAATCAGGCGGCCGATCTCATATTCCTGTTCTTCAATCGTCGAATTGGCTGCCTTGTTGTAATCCGACATCTGCTCTACCATACGGCGCTCGGAATTGTACTTGGATTGCCACTTGTTCACTTCCGCATTCAAACCATCGATATGCCCGGTCACCTCTTTGATCTTGGAGGAAAAATACTCGCCCTCCTTCGACCATTGGCGAAGAAGTGCCAATGCCTCTTTGGACTTTCCCTTGGCATTCAGAATCCCGATATTGTCCAATATCTCTTTGACCTGTCCATACATCCGATCAAGATGCTCTCCCTTCTTGTATAGCCAAACCGGAATGTGCTTTCGTTTGGTTTCTGCGGCAGGCTCTCCACGCTCCAGTTGCGGGTACTGCTCGTGCATATATTTAAAGAACCCATCCTGCCAGTATTTTGACAGATGGGTCCTGTTACCGAGGATTTCTTTCGCGCACAGACGATGACCCTTTGTCAACGGGACAAAGCACAGATGCATATGCGGCGTCTTTTCGTCGAGATGAATGACAGCGGATACAATGTTATCCTCTCCGACTCTCTCGGCAACAAAGGTATATGCTCTTTTCATGAAATCCATCATTTCTTCCCGTGACATCTCCTGAAACAGCTCCGGCGAAGCAGTAATCAGCGTTTCGATCATCATTACGCTGTCCTTACGAAGGCGGCATCCCGCCTTCTCCGTGCGTTCCAACACCGCCCGTTTGTATCCACCGGGTGGAGGCGTTTTTAGATGAATGTTCTCATCGCTTCGCTCGCGATCAATGTCCGGATTGGATTTGTAGCGTTCTTTTTGCCGCTCATTATGCTTTTGCGTGTTCAGCAGTTTTCCACCGGTTTTCTTTTGAAATCGTAGTATTGCGTACATTGTTTTTCCTTTCCTGTTTGTTGTAATCATAGATACGGGGGATACGAAGAACACCGCAACAACGCTCGCCGTTGCCACGGCTCTTGCTCCGGTGTCAGCGTTCGCCCGTTTCGCGGCGAGCGAACATTGCCACCGAAGCGGTGACTCAAAACTCCTGTTTTGAGCCACTGCGTTATTACGGTGTAAATTACGGTGTAACACACTATACTTTGCGGGGCAAAGTCGTGTGCCAACCGTTCCCGTTGGATCCCCTTTTGGTAGTCCACAGGACTACCGACGGCAAAGAATTCTCGCCGCATTCGTATCCGTTTGCGAATGCAGACTCCCATTCTTTTCCGCTTGTCCGCACGCATCGCGCAGACAAGATTGCCGTGCTTTTTTGTTTTTCACACGGCATAGCCGCTCTTTCGGTTTCAGCGGCTAATAATGATGCAATCTTGGCATATTGCTCCTCCTTGTTGTTGGTATAGAAAGATAGACTTCGCCTTTCCATCTATTAACCGCAACGAACAAGGCATTTTTATCCTGCAAAAAGAAAAAATCCTCAGAATTTTTGAGGACAGAATAAAAATCCACCCGCA
>DLLB01000044.1 GCA_002477905.1 Clostridiales bacterium UBA7573 | reverse complement strand
CCTGCGCCGGAGCCGATGAACACCGCTTCATAGCCCTCCGCCTGCAATTCCGGAATGGAAACGGTTTTTCCGACCACGGTATTGGTCGCGATTTCCACGCCAAGTGCTTTCAGCCCCTCAATTTCTTTTGCCACAATGGACTTCGGAAGCCGGAATTCCGGAATTCCGTATACCAATACGCCACCCGCAGTATGTAACGCTTCCAGAACCGTCACCGCATAACCGCGCTTCGCAAGATCTCCCGCGCAGGTGAGTCCTGCAGGACCGCTGCCGACCACCGCCACGCGATGCCCGTTCGGCACGGGCTTTTCAGGTTGCGCGGTTGCATGTGCGTTATGATAATCCGCAACAAATCGTTCCAACCGTCCGATTGCAACAGATTCGCCCTTGATGCCGCGTACACATTTTCCCTCACACTGATTTTCCTGTGGGCACACCCGTCCGCACACCGCCGGCAAAGAGGATGATTCCGTCAGAATGCGATAAGCGCCTTCAAAATCTCCCGCCGCCGTTGCCGCGATGAATGCAGGAATCTGAATTTTCACCGGACAGCCACCGACGCACGGCATATTTTTGCAATGCAGACAACGGTTTGCCTCTGCCACTGCCTGCTCCGCCGTATAGCCGAGCGCAACTTCTTTAAAATTTCGGGCGCGTTCCGCCGGCTCCTGCACCGGCATAGGATGCTTTTGCAAAGACATATCCGGCATTTTATCGCACCTCCTTTTGATACAGATTGCAAACCGTTTCATGCGCGGCACACTCAAACGGTTTATACATGGACGAACGGGCAATCGCTTCCTCAAAATCAATCAGATGACCATCGAATTCCGGACCGTCCACGCAAGCAAACTTTGTCTCGCCCCCCACCGTCAGACGGCATCCGCCGCACATACCGGTTCCGTCAATCATGATCGGATTCATACTGGCGACCGTTTTGATCCCGTATTCTTTCGTCAGACGGCAGACAAATTTCATCATAACAAGCGGACCGATCGTGATCACTTCGTCATACTGTTCCCCGCTTTCAATCAGGCGTTTGAGTGCGTCCGTCACCAGTCCTTTTTCTCCGGCACTGCCGTCGTCCGTCATCAGAAACAATCGATCGGACGCGGCGCGAAATTCCGGTTCCAGAATGACGAGATCCCGATTCCGGAATCCGATAATCGCATGCACTTCCGTTCCTTGGCTGTGGAATTTTTTCGCCACAGGATACGCAATTGCGCATCCCACGCCGCCGCCGACCACGGCGACTTTTTTCTTGCCTTCCGTTTCGGTGGCTTTTCCGAGCGGACCGACAAAATCCTGAATAAACTCCCCTGCCGCTTTGTGGTTAAGTTTCTCCGTCGTCGCGCCGACGATCTGGAAAATGATCGTCACACTACCGCGCGCCGCGTCGTAATCGGCAATGGTAAGCGGGATCCGCTCTCCGTTTTCATCCACGCGTAAAATGATAAATTGTCCGGGATTCGCTTTTTTCGCAACTGCCGGCGCTTCAATCTCCATCAATGTGACCGTGGAATTGAGCACTTCCTTTTTCAGAATCCGATACATGATGCTATCCAGTCCTTTCTGTTTTGCATTGTGCCTTTGCCAACGGCAAAGCGCACGGTAAACGAAAAGCCCATAAGGGTTCTTACGGGCTTTTCCGGGGTGTGTGGCTTTAAAATCAGACTACACCGTATGCAAGCATAGAATTCGCAACCTTCAAGAAACCTGCGATATTCGCACCTGCTGCGTAGTTGCCCTCCATACCGTATTCTTTTGCGGCATTGGCACAGTTGTGATAAATACCGGTCATAATGTGTTGCAACTTGGCATCCACTTCCTCTGCCGTCCAGCTGTAACGCATGGAGTTCTGGCACATTTCCAAAGCAGAAGTTGCCACGCCGCCGGCGTTGGATGCTTTCGCGGGACCAAAGAGCACGCCGGCACTCTGGAAGATTTCAATTGCTTCCGGTGTAGAAGGCATATTTGCGCCCTCTGCAACGGCTTTGACACCGTTTTTCACAAGGATCTTCGCGCTTTCGCCGTCGATCTCATTCTGCGTTGCGCAGGGAAGCGCAATATCGCAGGGGATCGTCCAGATTCCGCGGCACCCCTCGTGGTACTCTGCTTCCGGATGTACCGTGAGATATTCCTTGATACGCGCGCGACGTACTTCTTTGATTTCCTTGATCGCGGCAAGGTCTATGCCGTTTTTGTCATAGATATAACCGTTGGAATCGTACATGGCAACAACCTTGGCGCCAAGCTGGGTTGCTTTTTCGCATGCGTAAATTGCAACGTTTCCGGAACCGGAAATCACCACCGTCTTGCCCTGGAAAGAATCCCCGTGATCTTTGAGCATTTCCTCTGTGAAATAGCACAGACCGTAACCGGTTGCTTCCTTGCGGATCAAGCTACCACCATAGGTCAGTCCCTTACCGGTAAGCACGCCGGTAAATTCATTGCGCAACCGCTTGTACTGACCGAACAGATAGCCGATCTCCCGTGCGCCCACGCCGATGTCGCCTGCCGGCACGTCGGTATCTGCACCGATATGCTTGGAAAGCTCCGTCATAAAGCTCTGGCAGAAACGCATGATCTCCATATCGGACTTGCCCTTCGGATCAAAGTCCGAGCCGCCCTTGCCGCCGCCGATCGGCAAACCGGTCAGCGAGTTTTTGAAAATCTGCTCAAAGCCAAGAAATTTGATGATTCCTTCATAAACAGAGGGATGAAAACGCAAACCGCCCTTATACGGTCCGATGGCGCTGTTGAACTGGATGCGGAAACCACGGTTGACCTGCACGTTTCCTTTATCATCTACCCACGGCACACGGAATTTGATGATCCGCTCCGGCTCGACAATGCTTGCCATAACGCCCTTTTCAATGTACTCCGGATGTTTTTCCACAACCGGCTCCAACGAAAGCAGAACTTCCTCGACTGCCTGATGGAATTCCGGTTCGCCGGGATTGCGCTTCTTTACTGTCTCCATGAGCTCTGCAAGATATGCGTTTTTGAAATTCATAACGATTCCTCCGTAATTTGAATTGAATTCGCCCAAAAACGGGGCTTATGCCGGCGCATCGGGAAAAAACTTATTTGTTATTATAACACACCGGATTTCTCCTGTCAATTTCTTTTTCACAAAAAAATCCGTTTTTTTGAAATTTTTGCCCGTTTGGCGTGTCTGCATCAGGTTTCGGATGTTTTTTCAAAAAGAGACGGCAGGGTTTCTTTGACAAAGGACGTCTCTACATAATAGACGTATCGGGAATCCTCCGGCAGACAATACGTCCCTTCTTCTACGGCGTTTCCAAAATAAACGGTCGCTTCAAACGGCGTCATAATCGAGCCGATGGTGCCGTCGTCCAACGTTTTGGTGACGGCGCGCTGATAATGAATCGTCAGGCGCACCTGTTGTCCTTCCACCAAACCGTAAGCGGTTTTTTCTTCTTCCGTCACCGCATAATCCGCGAATTTTTCCATGGAAGTGCGGTTGAGCGCTTTTACGAGTTTCTGCACTGCGGTAAACACCGCGTCCAGATCCGCTTTCTCCGTCAGCTTGATCGGCGTGCCGTCCGCGATTTGCAGGGTATATCCCGTGACATTTTCCCGTTCCAGTTCCGGAACCCGGCTGATCAGATCCGCAAAGTCCGTCTCGCGCTTCTGGAGCTTTTCTACGGTTTCGGACGAAACCAAATACAAAGCGTCATCTTCGCTTCTCTGACAGTAGTACGCATTTTCTTTGAGATAATTCTGTTTGCCGAACGCATAGCGAACGGTTTTCCCATCTATCTTCACCGTAATCACGGTGTGCGGCGCATCCAGTCCGAAATTGGCGGGATCGTCACAGCGATCCGCCACACGGCTATCCGCGCGGATCCCCACAATCGTATCGCACAAATCGATCACTGCGGTCTGATTGAGCGGGAATTCTTCTTCCCAATCCGCAAACCATGTGCCGGCAATACGGGTGAATCCCCATGTTTTCCCGTCATAGGTACAGGAAATTTCCGTAATCTGCGCCATTGTACCTTCCGCAAGCGGAATCTTCGGCGCAGTGGTGGTCCTCGTCTGATCGGGATCGGTCGTCTGATTCTGATAAATCACAATCACCACAACAGTCAGCACGATCGCAACTGCCACTAAGATCAAAAGCAGCCACGGTGTACGTTTTTTTTGCATCAGTGTTTCCTCCGTTTCACATAGATCACGCAACCCACGGCAATCAACGCCCCCGGAATCAGCACTGCAAGCACCACGGTCAGCACGATCCGCACCGGCGTGGAAACGGTCAAATGCCCGACGTCCATGGAAATTGCCTCGATCGCAAACTCAATATCCGCGCCGGTCAGTTCGCTGATCGCGGTCATGTAGTAAGAATAGTTCGCACCGCCGGAAATGGAGTTGGCTTTGGAGCTGAAAAATGCGGTGGAAGAAAACCAGATCACACGGGAAGAAACGCCGAGATCCTCCATGCGCTTCGCATCCACGGCAAGCGGATAATTGCCGGTTTCTTTTTCCTCCGTATCAGTATATTTCTTGCTGCCCACGTCATACAGCCGCGCCTTCGCCGACGTATACAAAAACTGCGTAACCGAGACGGTCGCCGGCTTGGATCCCGAAATGAGAATCCGGTGTGCATCGGGATAGCATAACCGGGTGGTTAAGGAGAACGCGTTTGTAAACGGATGATCGCTTGCATAGAGCGGGATCAGCATTTCACTTGCGGATTCTCCGGTGGTGGAATCATAATAGCAATAATCGCCGCCCGTCTCCAAGATCAGATCGGACGAACCGGATAATCCGTATTCCGCAAGAACCGCGCTCAGGTTGGTTAAAGACGCAATATTTTTATAATTGGTAGACAAGAGCAACGTACCGCCCTGTTCAAGGTATTTGCTGAGCAATTTCACTTCTTCCTCACTCAGATCCGTATTCGGATCGTGCAGAATCCATGCATCCGCGTCTGCCGGAATTTCCGCTACGGTCGCAAGGTCCAACGATTCCAGCACGACGTTTGCCATGGCGAACGATTCGGCAAGCGAGGAGGCATAGCCGCTTCCGCCGTGACCGGCGATGACGTAAATATGCGGCAATTTATCCGTGGTGACATAACTTAAACCGGTCGTAATCTGCTTTTCTGCATCATACATCCCGACGCCAAGCTCCGCCTTGTAGCCGAGAATGGCATCCGAGCCGTACAAGGCTTCTGCATACGCAAGGAACTGCTTTTCCTGATCGCTGTACGCACGGTAGGAAAGATCGGCATAATCCAATACATACGGGCGATCCGGATATTTGTCGCTGACCATAATCAGACTGCCGTTGCTCAACTGTTTTTTCGTATATTTCTCCACAAAGGACGGCTGCAGGATCGGATCAATGTATTCGTAATGAATTTTCGAAGAAAGCGTGGTGTAACGTTTGAGCGTTTCTTCCACCAAAGCATCCTCGGTGCCGGTCTGCGCGATGACATAAATTGTAATCTCACTGTCCAGATTTTTGACGTATGTCTCTGTCAGCTCCGACAGACTGTACAATCCGTTTTCGGTAATATCAAATTCGGTGGCTTTGGTCGGCAGCAGCCCAACCAAGACATTCACCAACAGCACAATGACGATCAGCATCAGGGAGATCAGCACACTGCGGGAACCGTACCGGAAGGATTTCGTGCGCGATTGCGCCGCCCATTTTTCTTTCAGATTCATGGTACTTTTCCTCCCTCCTTATGCCCATCTGCGCTTTTCCATGCCCTGTACGGTGAAGAACAGGAACAAGAAAGTGACAGACAGATAGTAAACAATGGCTTTCAGATCCAGAATGCCGTTGGCATAGCTGTAAAAACGGTCAAATACGGAAAGCCATCCGATCAGTTTTGCAAACGCGCCGGTAAAAGCGGCAGACCGGAATACAAACACCAGCGTCAAGGCGATTTCCGCAGCAATTCCGACAAAGAAGCACAGATACAGGGCGCGCGTCATATAGTAGACCACCGCCAGAATCAGCATCGTCAGCGCAACAAACGCAACAAACGACGCAACGGGCGAAGCCGGAAATTTATCTGCAAACGCGTTCATCAAGTACATCAGCAAAAACAAAACAAACGTCACCACCGCGGCAACCACCTGATTTTCCGTAAACGACGAAATGAGATTGCCGATGGCAATCAGTGCCGCGCCAAGCAGTGCAAATCCGAAAATCGCATGATAGGCAGGCAAAAACGCGACATGCCCGAACACGGAAAAGAGCGGCGGTAAAAGAAGTGCAAATCCAAGCGGAATGCAAAACAGGGTGAACGACGCAAGGAATTTTGCCATCACCACATGGGGGAGCTTCAGCGGCAACGCGTACAGAAGCTGATCGGTTTTCTGTTTACGCTCCTCTGCAAAAGTTCGCATCGTTAAGATCGGAATAAACAGCATCGTCAACATGACCATGCTGCTGAGCGTAATCTCAAGGTCGGGGTAAAAATCCCCGCCAAGGTTGAGCGCCGCAATATAAATCCCGAAAATCAAGGTGAATACCGCAAGGTACAAATACCCGAACGGCGTTCTGAAGAATGTGCGCATTTCGCGCCGGTAAACTGCGTTCATTGAGCCTGTTCCTCCTCAGATGGCGTATTTCCCGTTCTTTTCCCGGTCAGTAGCAGGAACACATCTTCCAGATCCACTTCTTTGACGCTCATTTGTAAGATCACAAAACCGGCTTGCGTCAATGCACGGGAAATTTCCTCACACAAATCGTCCGAAAACGTGTCCGCGGAGATCCGGCAGGTGAATACACCGTTTGCGCGGGTAATCTGCTTTTGGGGGAATGCGCTCAGCACTTCCGTCAGCCGCTTCTCCGTATCGTCCGGATGTCCGTCCGCCTTCACCCGCAAGGTCATGGCGGTTCTGCCTGCGCCGTACCGTTCCCGCAAATGCGGCATCGTATCAAACGCCACCAGTCTGCCATTGGATAAGA